>JAEYYY010000198.1 GCA_023430775.1 Pseudomonadota bacterium
GCAGCGTAGGTCTCGCCGACCACCTCGAAGATCGGCCCATCGGTCTTGCGAAGTGAAGGCTGATCGCTCTTGCACCATTTCACGAATTCCAGCGCGCTATCGTGCCGATCAACGTCAGGTTGCCACACACGCAACCCTCGGGTTGGACGACAGCGAAAGGTTGCCTACGGGTGCTCATCACGAATCAGCGTCGGCGCCGCGGCTGAAACAGCATCCACCACAGTGCGCGCTTCGATGCCGGGTTGAAGTGCAACCACAGATCGTCGGGCAGGTAGACGTCGGACTCGCAGTACTGGCAGCGCACGATGCGCCGTTCACCAGCGATCTGGAGCGAGGCCATGCACGACGGGCACTTGAAGACCACGGGCTTCGGAGCCTCGGCGAGCACCTCGCCCGTGACCTCACCGACCACGAACGTGGCATCCGGAAACACCTCGCGCGACCACGCCGGCGGGTGGCGGGCGGCGTGGGGCTCGCCGCACTGTGCGCAGGCAATCGATGCGCGGTCGTGGGTGGTGGCGTCGGCATGCGCGCGCTCGACGGCATCGATGGTGAGGAGCGTGTGGCACTTGCGGCACATCGGTGGGATGCCGCGACAGTCGACCGTCGGTCCGCCCAGCGTCACGCCACCGCCGCGCGCACCGGGGACGCGTGCGTTGTTGACGTCCTCGGCGGCGCTGCGCCAGAACGGCTTGGGGATCGCGCGCACGTCGCCACAGCGGGTGCAGCGCGCGGATTGCACGAGGCCGTTGATCGGATAGTCGTTGCCGCACTCCTCGCAGCGATCGAGCAGGCGCAAACGCACGCACTCGACGCGGTCCGGCTCGTAGCCGAGGACCTCGCCGGGCTGGCCCACGAGGGCAATGGGATCGCCGGCGCGACATTCGATCTCCTCGCTGAGGAGCGTGCGCAGCACGACACCGCCGACGGGCGACGGCATCACGACCACTCGCTCGTCGAGCTTGAACGAGGCGAGCGGTTGCCCCGGCTCCACGGCCTGGCCATCGCGGAGTGAGGGCGCGCGAAACTCCGCGCCGTGGAGGTCTGGCGGGAGGCGGACGGTGATCGGCATTGGCACGAGTGTCCTCGACCCGGTGACGAGTTTCCATCGAGGAGACGCGCGCTGCGCAGATCGCGAAGACGCGCGGTGAAGCCGGAGCGCCGGCGCGCGATACCGACGGCTGCGAAGCTGCGCCAGCGCAGTGCGACCGCACTCGAGGCGATCCGGCTCGGCGCCGAGAACCTCGACTCGGGCGCGCGGAGCTCCGCGCCGTGGACCTCCGGCGGGGACGTGAATCGGTCGGGTGTTCGGATCAGATCTTGTCGCCGCGAGCCAGCGTGAGGAGGAAGGCGGCGTCGTCGATGGCTTCGACGTCGTGCGCGAGTTGTGGCGAGAGGACCAGCACGTGACCGGCGGGAAGATCGATCGCGCGCTGCGACAGCTGGAGCCGGAGGCGTCCGGTCAGCGCATGGATCGAGGCGGTCTCCTGAGCATGGTGCTCCGCGATCCTCGCGCCGGCCTTCATCACGATCAGCACCACGCGCATCGTGGGCTCGCGAACGAGCGTGCGCGCCGTGTGGCCGTCTAGCTTGTACGCATCCGCGGATCGCAACTCGCTATCCGCGAGGGCGAGATCGAATGTTGCTCCGTCCGTGATCGAGCTGGGCTTGGTCATCTGACCTCCTCTTCTTCTGTTACGCGAGCATCAGTTGTCGTGTTCGTCGGCACGTTCAGCGAGCGCCTCCTCGAGCCCGATCTGCGACGTCACGTGTTCGTAGAGCAGTGCGAGCTCGTTGCGGAATGCCCGCTCGAGATCGGTGATGGCGGGCTCCGCGCTACACTGGCAACTCGCGGCGAGCGCGTGGATGCGACCGAGCATCAACCCGATCGAGACATGGTCGGCGTGCAGTTGATCGCCGGCCCGATCCTGGCCGGCCAGCGAGCGTTCCTCGCGAGCGAGGTGATCGAGGACCATCCCTTGAAGCTCGATGACCAGCCGGGCGAGCTCGTCGGTCGAGGAGTCGCGTCGCCTGCGTGCGATGGCGATGGCCATCGCCGGCACGAACGGAAGTCGCGCCCAGACGTAGTCGTGGTGTTCCATGATCCGATCGAGCACTGCACTCGGGCTCATCGAGCTCACCCTTCTCGGGTCGCGCGCGAGAACAGGACATTGTTCTCGAGGTGGATGTGCTCCATCAACTCGGTCTCGAGGTGCTCGAGCCCGTGATAGAGCGCGGTCCAGGTTGCACAGGCATGCGGAGGCACGCGAAGGTCGCCGGTGAGCTCGCGGATCTTGAGCAACTGCTCGCGATGAGAGTCGTGCTCCCCTTCCATCACGCGAACCGGCATGTAGACGGCCTGGCCTTGCGCGCCGCGCCGGATCATCGGGAACAGCACCTTCTCCTCCTTCGTCATGTGCTGCTGCATCTCGGTGAAGAAGTCCGAGAGCACGTCGGCGAGCCCCGAGGGGACGGCGGGCTTCTGCGCGTGTACGCGCTCGACCTTGCGTGCGGCTTCGATCAGTAGAGGGAGGTCGCGACGAAGCGCGACGTGGTAGTGGCTCTCGATGTGATCGGCGAGCTCGGCTTGCGATCGCTCGTCCCAGCTCGGAGAGGATGCGCCGCGTGACGCCTCCTGTTCGAGCTCCTCGACGATGCGCGCGGTGTCGAGCCCGCTCTTCTCGCACGCCTCCGCGAGCGTCTGTCTGCCTCCACAGCAGAAGTCGAGCCGGTGGCGCAGGAACACCCTGGTGGCAGATGGATTCGCACGGGCGAGGTCGCCCAATGAGGTCGTCGTGACTTGCATGATGGCCAGCTCTTGCAGGTCGCTCTCCAATCGCAACCAACCGTGATCGCTAGGCTCGTGTGCTTGCGACAACGAGCCGCGTTGTTGTTCGAACAACGCCGCTGTACGAATCACACATGCTCCCGTCACGTGCGCTCCAACAGATCGCGGTGGACCTGACGGAGAGCTTGCGCGCAGCCGACCGATACGAGCGCCTGCTCGACGTCGTGCGATCCGCGATCCCGTGCGACGCGACGGCGCTGTTGAGCTTGCGCGATGGCGAGCTCGTCCCGCTCGCGGTGTTCGGCCTATCGAAGCAGGTGCTCGGGATGCGCTTCCCACCCGCCCAGCATCCGCGCCTCGGCGCCATTCTGCAGAGCGAGAGGCCGATCCGGTTTCCCGCCGACTCGGAGTTTCCGGATCCGTTCGACGGGTTGGTCGAAGGGACGCCGGGCGTGCTCGCAGACGTGCACGATTGTCTGGGATGTCCGCTGGTGGCGGATGGTCACGTCGTCGGCGTGCTGACCGCCGACGCGATCGCGACCGATGCGTTCGATGGCCTCGATCAGGAGTTCCTCATCTCGCTCGGCGCGCTGGCGGGTGCCGCGCTGCGCACCGCGCGGATGGTCGAGACGATCGAGCGCCTCGCCGAGCAACGCGGCCTCGTCGTCAAGGAGCTGACGCGAGGCGGTGGCGACCCCGCTGGCTCGCAGATGCTCGGCGTCAGTCCCGTGATGGAACGTGTGAGGCAGGAGATCGATGCAGTTGCGACCACCGACTTCCCGGTCCTCATCCTCGGCGAGACCGGTGTCGGAAAGGAGCTCGCCGCGCGAGCGATCCACCACGGATCGCGACGTCGCGAGGCCCCGTTCATCCAGGTCAACTGCGCCGCGCTCCCCGATGGGGTGATCGAGAGCGAGCTGTTCGGCCACGTGCGCGGCGCGTTCACCGGCGCTGTCGCGAACCGCGCTGGCAAGTTCGAGATCGCCGATGGCGGCACGCTCTTCCTCGACGAGATCGGCGAGCTGCCGCTCGGAGCCCAAGCCAAGCTCCTCCGCGCGCTGCAAGAGGGCGAGGTTCAGCGTGTCGGCTCCGACAAGGCCATCCATGTCAACGTTCGCATCTTGACCGCGACGAACCGCGACCTCGACCAGGAGGTCTCCCGAGGTCGCTTTCGTGCCGACCTCTATCACCGACTCGACGTGTTCCCGTTGCGGATGCCACCGCTGCGCGAGCGTCGCTCGGACATCGCGATCCTCGCGGGCTTCTTCCTCGATCGCCACCGCGTCCAGCTCGGCCTGCCTCACGTCGCGCTGACTCCGGCGGCGCTCGCCGCGCTCGAAGCCGCCGACTGGCCGGGCAACGTGCGCGAGCTCGATCACGCGCTCGCGCGCGCCGTGCTCCGCGCCAAGCTACGTTCGAAGTCGCCGGGAGCGATCCGGATCGATGCCGCCGATATCGATCCGAGCACGAAGCCAGCGAGCGAAGCCGTCGAAGCGGTTCGCGATTCGCTCGCGAAGCGGGTCGCGCGCGGTCAGGTGTCGCTCCGGGACGCGGTCGAGGAGCTGAAGCGCGAAGCGGTGATGAACACGCTCGAGGAGACCGGGGGCAATTGGGCCGAGGCCGCGCGCCGGCTCGACATGGATCGCGGGAACCTGCACCACATGGCGCGGCGTCTTCGGATATCCGGGCGCTGATCGTGCGGCTGGCACGACCGGTGCACCATCGATCGGCATGATCGGTCACGACGCCGAGAGCCCAAGCGATCTGCTGTCTCATGTCGAGGTCGAGGTCAACTGCAGCACCTGTCAGACCTCGTATTCGATTCCCGGAGCGCTCATCCGCGACAGCCAACGCCTTCTCGCGGCCGGCTGTACCGGAACAAGCTTGTTCGAGTGCGACGCGTCGTTCTACGCGACGTTGATCGAGCCCGAGGTCATCGCAAACCTCGAACGCGCGTGGGCGAGCTTCCAGCAGAGTGCGACGAGCCATGGAGGCATCGGCGTCGCGCTGGTCGGAAGCGAGATGGACCGCGAGACGAACACCCAAGCCGTCGCCCTCGAGACCCGCGCGCTCCAACGCTGCGAGAACGAGGGAGGCCGCTGCGATCGCAAAGGGTCAGACGCAAGTTGATCAAGTTCGCCCGTCCGATACCCGGACGAAGCTAGGCGGAGGGGCAAAGGGTCAGACGCAAGTTGATCAAGCTCGCCCGTCCGATACCCGGACGAACGCAGGGGCAAGCGGGATCAAAGGGTCAGACGCACGTCATGGTCCTGATAACCGGACACGCTCGACGTCGCTTGCGGCTCCCTCCGCTTCGAGTCGCCGGAGAGCGCGGGTGCCCACCAACATCGCGTTCGTAGAAATCCCCTGCGTTCGCAGTAACGAGACCGCCTGCGGAGAGATCTGCAGCGCTCGCGCTGTCTGGGTGCCGGTCAGTCCGAATGCTTGCGCGCAGAACACCACCGCGCCACGACCGATCACCTCGGTGTCGTAACGTCGCCGTGAACACAACTGCAGCGGAGAAATTCCGAGCTCGAGTGCCACCGCGACCACGATCCGGTTCGGATCGATCGCTACGTTCTCCACCTTAACCGGAGCGTCGATCTCATTTTCGATCTCGATCTCGAACACATCATCGAATCGCTTTCGTTCAGGCTCGATCACCCAACGATGAAATTCCTTCGGGTCATTGAATCCCGCCAGCTTCATTCCTTCATCGACGTGAAGCCACGCCGGAGCCGGTTCGAGTTGACGGTAGGCACGATGGCTCGTCCACGTGCTCTTGGATGGTTCGTCGACGACGCCCGCACGCACGGGGTTGTTGTGGATGTACGCGATCACAGCTCCCACGCCTTCCCACGACACCGAGCGCTCCTTGGGTCCGCGCACGAACATCGGCCCGATCCGGTCGTACGTGTCGTTCATCATGTTTGCGAATGGCGAATGCACGCGTCGTATCCAGCTGTCGAGCGAGTCGGCTCCGGCGATCATCGAGAGATGGATGTGGTTGCTCATGATGGCGTAGGCAAGGCATCGCCAATCGGAGGCAATGAGTGCGCGACCGAGGAGCGCTAGGTAACTGGCGCGTTCTTCCTCCTGTTGGATGAACCACTCGCGATCGACGAAACGCGAGATGAGGTGGTAGACGTAACCGGGTGCAAAGCTACGGGGCTGGCGCGGCATCTCTCACCTCGAGGCATTCGTGTCATGGAGAAGGGACGTTTCGATGAGCATGGCCTCTATCTAGGCCGTGACCCTGACACTCTGGCCCTCGCGCGACTCTCGGGTTGTCCGGAACTCGGACGGCGCCAGCTTGATCAACTTGCGTCTGACCCTTGCTCCCTCGCGTGCGCTCGCGTGACTCTCGTTTGTCCGGAACTCGGACGCGCCAGCTTGATCAACTTGCGTCTTGCTCCCTCGCGTGCGCTCGCGTGACTCCCGGTTTTGTCCAAAACTCGGACGCGCCAACTTGATCAACTTGCGTCTGACCCTTGCTCCCCGCCGCGCGGAACTCGGACGCGCCAACTTGATCAACTTGCGTCTGACCCTTGCTCCGGCTTCGGGACGCGCCAACTTGATCATCTTGCGTCTGACCCAGGCTCCGACTTCAGCGAAGAGTGAGTCGTGCTCGTCGATGGCGGCTGTTTGGAGGGTATGGAACCCCACCAAGCCGGCCGACTTGAGAAACCTTGAGTGTGCGTTCGCGGACCGGGGCCGTATGTGTTTTGCCCCCATGAAGAAGTCACCCACGATCACTCTTCTACTCGCGCTCGTGATGTCCTCGACCTCGGTCCTCGCGGATCCCGATCCGAAGCGCAGCCCGGCTCGCGACGAGATCGTTCTCGCGCAGGGTGCGATCAACCGGCTCGAGAAGAATCTCGCCGACAAGGCGGATTGGGCCAAGGACCGCGCCGCCCGCGAGCGAGCACGCACGTCCATCCAGATGGTGGAGCCCGCTCTCGCACGCATCCAGAAGGCCGACGCGGCCTGGGATCTCACGCGGTGGAACAAGCTCCTCGCCGATGCCAAGGCACGCCTCGCCGCCGCCGATGGTGCCCTGGCCAAGGACGCTGCCGACAAGAAGGCCGTCGATAACCTCGTGTACGAGTACAGCTCGGCCGTGTCGAGAGTGCACGAGGCGATGGAGCTGCTGCAGACGATCGACCGCAAGCCCGCCTCCCTCGAACCGCGGACCGCCGACACCGTGGCGAGGACCCTCGCCGGGATCGCCCAGGTGAAGTCAGTCGACGAGCTGTGCAAGGTGAAGAACCTGGCGAGCCTTGCGGCTGCCGGCGACACGTACCGCAATCCGGCGGTCGGCTGCCCGCTCGCGGCGAGGTATCGCGAGCTCGGCGGGAAGTACTTGGAGCTCCAGGTGCGCAATGACGTCGCGCGCGAGGCGGCATCGTTCCAGCAGACGGTCGAGAAGGCGAAGGCCGGCGAGTCGATCGAGATCGGGACGCACCAGTACATGCTCGCGCCAGCGAACGCCATCGCGGCGATGCGCACCAGGTTCGAGGCCGCGGGCAAGGATCTCGGCCTCGTGGTCGACGAGGCGTGGCTCGAACCGATCAGCGCGGCGACGACCGGCTACCGCGACGCGCTCGCCGAAGGTGCGAGGACCTCGCGGTGGGATCCGCGGGCCAAGCTTGCCGTCGGCCAGATCGCCGCGCAGATCGCCGGCGATTACAAGCCGGGAGGTGAGCTCGAGAAAGGCAAGGTCCTGCGCGTGGCGGCGTTCCACGACTGGTCGGTCGAGACCGATTACACGAAACGCCCGGTGAGCCGCAGCCGCTCCGTGCAGGTCCTCGTCAAGATCGACGGCGAGACCTTCTGCCGTGTCTACGGGCGCGAGCTCGAGGCGAAGTTCAGCAACGGCAAGTGGGGTCCGGCGTACGGCAAGGGTATATCGAGCTTCCGGGTGTCTGCGTGCAAGTGAGGGCTCACGCCTCGCGTCGAACCACCACGCTCGGATCCGATCACGTAGCCATCGTCGCGTGCGCTGAGGGCGTCGCGCATGCCGAGCTGCGCAGCTCCCAAATCGCCATGTGTACGCGCTGCGCGGCCGCCTCGGCGAGGGCTCACGCCTCGCGTCGAACCACCACGCTCGGATCGATCACGTAGCCATCGTCTCGTGCGCTGAGGGCGTCGCGCATGCCGAGCTTGCGTAGCTCCCAGATCGCCGTGTGCTGCGCGGCCGACTCGACTTGGCGAGCGCGCGATCCCCGTACGGCAAGGTGTCTGCGTGCAAGTGAGGGCTCACGCCTCGCGTCGAACCACCACGCTCGGATCGATCACGTAGCCATCGTCGCGTGCGCTGAGGGCGTCGCGCATGCCGAGCTTGCGCAGCTCCCAGATCGCCGTGTGGACGCGCTGCGCGGGAGCGCGCGATCGCCCGGCCAGCCGATCGCGAACAGCTCGTCGCGCGCGAGGGGCTGTCCAGGCTCACGCTCGTGACGCGTGACCAGCGCGAGCATGATCCTCCGTAGGGCCCCGCGGCGGTGCAGCGCGATGCGGGCTGCGTTCCCGGCCTGGATCCAGTTGCCGTCGTGATGGACCGTGATCACGAGCCCGCGCTCGCGCGCCACCATGTCGTCGAGCGCCTTGCGAAGCTGGGAGAACGTGAAGCGATCGCCGCTCTCCATCGGATGGGTCCATGACTGCCGCGAGAACCGCATCGCACTCCGGGCCGCACCGAACACGAACGGACAGCCGAAGATGCGCGCATGGGTCGACGGATTGCGAGCAGCCGGATGCGCGAGCTCGATCGACGAGAACGGCGTGGCGAGCCCGGTCGCCTGACGCAACCGAAGCACCAGGTACGACATCGTGAACTCGACCATCTCGCGCGGCACGTCGGGAGGACCGACGATCGCGATCGCGCAGTCGTCGCCCGCGATCGAGATCTCCAGATCCGGCATGAACGGGGTCACCCGGGTGAAGCGCGCGATCAGCTCGAGCGACTCGCCGAACGTTGGTGCCGCCCAGGCAGCGAACTCGAGCGGGCCATACGAGCCGATCGGCATCGTCTCGGCGAGCAGCGGGCCGATGTCATCGCGATCCGTCTCGATGGCCACGGCTCGCCACAGCGGGCGAGCCTGCGAGAGCTCGAGTGGTGGCGCCCCACGCACCAGGTCGGCGTCGTCGATGCCGAGCTCGCGCCGGATCTTCGACGAATCGGCTCCCAGGCGGTCGGCAAGAGCGAGCAGCGCCCGCGATGTCGACGAGTCACTGAAGTGCATCGCTCCACGCGAGCGTACCTCGTTCCGCAGCTGATGCGTCAGCGCGGAGCCGCGGTAGTTATTCGCGACCGGTCGCCGCGAACCGCGCTCCAGAGCGCGACGATGAGGGCTGGCGCGCGGCATCTCTCACCTCGAGGGATTCCTCTCATGGTGAAGGGGTGTTTCGATGAGCATGGCCTCTATCTAGGCCGTCACCCTGACACTCTGGCCCTCGCGTGACTCCCGGTTTGTCCGGCACTCGGACGGGCAACTTGATCAACTTGCGTCTGACCCAGTTTGCTCCCTCGCGTGACTCCGGGTTTGTCCGGCACTCGGTCACGCCAACTTGATCAACTTGCGCCTGACCCCGTTTGCTCCCTCGCGTGACTCCCGGTTTGTCCGGCACTCGGACACGCCAGCTTGATCAACTTGCGTCTGACCCAGTGCTCCGCTGCGACCGCGTGACTTCCGGTTTGTCCGACACTCGGACACGCCAACTTGATCAACTTGCGTCTGACCCAGTGCTCCGTTGCCGGTTTGTCCGACACTCGGACACGCCAACTTGATCAACTTGCGTCTGACCCAGTGCTCCGCTGGACTCCAAGCGCGCGCGAGCGGAATCGACCTGATCCCAGGGTCGTGGCGCAGCTCGTGCCACCAACCTCGAAGTACTCCGGGCGCGTTACTGTTTCGATGACTACACGAGGAGCGCCCGTGACTCGACCTCCCCACATCCTGTTTCTCTGTGTCGCCAACTCGGCGCGCAGCCAGCTCGCCGAAGCGCTCGCGCGATCGCTGTATGGAGATCAGGCCGTGATCGCCAGCGCGGGCAGCAAGCCATCGCACGTGAATCCGTACGCGATCGAGGTGATGAAGGAAGTGGGGATCGACCTCGGTACGCACACGTCGAAGTCGGTCGATGACGTCGACCCCGCGAACGTCGACATCGTGATCACGCTGTGCGCCGAGGAGGTCTGCCCGGTGTTCCTCGGCAAGGCGAAGCGATTGCACTGGCCGATTCCCGATCCGGCGAGCGCCGACCCCAGCCTCGGGCGGGACGCCCTGCTCCGCCGGTTTCGCACCGCCCGGGATGTCATCCGCGACCGGCTCGAGGGGGCCCGCGCCGAACTCGTGGGAATTTGCTAGGAAGTCCGCCGGGCAGAAAGTCTGCGTCCTTTCTCCCCGATCCCCGTCCCTGGTATAGGAGGCTGAAGTCATGAGCGACGCGATTTCTGACGAGACCCGCAACATCGTGCGGGATCACTACGCGAAGGTGTCGACCGGCGGCGCCGGCTGCGCGCCCGGTTGCTGCGCGGTGATGCCGAGCGACCAGTCGAAGATGCTCGGTTACAGCGAGGCCGACATGGCGGCGGTGGGCGATGGCGCGGACCTCGGGCTCGGATGCGGCAACCCGACCGCGATCGCGTCGCTGCGTCCCGGCGAGACCGTCCTCGATCTCGGCTCGGGCGGCGGCTTCGATTCGTTTCTCGCGGCGCGGGCGGTCGGCCCCACCGGCAAGGTGATCGGCGTCGACATGACGCCGGAGATGATCAACCGGGCACGCGGGAACGCGCGGAAGCTGGAGGCGAAGAACGTCGAGTTCCGCCTCGGCGAGATCGAGCATCTGCCGGTGGCCGATGGCACGGTCGACGTCATCCTGTCGAACTGCGTGATCAACCTGTCGCCGGAGAAGCAGCAGGTGTTCGACGAGGCGTTCCGGGTGCTGCGCGTCGGCGGCCGGCTCGCGATCAGCGACGTCGTGGCGATCGCCCCGATCCCCGACGAGCTCCGCACGGCGGCGGCCTCGATCGCGGGCTGCATCGGTGGCGCGGCGTTGCTCGACGACGTCAAGCGCATGCTCGCGAACGCCGGCTTCAAGTCGATCGAGGTGACGATCGCGCCGCGCAGCGCCGAGATCGTCGAGTCGTGGCTCGAAGGCGCCTCGAAGTACATCGCGTCCGCGACGATCGAAGCGCGGCGCGGTGCGGAGAAGGCGGCCCCTTGCTGCGAGCCCGGCTGCTGCCCGTGACCGAGTCGCCCGCTCCCTGGCAGGATGTCGCCGCGCGCCTGCGGCCGTTCATCGCGCGTCGCGTGGCTCCGACCGAGGTCGACGATGTGATGCAGGACGTGTTCGTCCGCATGCAACGCGGCCTCTCGCAGCTGCGCGACGAGGAGCGCTTCACGTCGTGGCTGTTCCAGATCGCACGCAGCTCGGTCGCCGAGCACATGCGGAGCCGCGCCCGTCATCCCATCGCGGAGGACGAGGCCGAACAGGAGGCGCCGGTCACCGACGACGACGACGATCGCGATGCAGCCCGGCAACTCGCCGGTTGCGTGTCGATGTTCGTCGCCCAGCTGCCGTCGCCCTATCGCGAGGCGATCACGCTCGTCGAGCTCGAGGGTCGCACCGCGAAGGAAGCGGCCGACATGGTCGGCGTGTCGCTGTCGGCGATGAAGTCGCGGGTGCAGCGCGGCCGCGCGCAGCTGCGGGACGCCTTCGATCGGTGCTGCGAGATCGCGGTCGACGCGCGCGGGAAACCAACCGACTTCACGCCGCGGTCGCAACCATCATGCAAGCCGTGCTCGTGACCATCCGGGACCTCGGCGGCGAGCACCTGCCGGCTGCTCGAGCGCTGCTCGCGGCCTCCGATCTTCCGATCGACGACCTGGCCGATCCGTCGATCACGCTGTTCGGTGTGTTTGCGGGCGACGAGCTGGTCGGCGTCGTCGGACTGCAGGCGTGCGACGGTGTCGGCCTGTTGCGGTCGCTCGCCGTGGCGACGCACCACCGCGATGGCGGCATCGCGCGACGCCTGTGCGAGCGCGTGTTCGAGATCGCGGCCGAGCGTCGATGGCCGCTGTGGCTGCTGACCACGACGGCGCGCGACTACTTCACGCGGCTCGGCTTCGAGGCGGTGCCGCGTGACGAGGCACCCGCGGCGATCCGTGCGACGGCACAGTTCGCGTCGTTGTGCCCGTCGTCCGCTCACGTCATGCGGCGCCTCAGCAACAGCGCGAGCTGACGCGCGTCGCCGGGCCACAGCCGCAGCCGGATTCTCCGGCCGCCTTGGCGACGGCGTCCTTCACGCAGCACGCGCCGCTCTCGGCGGGCGCCCGACCACCACAGCATCCGGTGGTCTCCTCCGAGGTCTTGGGGTTCGAGGCTTCAGGGTTCGGGGTCTGTTCGTTCGTCATGCTCGGGAGACGCGCGACCGCTGCCAAGGATGCGCGAGCAACAATCGGGAAGGCTCGCCGGCCGATTCCGCGGCTCGACATCGATGATGCTGCCGCGGGTATCGAGCTCGATATCGCAGCACGCCTCGAGCAAGCCTCGGAGCTGCGCGCGTCCGCGCTGCACGCGTGACTTCATGCCGGGCAACGACAGGCCGGTGCGCTCCGCCGCCGCGGCCTGCGTCAGGCCCTGGAGGTCGGTCAGCTCGAGCGCCTCGCGGTACGGCTCGGGGAGCATCGCGATGAAGTGGCCGAGCACCAGCGCCAGCTCCGTGACCCCGGAGTCATCCTCGCCGGGGTCGGGTGCCACGGTCTGGACATGATCGAGCGAGTCGTGGAC
>JAEYYY010000242.1 GCA_023430775.1 Pseudomonadota bacterium
GACGAGCCACACGCGACGACGAGGAACATCACCGGGACCGCTTCGAAAGCTCGCATGCGGGCCGACCATACAAGCGCGATGCCCACGGCGCGCGAGTGCCTTCGCGGAGATATCCGGTGCGCCACGGGAACGCGTTGCCGTTCTGGCGCGCCGCCGGTTGTCGCGGTTGCGAAATCGGCAACACTGCGCCCGTGCGGATCCTGGTGCTCGGACCGAGCGGTGCCGGCAAGTCGACGCTGTCTCGCCGGCTCGCCGCGCAGCTCGGGATCCCGATCATCCACCTCGACGCCGAGTACTGGCGGCCGGGCTGGGTCGAGCCCGACAAGGCCGGGTGGGCCGCACGGATCGACGAGCTGTGCGCGCGCGACGCGTGGATCATGGACGGCAACTACAGCGGCACGCTCGCACGACGGCTCCCCGCCGCCGACACGATCGTGTTCCTCGATCTGCCGCGCCGCGACTGCTTCACCGGTGTGTTCACGCGGTGGTGGCGATCGCGCGGCCGGGTGCGCGACGACATGGGCGCGGGCTGCCCCGAGAAGTTCCCGTCACCCGAGCTCTTGCTGTGGATCTGGCGCTACCAGCGCCGCAGCCGCCCCAAGATCGTCGCGCTGCTCGACGCCGCGCGTGCGACGAAGCGCGTGATCGTGCTGCGCTCCAGATCCGAGATCGATCGTTTCGAGATCTAGCGCGCTGGCCATGCGCTTCGCGCGCTTCCTAGCGCGCCGGATCAAACGCGGACGCGCGGCGCAGGAACGAGGCGTCGAGGTACTCGCGCTTGATCACCTGCGCCATGTCCTCGGCCGACGCGAACCGCTCGTAATCGACGCGGATCACCGGGATCACCTTCGAGATCGACTGGACGAACTCCTCGTATCCCTCGTGCAGCGCCTTGAGGTAATCGAGCGGGATCGCCGACTCGACATCGCGCGACCGCATCTTGATCCGCTCCGCCGACGACTCGGGCGAGACATCGAGGAACACGATCACGCTCGGCTTGCACATGAAGTTGCTCATGTTGCGGAACAGCTGCTGGTACGTGCGGTAATCGCGCTCGTCCATCAGGCCGGTCTTCGCGAGCATCTTGGCGAAGATCGAGTCCTCGTAGATCGTGCGGTCCTGCACCGCCGACCTGCCGCGCCAGATGATCTCCTGGTGCTGCTGGAACCGGCGGTTCAACAGGTACACCTGCATCGCGAACGAGTACCGAGGCGTGTCCCGGTAGAAGTCCGCGAGGTACTCGTTATCCGCGACCGGCTCGTAATACGTATCGATGCCGAGGTGCTGGCCGAGCGCGGTGGCGAGCGTGGACTTGCCCGCGCCGATCATGCCGGCGATGCCGATGAAGATATTCGCGAACGCGTCCGCGGGGCTCTTCTCGGTGACCTGTGACAGGTGGGTCTCCGTTCCACCGGAACCGTCCGCGAGCGGGGTCTCGTGACGTGGGGCTCCAGGGGCCACTGCTGGGGTCTGGGGGTCGGTCAGCACGTGACGGAGCCTGCCAGAGGGGTCTGACGGCGAAGTCACGCGACTCGGGACGGCTATCGGTTATCCTCGACGAACGTGCGGATCCTCGTCCTTGTCGTCGGGTTCCTGCTCCTCGCCGTCCCGGCGTGGGCCAAGCCGAAAGTCGCGGTGGCGCCGTTCCGGGGCGACAAGGGCAACAACGTCGCCGATGCCATCGCCGACGCCCTCGCCGGCTCCGCCAAGGTGACCGGCGTCAAGGCCACCGGCAAGGCCGTGAGCAAGCTCGACCTCGGCAAGGAGCTCGACGCCGACGAGGCGAAGCAGCTCTACAAGAAGCTCGAGGTCCAGGCGGTGGTCCAGGGCAAGGTCGACAAGGAGGGCAAGAAGCAGACCCTCAAGCTCGCGATCTTCATCAAGGGCAAGGACGAGCCGGTGCGCTTCACCGTCGAGTTCAAGACGGTCAGCGACAAGTTCCGCGAGGACGTCTCGAAGGTCATCCTCAAGAAGATCGACGCCATCGCCGATGGTGGGGATCGCGACAAAGACCGCGACAAAGATCGCGACAAAGACCGCGACAAAGACAAAGATCGCGAGAGAGACCGCGTCGCCGATGGCGATGGCGACGGCGACGGCGACGGCGACGGCGAGACCAAGATCAAGAAGAAGAAAAAGAAGCGGAAGTCCGACGACGACGCGTCGGGCACCAGGTGGACGGCCGCGCGCGTCGACATCGGCGGCTTCGGCGGCGTTCGCAAGCTGACCTACGCGACCACGATGGTGGCGCCGCCGCCCGTCGGCACGCGCAACACCGCCGCGATGATCCAGGGCGAGGTCTATCCGTTCGCGTTCGGCGGCAAGCGCGGTGGCGCCGCCGGCATCGGCTTCGCCGGCGAGCTCCAGAAGACGTTCGGCCTCGCGATCACCGTCCCCAACTCGGGCGGCGCGACGGCTCCGATCGACCAGGGCCACTTCTCGGTCGGCGCCCGCTACCGCATCAACGCGGGCCAGACGCTCGCCATCGTCGTCGGCACCGACTTCCTGAAGAAGCACTACATCGCCGATCGCTCGGCCCTGACCTCGCCGGGTGCGCTCGACGCTCCCGATGTCGATTACACGGCGGTGGTGCCGACGCTCGGCGCGATCAAGATGGTGACCCCGAAGGTCGGCGTGTTCGGCCGCGGCGGCGTCATGCTGATCATGGGCGCCGGACCGATCGCGAAGGGCGACAGCTACGGCGCCGCCAGCGTGCTCGGCTTCGACATCAAGGCCGGCACCGACATCGCGTTCTCCGAACGCATCGGGCTCCGGCTCGCCGGTGGCTTCAGCCAGATCACGTTCAAGTTCAAGGGCAACGGCGACCTCGCGATGGCGCGTGGCGTGACCGCCGCGGCCGATCGCGATTTCGGCGTCGCCGCCACGGTCGGCGTCACCTACTGATCACTTCGCGACTTCGACGATGCTGCCGTCCTCGAGGGTCGGCACGGCGATCTTGACGATCTTCTCCTCGCCCGTCAGACCGCCGGCGATCTGCACGGTGGCGCCGGTATCGCGCTCGATCGTGATCTTGGTGAACCGGATCTTGCCGCCCGCGTCGACCACCGCGAGTCGCGTGCCCTTGTCGTCGGCGTACAGCGCGGTCGCCGGCACCTCGAGCACGCGATGCGGGGTGGTGAGCTCGAGCTCGACCTGGACGTACATGCCGGGCAGCAGCGCGCCGTCGGGGTTGGGCACCCGGATCTCGGTGGTCATCGTGTGCAGCTCGTTGTCGAGCGCACCGGCCGCGCGCGCGACCTTGCCCGCGAACTTCTTGTCGCCGTACTCGCGCACGCGGATCGTCGCCGGCGTCTCCGGCTTGACGGCGGTGGCGACCGACTGCGGCACGTCGATGAAGATCCGCACCGGAGCGGTGGCGACCAGCGTGAACAGCGGCGCGGTGCCGCCTTCGCGCACCAGCGCGCCGCGCTCGATCGAGCGCGTGGTGATCGTGCCGGCGAACGGCGCGACGATCTTCGCGAAGCCCTGCAGCTCGACGAGCCGCCGCACGTTGGCCTCCATCGCCGCGACGGTGGACTCGGCAGCGCTCAGCGTGGCCTCGTCGGTGGCGGCCTTCGCCTGGGTCTCCTCGACCTGCCCCTTGCTCACCAGATTCTGATTCGCCAGCCCCTCGTAGCGCGAGCTGTTCGACTTCGAGTAGTCGCGCTGCGCGGTCGCCTGCTTGACGGTGGCGCGGGCCGCTGCGAGCTGCGCGCGCGCCTGCGAGAGCTGCGCGGCGAGATCGGGCGTGTCGAGCTCGGCGAGCAGCTGACCTTCCTTGACCTTGTCGCCGAGGTCGGCGTGCCAGGCGCGGACGTAGCCGGTGGTGCGCGCGTAGATCTGGGTCTCCTCGAGCGGCCGCACCGTGCCCGGCAGCGACAGCGCGCGATCGCTGGTCAGCGCGGTGGGCTTCACGGTCTCGACGCGGACGACGCGCGGCGGCTCGACCACGACCGGGTTGCCGTGGGCATGGCGATAGCGCAGGTAGCCGAACGTCAGCGCGCCGCCGACGACAACGACCAGGCCGATCAGCACACCGATCCGCGAGGCCTTGGCAGGTGGTGGTAGTGCGAAGCCGAGATCTTCGCCCTCACCTCCGGTGACAGTGGTGGGGACTTCGGGTTGGGCACTCACGGCAACAACTCCTCGCGCCGCGTCGGAGCTCTCCGGCGCAGCAGGCTGTACATCACGGGGACGAAGAACAGGGTGGTCACCGTCGCCAAGATCAGACCACCGATCACGGCGCGACCGAGCGGCGCGTTCTGCTCGCCGCCCTCACCGATGCCGATCGCCATCGGCACCATGCCCATCACCATCGCGAGCGCCGTCATCAGCACAGGCCGGAGCCGGGTCATGCCGGCGGCGAGCGCGGCACTACGAGCCTCGCGATGCGCGCGCTGCTCGTTGGCGAACGTGACGACCAGGATGCTGTTCGCGGTGGCCACGCCGACACACATGATCGAGCCGATCAGCACCGGCACCGACAGCGTGGTGCCGGTGAGGAACAGGATCCACACGATGCCCGCGAGCGCGCCGGGCAACGCCATCAGGATGATGAACGGGTCGAGCCACGACTGGAAGTTGACGACCATCAGCAGGTAGACGAGCAGGATCGCGACGACCAGGCCCGAGGCGAGACCGCCGAACGAGCTGTCCATGCTCTCGGCCTGACCGGTCAGCGTGATGCGCGTGCCCGGCGGTGCCGTCGCGCGCGCTTCCTCGATCGCGACCTTCACTTCATCGGCCACGCTGCCCAGATCGGTGCCTTCGACGTTGGCCTGGACATCGAAGGTGCGCGCGATGTTGAAGTGCGTGATGTTGACCGGGCCGCTGTCGCGCTGGATGGTCGACACGTTGCCGACGGTCTGCGGCTTGCCGCTCGGCGTCGAGATCGGCGTGTTGTTGAGCGCCTCGAGCGAGTCGATCTGGTACTGCGGCGTCTGCACCGAGACCAGGTACTGGACGCCGCGCTTGTCGAGCCAGTACGTCGGCGCGGTCTGGCCAGACGACGACAGCGACACCAGCAGGTCGCTCGCGACGTCGCGCTCGCTGAGCCCCGCCCGCTGCGCCTGGATGCGATCGATGGTCAGCCGCAGCTCGGGCGCATCGGAGACCTGCGCGAGGTGAACGTCGGCGGCGCCCTCGATCTTCGAGATCCGCGCCGCCAGCTTCTCGGCCACCGCGAGCGTCTTGGCCTCGCTGCCGATCGGCCCGACGACCTGGACGTTGATCGGCGCGGCGAGCCCGAAGTTCAGGACCTGCGTCGAGATGTCGGGCGCGAGGAAGAAGAACGTGGTGTCGGGGTGGCGGACCCGGAGCGTGCGGCGTAGCGCCGCGATGTAGTCCTCGGTCGGTTGGGCGTCGGGCTTGAGCGCCACCAGCACCTGGCCGTCGGCGGACGAGATCGCCGCGCCCTCGGAGAGCGACAGGTTGATGCCCGAGTACGGCGTGCCGAGGACATCGAGCATGGTCTCGATCTCCGACGGCGGGATGACGCTGCGGATCGTCGTCTGGATCGCCGCCATCCGCTTCTCGGCCTCCTCGAGGCGCAGCCCGGGAGCCTGGCGGACGTGCAGCTTGATCAGGCCGGCATCGGTGTTCGGGAAGAAGTCGCGGCCGACCAGCGTGATCAGCGACAGCGAGCCGGCGATGAACACGGCGAAGACTCCGACCGAGAACAGGCGGTGATGGAGCGACCACGCGAGCGCGCGACCGTAGCGATCGCGGAGCCGGTTGAACGCGCGATCGAACGCCGCGCTGAACCGATTGCCGGAGTGGCCGTGCACGGCCTCGCGCGCGAGCAGGTAGTGGACCATCGTCGGCACCAGCGTCCGCGACAGCACGTATGACATCAGCATCGCGAACACCACCGCCATCGCGAGCGGCACGAACAGCGACTTCGCCGCGCCCGACAAGAAGCTGATCGGCGCGAACACGATGCAGATGCACAGCGTCGACACCAGCGCGGGCAGCGCGACCTGCTGCGCGCCGTCGACGATCGCCTGGACGAATGGTTTTCGCTGGCCGATGTTGCGATGGAGGTTCTCGAGCGCGACGGTGGCGTCGTCGACCAGGATGCCGACGGCGAGCGCGAGCCCGCCGAGCGTCATCACGTTGAGCGTCTCGCCGAGCGCGTGGAGCACGATGATCGAGAACAGGATCGACAGCGGGATCGAGATCACGACCGCCAGCGTCGAGCGCCAGCTGCCGAGGAACATCAGGATCATCAGCGCGGTCAGGCCCGCCGCGATCGCCGCCTCGACCACCACGCCTTCGACCGACGAGCGCACGAACACCGACTGATCGAACAGCACCTTGATCTTGATCTTGCCGCGGGCCGCCTCGGGCAACCGCTCGAGGGCACGTGGCAGCGCATCGCGAATCCCGGCGGCGACGTCGAGCGTGGAGGCGTCGCCGTTCTTGAGGATCGACATCAGCAGCGAGCGCCGCGGCTCGCCGTTCTCGGTGAGCACGTGGACCATGTTCGTCTGCGGCATGTTGCCGTCGCGGACGTTGGCGACGTCGCGGATGTAGATCGTGCGGCCATCGACCGTCTTGATCGGCAGCGCGGCGATGTCCTCGAGCGTCTCGGGTGTCGAATCGACCTGGATCGGGTACTCGAGCGTGCCGAGCTTCGCGGTGCCGGCAGGGAGGATCACGTTCTGCTGGCCGAGCGCTTCCTGGACGTCGCGCGGCGACATGTTCACCGACTGGAGGCGCGCCGGATCGATGTCGATCATGATCTGGCGCTGCTTGCCGCCGTATGGATACGGGATCTGGACACCGGGCACGGTGACCAGCTCGGAGCGGATGAAGTTGATGCCGTAATCGAACATCTGCTGCTCGGAGAGCGAGTCGCTCTCGAGCGCGGCCTGCATGATCGGCACGTTCGAGGCGCTGTAGCGGATGATGAACGGAGGCGT
>JAEYYY010000245.1 GCA_023430775.1 Pseudomonadota bacterium
GCTCCGAACATCTCGATCGTCGTCACCGCGCCACTGACCTTCGGCACGATCTCGAACACGGCGGTGATCGCGTCGGCCACCCCCGATCCGGTGCCCGGCAACAACACCGACACCGAGCAGACCACCGTCGCGCCGACCACCGATCTCGCGATCGATGCCACGGCGATCCCCGAGCCGATCGAGGCCGGCAACCAGCTGACGTACACGGCGACGATCACCAACAACGGGCCGATCACCGCGACCGGCGTCGACGTCACCACCACGTTGCCGGCGAGCCTGGCGTTCGTCAGCGGCGCGGGGACCGGCTGGACGTGCGGCGCGGTCGGTCAGGATGTCACCTGCACGCTGGCGTCCCTCGCGATCGGCGTGGCACCCGAGCTGACGATCATCGTCGATACCGACGCGGTCAGCGGGACGACGGCCACCACCGTGCTCGCGGTGAGCTCGAACTTCGCGGACCAGGCGCTCGGCAACAACTCGGTATCGCTCGACACGCTGATCCTCGATCGCGAGATCGAGATCGCGAGCGCGACGTTCCCCGAGACGTTCCGCAACCCCGGTGCGGATGCCCCGATCCGGGCGATCACGGTGACCAACACCGGCGGCGCGACGCTCAACATCAGCTCGGTGACGCTGGATACGACGGACGAGATGGTGTGGGCGATCGTCGACGACACCCCGCAGGCGATCCCGCCGGGCGCGAGCTTCGACTATCGCGTGCGGTTCACGCCGACGGCGATCGGCCCCGCTCCCGACGCGACGGTGACGATCGCCAGCGACGACCGCGACGAGCCGAGCACGGTGGTGACGTTCACCGGCGTGGCGGTCGATCGCAACGTCCAGTTCGGGCTGCCGCGCGTCGACCTCGGCTTCACCGGCGTCGGCGTGCCGGTGACGATCGACGACGCGCTGCTGGTCGCGAGCATGAACAACGACACGACGTTCGCGATCACCACGATCGACATCATCGACGACCCGTCGTGCGAGGACGGTGACAGCGTCTCCAACGGTGCTGTGTTCACCGTGCCGTCGCCCCCCGTCGGTGACGAGCTGCTACCGACCGCGCAGCGCAGCTACGACGTGCGCTTCACGTCGGCGACGCCGGGTCGCTTCGTCGGTCGCGCGCAGCTGTTCATCGATCCCGATCCGGTGCCGCAAGCGACGGTGTGTGTCGAGGGGCAGGCGGTGTTCGTCGATGCGCACGGCGGCGGCGGTTGCAACACGGGTGGTGGTAGCGCGGGAGCAGGTACGCTCCTCGGGCTCGGCGCGCTCGGCATGATGCTGCGCCGGCGCCGGCGTGCCCTGATCGCCGGCGCGATCGCGCTGACCGCCGTGCCGGCCTCGGCCGACAAGCTCGCGATCTCGATCTTCGATCCGACGCCGGCGACCACCGGCACGACCTTCCAGCTGCAGTCGGCCGATGTCGGTCACACCGGCGACTACGTGCTGACGGCGACGTTCTCGCACGCCACCAACCCGCTGATCCTCGATGGCGGCATGGATGGCTCGGCACAGGTGATCCAGAGCAGCACGCTGATGATGCTCGGCGGCGCGTTCGCGTTCCTCGAGCGCTTCGAGGCCGGCGCGCGCGTGCCGCTGTACTTCCAGGCCGGCGCCGCTGCAGGTGATCGATTCACCATGTTCACCGCCGAGCCTGCCGAGGGCACCGCGATGGGCGACATCACGCTGCACGGCAAGGCGCGGCTGTGGCGGCGCAGTGGCGCAGCGCTCGGCGCCGGATTGCAGCTGACGATCCCGACGGCGGAACAGGGCTCGTTCACCGGCACCGAGAAGCCGTCGCTGCGTGCGCTCGGGCTCGCGAGCCTGGTGCCCGACACGCTCGAGCGCCGGATCTCGTTGACCGGTCACTTCGGTGGCGTCGCGCGCGCGAAGTCCGAGTTCGCGAACATCGAACAGGGCAGCGGCGTGACCTGGGGTCTCGGCGTCAGCGTGCGCGCGCTCGATCGGATGTGGCTCTCGGCGGAGGTGTTCGGCGACGTGCTGCCGGCCGCGCGCAAGGCCACGGCGACGAGCAGCGCGGTCTCGCTATCTCCGATCGAATGGCTCGGTGGGCTGCGCTACGCGCCGGACCATCGGTTCAGCGTCGGGCTCGCGTTCGGTCGCGGGCTGACCGCGGCCGCCGGTTCACCGAGCCTGCGCGGCGTGCTCGAGCTGGTCTACGCGCCGCGCGCCCCCGAGCTGCGACCGATCCGGATCCCGGTGCAGCCGAAGCCCGATCTCGATGCCGACGCCGACGGCATTCGCGACAGCGTCGACAAGTGCAAGAACGACCCGGAAGACATCGACCTGTTCGACGACACCGACGGCTGTCCCGATCTCGACAACGACGCCGACGGCGTCGCCGACGCCGCCGACAAGTGCCCGCTCGATCCGGAGGACAAGGACGGCTTCGAGGACACCGACGGCTGCCCCGACAAGGACAACGACAACGACTCGATCGCCGACGCGATGGACAAGTGTCCGAACGAGCCCGAGGACAAGGACGGCTTCAACGATCTCGACGGCTGCCCCGATCCCGACAACGACGGTGATGGCATCGCCGACGCCAAGGATAAGTGCCCGACCGAGCAGGAGACGATCAACGGCAACAAGGACGACGACGGCTGCCCCGACCCGGGCGACTCGATGATCGTGCTGAGCCCGGATCGGATCGAGACGCTCGATGCCATCCAGTTCGATCGCGGTGCGAAGGTCTCGATCGCGAAGGCCTCGTTCAACGTGCTCGGCCAGATCGGCGCGACGATGCGGGCGCACCCGGAGATCATCCGGATGCGCGTCACGGTGCACGTCCACCCGTCGGGCAACTACGACAAGGATCAGGACGTCTCCGACAAGCGAGCGCAGGCGATCCGCGACTGGCTCGTCCAGTACGGGATCGCGGCGACGCGCGTCGAGGCGCGTGGCTTCGGCAGCAGCAAGCCGCTCGCGCAGGATGGCCAGAAGGGCGCGGCTGACATCAACAACCGCGTCGAGCTGATCATTCTGGAGCGCAAGTAGCGTTCCCCACACCGGGTGCGGGACAGCTTCAGGTTCGAGCGGAAGTAGCGCGCGCCAGCACCACGCCGACCACGCGCGTCGCGCCGTCCCCGGTGATCGTTCACGCGTTCCGGGAATGGTGACGGACGGCTGATCATTCGAGTCCCGGCGGCGGATTGGTGGTCGCGAACGATGATCGTCGTGCAGAACCCGACGCTGCGTTCGTGCGCGCGCCGTGGCCTGTTTGTTTCGCCACGTGCCACGCAGTACGGGCAGCTCACCGTGCCTCGGTCGGGCGCTCTCGCCCTGCGGGTCAGCTTGCGCGAGTGCCGCGCCGAGCGCCATCGGCCACCG
>JAEYYY010000252.1 GCA_023430775.1 Pseudomonadota bacterium
CCAGCGGTTTGCTCGCGGCGGGATCGAGTACCCGGCCGCCTCGCAAGACCAGATCACCGGCGTCCATGGCTGCCGGGTGTAGCAGCCGCCTGGGGCGGCGTAAAGCCTCAGCGGCACAGCGTCTTGCGCAGATCGACCAGCGCGTCGAAGCTCTGCTTGCAGCCTTCCTCGAACGACGTCCTCAGCGGATCCGTCATCTTGACGATCCGGTTCCAGCCCTCCTGCATCGCCCCGTAGCTGTCGCGGTAGGCCTTCTTCATCTTCTTGGTCGCCCGCCGGCAGCTGTCGAGCTTGTCGATCTGCTCCTTGTAGTCGAGGCAGATCTGCGGCCACTCCTTCGACACGTTCTCGGTCGCGGAACCCGCGCCAGATCCGGAGGTCGCCGGCGGCTTCGTCGGATCGACCGTCGGATCCACCGTGGTCGGATCGACCGTCGGGTCGACCGTCGGGGGCGGCGTCTCGGCGACCGCCGGTACCTCGCGCGACTTCACGTCCTCGAGGATGATCTGCTCCATGTGCTTGGTCAGCTTGTCGACCTGCACGCCGGTCAGGGTCTTCAGGCAGGCCTCGTCCGAACCCTTCGCATCCTCGATGCAGGTGATCGTCTCGTCGGACCAGCCATCGTCGGTGCAGTGCTGTGTCATCGCCTTCTCGAGGCGCGCCCGCGCCGCCTCGCCGAGGTTGGACTTGCGCCACTTGTCGGCGCTGTTCTTGATCGCGGTCCGCGCCGCGACCTCGCAGTCGCCGGGGCGCTCGAGCTTCGGCGCCGTGGCCAGAAACCACCGGCCGTCGACCTCGCTGATCCCGATCTTGACGGTGCGCTCCTTCGCCGGCTTGTCGCCGCTCTTCACCTTCACGGTCAGCTCGTGATCGTGAATCGCGACGGTCGTGCTGATCTTGCAGCCCTTCGAGATCTCCTTGCCCTTCTCCATCTTCATCGTCTTCGGCGAGCCGAGCTTGACCAGCTCGACGCTGAGGCCCTTCGCCTTCGCCGCGGTCTTGTCGAGGCTGTCGCGCAGCGACGCGAGCACCTTCGCCGGATCGACCTCGGGCGCAGCCTCCTCGCACTCGATCGTGTGCTGCTGCCGCTCGGGATCGACCAGCGCGACCAGCCGATCGACATCCCCCGCGGTCAGCGCGGCCAGCGTCTCGTTCGCGACCTCGTCGGCCGACGCCAGCCCAGCCTTGCTCCCGCCGCCCTTGCTGACGACCACGGCGATCACGATGCCGATCGCGACTGCCGCCGCGGCGCCGATGCCGATCGCGAGGCCACGCTTGCTCTTCTTCGCCACCGGGGCATCGTTCGCGGACGCCGCCGGCGGCGTGTAGCTCGGATAGCCACCGGGGCCGTAACCCGGCTGCGATGGTGCGCGCGGATCGATCGATGGCGCCGGCGCCTGCGCCTGAGGATATGCGGGCTGCGGCGCGAACGGCGCGTTGCTCGGCGTGCGCGCACGATCCTGGGGCTGCGCTGCGGTGGCCGAGCCCCCGAAGCCACCGGCCTGTGGCGGTGCGAACGCCGGCACGTTGAATTGTGATTGCCCCGACGGCGGTGGCGGCTGGGCCGCGGTCGCCGAGCCGCCGAAGCCGGCGTTGCCGTACGGGTTCGGTGGCTGCGCACCGGGCGGCGCCTGGCCGTACGCGTAGCTCGGTTGCGAGGGCGACTGCGGGCGCGGCGCCGGCGCGGCTTGATGAACGCCGGGCGGTTGCGACGGGCTACGCGATAGCGGCGACGACGCCGACGCCGAGCCGCCGAACGAGCCGCCCGAAGGCATCCCGGGATTGGTCGATACCGGGCGCTGCCAGCCGGCCTGCGCAGCGGGCTGAGCGGGCTGCGCGGGCTGCGCGGGCTGGGCGGCTTGCGTGGCGATCACGTTGCCGCAGCGATCGCACGCCCACGCAGTCTGTTCCGGCACCCATCGCAGGGTCCAGCCGCAGCTCGGACAGGGATGCGTCGCCGTCGCCATGGGCTGCCTGACTATCGCACGTCGTCAGGACGAGATCTCGCGAGCGAGCCACCCCGCCAGCTCCTTGCGCGGCACCTCGTGCTCCTGCTTGTCGCGCAGTGCCTTGACCTTGACGATGCCGGCCTCCTGCTCGCGAGCGCCGAGGAGCACGGCGAACTCGAGGTTCGCGCGGTCGGCGTACTTGAACTGCTTCGCCAGCTTGTCGTCGGCGCCGTAGACCTCGACGTTGAGCCCGGCGGCGCGCAGCTCGGTGGCGATCGCGGCGTACTCGGCGGTCAGCTTCTGCTCGACGGCGAGCACGATGACGTCGGCGATCGCCGACCGCGTCACCTCGATCAGCTTCGCCTCCATCAGCTGATAGAACAGCCGCGTCGCGCCGATCGAGATGCCGACGCCCGGCAGCTTCGACTTGGTGTAGTGCGCCGACAGGTTGTCGTAGCGGCCGCCCGAGCAGATGCTGCCGATGCCGGCGTGATCGTCGAGGAACGTCTCGTAGACCGTGCCGGTGTAGTAATCGAGGCCGCGCACGATCGCGAGGTTGAGCTTGCACGCGTCGGGCGGCACGCCGAGCGCGAGCGTGCCCTCGTAGACCTTCTCGAGCTCGGCCAGCCCCTCCGTGAAGGCAGCGGTCGGGTTCTGGAGCTCGCGCAGCGATGCCAGCAGCGCCCGCGAATCGCCGGCGTGCGCGGTCAGCGTATCGAGCAGCCGCGACACCGTGACCTGGGCGATGCCGAGCGTCGCCAGCGCGTCCTCGACCTTCACGCGATCCTGTTTCCCCAGTCGATCCACCTCGTGCAGCACCGGCGCCTGGAGCTCGTCGGTGATGCCGTAGCTCTCGAGGATGCCGCGCAGCAGCTTGCGGTTGTTGACGTAGATCGTGAACGCGCCGAACGCGAGCTCCTTGAAGATGCCGTAGATCACCGCCGGCATCTCGGCGTCGTACGCGAGCGACAGCGTGTCCTTGCCGATCGCGTCGATGTCGCACTGATAGAACTCGCGATAGCGCCCCTTCTGGTTGCGCTCGCCGCGATAGACGCGCTGGATCTGGTAGCGGCGGAACGGGAAGTTGAGCTCGTGCTCGTGCTCGGCGACGTAGCGCGCGAGCGGCACGGTCAGATCGAAGCGGAGCGCCATCTCGGGGAGCTTCGCGTCGGGCTTCCCTCGATCGCGCTCGAGCGCACCGGTCGACTGGACGAAGTAGACCTGCTTCTCGGTCTCGCCGCCCGACTTGGTCAGCAGGATATCGGTGAGCTCGAACACGGGGGTCTCGACGGGCAAGAACCCGAAGCGCTCGAAGCCGCGCCGGATCGTGTCGAGCATGCGCTGGAACGCGATCTGCTGCGCGGGGAGCAGCTCCATGACCCCCGGTGGAGTGCGTGGCTGAACGGGCATGGCGGCCGTGTGTAGCACGGAGGCACAACCCACGCGCATACTCGGCACGTGTTCGAAGCTCGCCACGCGCCGTACGCCATCTCGCCCGAGGTCGAGGCGCTGCTCGTGCGCCACTACAGCGAGCCACACCGCGCGTATCACAACACCACGCACATCACCGAGCTGCTGCGCTGGTTCGACATCGTCGCCGACGAGGTCGGCTGGAGATCACCGCGAGACGTGTTCGATGCGATCCTGTTTCACGACGTCATCTACGATCCGACCGCCAAGGACAACGAGACGCGCTCGGCCGATCTCGCCATCGCCAATGGCTGCTCGCAGCGCACCGCCGAGCTGATCGCGCTGACCGCCCTGCACGGCAGGCTCGCTCGCGAGGATGTCGATGACGATGCGGCGCTGTTCCTCGATTGCGACACCGCGATCCTCGGCGCCGAGCCCGCAGCATTCGACGCCTACGATCACGGGATCGGCATCGAGTACAGCCAGGCGCCGGCAGAGACCTACCGGGCCGGACGCGGCGCATTCCTGCGGATGATGCGCGAGCGCCCTCGCCTGTTCCTCACCGACTACTTCCACGCCAAGCTCGACGCCGCGGCGCGCGCGAACCTCGACCGAGCGATCGCGCGCTATTCCTGACGCTGGAGCTCGGCGATCTGCTGCTCGCAACGCTCGACCCGATCGCGCAGCTCGAAGCGCTCCGTCAGCAAGGTGTACAGGTCGCGCGTTGCCGCGGTCTGCTCCGTCACCCGCGTCGCCATTCGCATCTCGCTTGCGAGGAGGTTGTGGGCGGCCTCGTTGCGGGTCTGCGCGATCTCGGCCTTGAGCTCGACACGAACTGCCTCCAATCGCTCGTTGGTGGCGTCGAGCCGCTGGTTGGTGGCGTCGAGCCGCTGATTCATGCCCCTCATCTCATCGAGCATCTGCCGGAGCAGCTGATTGATGTCCGAGTTGCCGGGTGTCATGTCATTCGAGTCTACTGGCATAGGTCGCGACCAACCAGCAGGTTCGATGCCACGGCCCAACCCCCTAAAGATCCATGCGCGCACCTCGCCGCGTGTCCGCCGGTCGGACAGCCGTGGGGGCTACGAGCCGCTGTCGCCGACGCGCGCGGGCACGTCGTGGCGCACCACCAGCGCGCCACCCCGCTCGATCAGCATGCGGACCGCCGCGGCGACGTCGCCTTCCACGCGCCCCTCGAGCGTGATCATCACGCGGAAGTCCTTCTCGGCGAACCGCGGGTAGGAGCCGATCTTGACCGCCGGAAACGCGGCGACCACGGCATCGAGCTCGACGGCGAGCATGCCCTCGTCGGCATCGAAGTAGACCCGCGCCACGACCATCGCCTCGGTGCGGAATCGATCGCGAATGTCGACGAACTTGCGGCGAAACAGCGTCGGCACGCCGGGCAGGATGTAGACGTTCTTGAACGCGACCACGGGCCACAGCTGATCGCGACCCCACACCAGCTCGCAGCCGACCGGTGCATCGGCGAGCCGGAGGTTTGCCTCGACCAGGCGATCACCGTAATAGGCGCGGATCCGCTTCTCGAGCTCGGGCTGCCGCGCGACGCCGACGCCGAAGCCCTTGGCGATGCCGGCCATCGTCAGGTCGTCGTGCGTCGGGCCGACGCCACCCGACGTGAACACGTGATCGAAGCG
>JAEYYY010000438.1 GCA_023430775.1 Pseudomonadota bacterium
CGGCCACCGCGACGACCTTGCCATCGACGGCGATCGCGATCGGTGTCTCGCCGCGCACGGCGAGATCGGCGACCCAGGTCTCGAGGCGCGGGCCCGGCGTGCACTGCGTGGCGACCCACGACGGCGACCCGACCACCACGCGGTGCGTGCCGACGCGACCGGTGATGCCGCGGCCGAGCTGCTCGCGGGTCTCGCGGGCCTCTCGCTCGTCGCCACCGTAGGCGACGAGGGCGCGCGCCACGGGGTGATTACTCGTCCGCTCGACGGCAGCCGCCAGCGCGGCGGCATCGACATCGCCGCGCCACGACACCACGGCGAGCTTGCCCTCGGTGAGCGTGCCCGTCTTGTCGACGAACATCACGCCAGGCGTGGCCATCCGCTCGAGCGCATCGGCACCCTTGATCAGGATGCCGCGACGAGCCGCGCGGCCGAGGGCGACCGTGACGGCGAGCGGCGTGGCGAGCGCGAGGGCGCAGGGACAGGTGATCACGAGGAGCGCCATCGCGTGCTCGGCACCGACACCGACCGACGCGACGACACTCCAGCCGATGAAGATCAGGATCGCGGCAGTGGTCACCGTGGCGACGAAGCGACCTGCCATCTTGTCGACCAGGCTCTCGATCGGCGCGCGCCGCGTGGTCAGCGCCTCGATGTTCGCGACGAGGGCACCGACGCGAGTCGCTTCGCCGGTCGCGGTGACCATCACCTCGAGCACCGATGACACGTTCACCGTACCGGCGTGGACGCGGCTTCCGAAGCCGACCTCGATGGGTCGCGACTCGCCGGTGAGTAGCCCGACGTCGAGCGTCGATTCACCGCGCGTGACGATACCGTCGACCGGGATGGTCTCGCCGACGCGGACCTCGACGACATCGTCGAGCGTCAGCGCCTCGATCGGCACCTCGCTGATCGCGCGGGTGACGAGGTCGATGCGCCGCGCGCGACTCGGGGTCAGCGCGAGCAGCATCTCCGCGGCGCTCGAGGCGCGACGCTGGTGCCTGATCACGACGAAGCGCGCGACCAGCAGCAGGAACACCAGCATCGAGATCGAATCGAAGTAGATCTCGCCGACGCCCCGGATCGTGTTGGCCGAACCCCAGACGAGCCCGGCGACGATGCCGATCGAGAGCGGCAGATCGAGGTGTAGACGACGTGCGCGGAGGGCGCCGATCGCGGTGCGGAAGAACGGCGTCGCCGAGTAGCCGATCGCGGGCACGGCGACCAGCATCGAGGCCCAGCGAAACCCGGCGGTATCGAGCGACGACATGTCCTCGAACAGCCCCGCGTACAGCGCGATCGCGAGCAGCATCAGATTGCCGACCGCGGCGCCGCTGACGCCGATCTTCAGCAGCAGCCGGCGATCCTCCTTGCGATGCTGGCGATCGCGATCGAGGCCGCGATACGGGTGCACGGCGTGACCGATCCGATCGAAGTGCTGCGCGATCTCCGACAGCTTGCAGACCGCCGGATCCCAGCTGACGTCGACGCGAGACCGACCGAGGTCGAGCCGGACTTGCGACAGGCCCGGCACGCACGACGGCGCGCTCTCGACCAGCCACACGCACGCGGTGCAGCGCAGATCCTCGAGGTAGAGCGCCGCGGTGGACAGCGGGCCGCGCGGCCGGACGTGCAGTCGAGCGAACGCCGGATCGTCGAGCTCCGCGTAGCTGCGCGACGTGGTGCGCGCGGGCGCTGCGGTCTCGCGCAGCTCGTAGAACTTGCCGAGACCGTGCTTCGCGATCGCGGCGTAGACGACCTCGCAGCCGGTACAGCAGAACTCGCTGCGTCCGGCCGGAATCGCGAGCCCGCAGTGCGCGCAGCCGGGGACGGCCGCGAGAGAGGCGCTCACGACTTGACCTCGTGACAGCTCGGCCGCGTCACCTGCTTCGATCCGGCATCGCCCCAGCGGAGCGCGAGCGTGCCGAGCCCGAGCGCGATCAGCGTGACCGCGGTGAGCGCGGGGATGCGTGCGCGGATCCGGTCGAGCAGCGCACCGCCGAACGTCAGCATGCCGAACATCGCCGGCACGGTGCCGATCCAGAACGCGACCATCGTCAGCCCGCCCTCGACGGGCGAGCCGCTACCTGCCGCGGCGATCACGAACGCCCACAGCCAGCCGCACGGCAACAGCCCGGTCAGCACGCCGGTCAACCACGCGCGCATGCCCGGTGGCCGCGAGCGAATGCGAACGAGGCCGTTGCCGAACGCGGTGCCGAGCTTGGTCCGGCGAGCCGTGCGCCAGCCGAGCGCGGTGGCAAGCGAGACACCGCCCCACGCCACGATCACGAGGGCGGCGACGATCGCGGCGACGTGCTGCACGGTCGCCAGATCACCCGCGAGGTCGACGGCGCGCCCGACGGTGCCGGCGGCGATGCCGAGCGTCGCGTACGTCGCGAGCCGACCGAGCGAGTGCAGCAGCGCGAACCGCGCCGACCGCACTCCTCCAGCCATCCCGATCAGCGGCCCGCACATCGCCACGCAGTGCAGACTGCCGACCAGACTGGTTCCGACCACCGCGAGCAGCAGCGTGCTCATCGCAGCCCCTTCGTCAGCGTCGCGAAGTTGCCTGTCAGGATCGCGATCGCGAAGCGCAGCAGGCCTGTCATCGCAGCTCCACGGTCTGGCGGGAGACGAAGCGTTGCCCGGCCCGCTCGACGAGGATCTGCAGATCGTAGACGCCGTGGCGGAGCGCGTGCCGGGCGCGATAGCCGCCGTCGATCGCCACCAGCGCGAGGTCGAGCGACTCGCTCGCGTGAGCGCGCTGGATGCCGGTCAGCGAGACGCGTGCGTCTGCGATCCGCTCACCGGCGCGGTCGCGAACCTCGACGGTGATCCCGTCGACTGCGAGCGTCGCCCCGGCCTGCCAGCCGAGCTCGCGGCTGCGCTCGGCGTCGTCGAGCTCGTCGTCGTAGGCGACCGCGCGGTCGTAGTAGCCGGGGATGATCGCCGGGCGCGAGCTACTCGACGCGACGACCAGCACCACCATCATGGCGACGTTGCCGACCAGCAGGCCGACGATGATCAGGACCCAGCGCGCCTTCGCACTCACTTCGCACCTCCGGTCGGACCGAGCAGCGTCACCGTGACGACGCGGTGGAAGCCGCCGGTCTCGACGATCTTCAGGTAGACATCGCGCTTGCCGTTGACGAACATTTCCCGGGGCACGTCGATGTAGAGGGTGATCGCCAGCGACTTGCGCGGCCCGACGTCCCACTTGTGCGGCGACCGCATCGGCAGGCCGACCGGTTCGGCGACCGCGATCGTGTAGTGCGACGTCTGGTCGGTGTCGTTCTCGAGCTTGATCCGCGCCGCGGCGGAGATCGTGCCGTCGGGGAGCTCGACGAAGCTCGGGCCATCGATGCGCTCGATGGTGACGTCGGTGGCGGGCTTGTCGCCGACGCTCCACACCAGCAGCCCGGCCGCGAGGACCAGGAGCGCCGGATAGATGATCGTACGCGGCCGCAACAGACGGCGGGTCTCGCCGGCGAGCACGGCCTGCGACGTGTAACCGATCAAGCCGCGCGGCTTGCCGAGCTTGTCCATCACCGTGTCGCAGGCGTCGATGCACTGCGCGCAGCCGATGCACTCCATCTGCAGGCCGTCGCGGATGTCGATGCCCGTCGGGCACACCGAGACGCAGGCACCGCAATCGACGCAATCGCCGCGCGGGGCCTCGATCACCGGCAGCTTCTTCTTCGGCTTGCCGCGCGGCTCGCCGCGGCGCGGGTCGTAGCCGACGATCAACGACTGGCGATCGAGCATCACCGACTGCAGTCGTCCATAGGGACAGGCGACGATGCAGGTCTGCTCGCGAAACCACGCGAAGTCGAACAGCATCAGCGCCGCGGTGCCGACGACGACGAGGAACCCACCGAGGTGGTCGAGCGGCGATTGCAGCACCCACGTCTCGAGGCGATCGACACCGACGAAGTACGCGAGGAACACGTTCGCGAGCGCGAACGACACCACGACGTAGAGCACCCACTTGGTGATCCGCCGCGGGTGGAACCGGGTCAGCTTTGCTTGCTGCGCGGACGTCCCCTCGACGAGCCGCTCGATCGGGCGATAGACGTGCTCCAGGTACACCGTCTGCGGGCAGCCCCAGCCGCACCACACGCGCCCGAACAGCGCGGTGATCAGGAACACGCCGACGACGATGGCGAGCCCGAGCAACATCAGCAGGAAGCCGTCGCTCGGCCGGAACACCATGCCGAACAGCGACAGCTCCCAGCTCACGAGATCGAGCAGCATCGCCGGCCGGCCACCGATGTCGATCAACGGCAGCGCGACGAACAAGGCGATCAGCGCGTACGCGACGATCCGGCGGCGGCGCAGGAAACGACCACGCGCGAGCTTCGGGCGCAACCAGTGGCGCTTGCCGTCGGCGTCGAGCGTCGACAGCACGCGAGCTTCGGAGAGCGGGGGTGTCATGGCATCACTTCTTGAACGGTTGGACCGGTGGACCTTCCGGCTGCTTCCCCTGCACGTTGGTGTGGCGCAGCGTGATCGCGAACACTGCCGCTGCGATCACGTCGGCCGGTGGCAGCTGATCGCCCCACGCCAGCATCGCGGTGCCCGGCACGCCGGTGCGCACCGTCTTGTAGATGTCGAGCCGCGAGTGGCCGTGCTTCTGGAACTCGTCCGTCAGGTTCGGGCCGATCACGCCGGCACCCTGCGGGCCGTGGCAGCTCGCGCAGCGCTCGGCGAACACCGCCTTGCCGCGCTCGACCACCTTGTGATCGAGCACGCGCTCGGCGAGGAACTCCTCGCTGATGCTCGCGAGCTCGGCGCGCTCGCGGACGTCGCGCTTGCTGTCGTACGAAGCGATCTGCTCGCGATACTTGTCGTCGGGCGTCGAGCCCCAGCCGACGACGTGGAAGTACAGGCCGTAGAACCCGGCGAAGATCACCGTGCCGATGAAGATCGAGCTCCACCAGCCGGGCATCGGGTTGTCGTACTCCTGGATCCCGTCGTAGGCGTGATCGAGGATCCTCGCCGGCGGCGCTTCATCCTCGATCTCGACGACCGGGATGTTGTCGGCAGTCTGGGCAGTGCTCATCGCAGCTCTCCGGCGTCATCGGCAAGTGGCAGCTGGGCGCAGCTCGCGTGCTCCGCGGCGCGGCGCTTGCCGAGGTGGCGGATCGCGATCGCGACATAGACCGCGAGGAACAGCGCGAGCGCCAGCTCGGTGTACTGGGTCGGCGACAGCGCCGACACGAGATCCGTCATCGTCATTTCGAGCCTCCATCGAGTGCAATGTCCTTACCGAGCCGCTGCAGGTACGCGATCAGGGCGATCACGTCCTTGTCGGCCATCCCCGTGGGACCACCCTGACGAACCAGTTGCGCGGCGAGCTCGTCGGCTTGCCGCTGTGCGAGACCGTGCGCGTTCGCGAGTGCCTGCGCGTCGTACGGCACGCCGAGCATCGCCATCGCGTCGACGCGCTGCTGGATGACGTCCCAGTCGATGTCGTCGCGCAACAGATGCGCGTACGCCGGCATCACCGATTTCTTCGATGTCGAGCGTGGATCCTCGAGGTGGCGCAGATGCCAGAGCTCGTCGCGACGACCGCCCTCACGCGCGAGGTCGGGACCGGTGCGCTTGCTGCCCCACTGGAACGGGTGGTCGTAGACGAACTCGCCGGGCTTGCTGTACTCGGCCGGCTTGCCGTTCTGGCCGTAACGCACGGTCTCGTCGATGAACGGCCGGACCATCTGCGAGTGGCAGTTGTAACACCCCTCGGAGAGATAGATGTCGCGGCCGTAGAGCTCGAGCGGCGTGTACGGCTTCACCGTCTTGATCATGGGGATGTCGTCGAGCGCGAACGTCGGCACGATCTCGAAGGCCGATGCGGCGACCACCGCGATGACGACCAGCACGGTGAACATCGCCGGCAGGCCCTCCCACTTGCGGTGCCAGTGCTCGGGAGTCTGGACGCTCTTCTCGAGTGCCTTCTTCTCCTCGCGCACGCGCACCTTCTCGGCGCGGATCATCGGCGGGACGTCGACCTCGACCTCGTCGTACTTCGCCGGCCGCGACTTCCAGGTGCGGTAGACGTTGTAGGCGAACATCAACATGCCGGCGATGTAGAGCGCACCGCCGAGCGCGCGTACCCAGTACATCGGGATCAGGCGCGTCACCGTCTCGAGGAAGTCGGGGTACTGGAGGCGACCGGTGTCGTCGAACGCGCGCCACATCAGGCCCTGCGTGATGCCCGCCGCCCACATCGCGATGACGTAGAGCACGATGCCGATCGTCGCGACCCAGAAGTGCGCGTTCGCGAGCTTCTTCGAGTACAGCGGCGTCTGGAACAGCCGCGGCACCAGCCAGTAGATCATGCCGATCGACATGAAACCCACCCAGCCGAGCGCGCCGCCGTGGACGTGCGCGATGTTCCAGTCGGTGTAGTGCGAGAGCGCGTTGACGCTCTTCACCGACAGCATCGGTCCCTCGAACGTCGACATGCCGTAGAACGTGATGCCGACGACGAAGAACTTGAGCATCGGCTCCTCGGCCACCTTGTTCCAGGCGCCGCGCAGCGTCAGCAGGCCGTTGATCATGCCGCCCCACGACGGCATCCACAGCATGACGGAGAAGATCATGCCGAGCGTCGAGGCCCACTGCGGCAGCGCCGTGTAGTGGAGGTGGTGCGGGCCGGCCCAGATGTAGATGAAGACCAGCGACCAGAAGTGCAGGATCGAGAGCCGGTAGCTGAACACCGGGCGCTCTGCCGCCTTCGGCAAGAAGTAGTACATCAGGCCGAGGAACGGCGTGGTGAGCACGAACGCGACGGCGTTGTGCCCGTACCACCACTGCATGAAGGCGTCCTGGACGCCCGCGAACACCGAGTAGCTCTTGAACGCGCCCGCCGGGATCACGAGGTTGTTGAAGATGTGGAGCACCGCGATCGTGACGATCGTGGCGATGTAGAACCACAGCGCGACGTAGAGGTGCTTCTCCCGCCGGTTGCGGATCATCGCGAAGAAGTTGACGGCGAACGCGACCCACACGATCGCGATCGCGATGTCGATCGGCCACTCGAGCTCGGCGTATTCCTTACCCTGCGTGAAGCCTAGCGGCAGCGTGATCGCCGCCGAGACGATGATCAGCTGCCAGCCCCAGAAGTGGAACTTCGAGAGCCACTCGATCGGTCGCGCCTTGAGCAGCCGCTGCGACGAGTAGTAGACCGCCGCGAAGATCGCGTTGCCGGCGAACGCGAAGATCACCGCGTTGGTGTGCAGCGGTCGCAGCCGGCCGAACGTGAAGTACTTGCCGAGGTTGAGCTGGGGAACCGCGAGCTGGAGGGCGATCCACAGACCGACCAGCATTCCGATCGCGCCCCACACGATCGTGGCGGTGACGAACTTGCGGACCACCGCGTCGTCGTAGCGAAGCTTCTCGTTCGACATCGCGCGGCCCTATCGCAACCCCCATGCCTGCGAAACGAGGGTGGTCCGCGCAAGAACCGCCGGCGGCTGCGGATCGCGGCGCAGGGTTTGCGCGCGTCGTCACGCGAAGCGTCAGATCTGCCTGGCACAGCGGCTGCTGAAGCGGTTCGCCATGGCTACCCGCAACGACCCGCTCGAGATCCCGCTCCTCGTCATCCTGTGGACCACCCTGACCGTCGGCCTGATCATGGTGATGGTCGTGCTGCTCATGAAGTAGCGACGGCGATCGCGACCGACAGCGTCGAGGTGATCGCGAACGCGATCCCGACTGCCATCAACCGCTTGGCGCTCGGCGCCACGCCGGAGACCACCGCGGCAACCACCACGAGCGGCAGCGCGATCGCGATCCGCGCATCCATCAGCATCGCTGCACCGACGGCCGCGAAGCAGGCGACATGTAGGCCGCGCAGCGAGCTCCCGCGCTTGCGATGCAGCGCGATGACTCGGCGAATGGCGATCACGCTGGTCGCAAATCCTGCGCTCCAGCCGAGCCAGACGAGCAAGGCATCGGTTCGCGCCATGCCCGCAGCCGCGGCGACGGGTGCCGCGGCACCCGCCAGCGTCACCGCCGCGATGATCTCTCCATGGAGCGTGTGGATCGTTCGCTTGGCCGCGAGGACCATCGCGATCGTCGCCGGCACCGCGACCAGCGCCGCGAGCTCGAGCGCCGGGCGCGGAGCGACCAGCAGGCCCGCAGCTCCGGTGGTAGCCGCGATCAGCCCGAGGATGCGCGCCCGCCGCGCGGCACGTGGCCCATCATCTCGCTGCCGGCGCTTGCCTCGCCCGCCCTGCGCGACGAGAGCCGCCTCGGCGCCGAGGAAGACGACGCAGATGCCGATCGAGAGCAACACGCTCGACACCGTCGGCGTTCGCGACAGCCACGCCGCGAGCAAGGGTGCGAGCAGCTGGACATAGGTTCCATGTTCGCGGGGCCACATGGCGTCACATCGCCAGTGCGCGAAGCACGTCGACGTAGGACACCACGCCGAGCAACGAGCCGAAGCCGTCGACGATCGGGAGCGCCGTCAGCCGATGTTCGACCAGCGTGCGCGCGATCTTGTCGAGCGGGACATGCGGACCGATGACGAGCACCGGGCCCGCCGTGACGTCCGAGACCACCAGCTCGGGCTCCGTCAGCTGGTGACGATTGACGTAGTAGCTCGTGACATCGCCGACCGCCGCGAGCACGTCGCTCTCGGACAGCATGCCGAGCACGTTGCGCCGGCGATCGACGACGGGCAGGTGCCGGATGCGATGCCGGATCATCAACGCGATCGCGACCGACACGGGTGCGTCGGGCCGGATCGTCACGGGCCATGGCGTCATCACGTCTGCAGCGAGCGACGGCCGCCGGATCTCTGTGGTGTTCATGACGTCCTCATCAGCACGGGGAATGCCAGCGCTCACGGATGCCGCGTGGTCACGACGGGGATGTGGCTGGCCCTCACCACCCGCTCGGCCACGCTGCCGGCGAGGAGCTGTCGGAGCGCGCTGCGACCGTGCGTGCCCATGACGATCGCGTCGGCCTCGTGCTCGCGCGAGAGCCGCAGGATCTCCTCGACGGGATGCCCGACACGCACGAACGTCGACACCGCGACGCCGTCGGCCTCGAGTCGGGTTGCGAGGTCGCGCAGGTGCTCGGTTGCAGCCATCATCGCGTACTCGAGGATCTTGATCGGTGCGTCGAGCCCCGCCACCTGGGTATCGGGGCTGAACCCCGACGGGAGGTCGACGACGTGCAGCAGCAGGACCTCGCCGCCGTGAGCCTTGGCCTCGTCGCGCGCGAGCGCCGCGGCGTGGTTCGCGGACGACGAGAAGTCGTGGGGGACCAGAATGCGTTGCCACATGGCTAGCGCTCCAGCGGGAGGCCGAGGAGAGAGCGGCGCGCGAGGTCGAGATAGTCGGTCTGGGTGACCATGCCGACCAGGGTGCCGTTCTCGTCGGTCACGAGGACGGAGCTGATCTTGTGCTCGAGCATGATGCTCGCGGCATCGGCGGCCGGCGCCTCGGGCCGCACCGTCTCGACGTTGCGAGTCATCACCTCGGCGATCCGCTTCGCGCCACGCTCGTGGAGGACGTCGCGATCGGAGAGCACGCCGATCAGGCGACCGCGATCATCGACGACGGGCAGGTGCCGCATCGCGCCGACCTTCATCTCGGCATTCGCGCTGGTGATCGTGTCGGTGGCCTTCACCGTCACGATCGCGGTGGTCATCAGGTCGCTGACTCGCAGTTCCGTCTTACGCATGCAGCAGGTGGTTGCCAGGGACGTGCCACCAGGTTTCGGGCACCTGGCGCAGCGAGCGCGAAATCCTTGCGCGGCGCTGCGCCGGTGCGAAAACCGTTCGCGCTACGAGTACCGCGGCAGCAGCACGTGGTTCTCGAGGTGGACGTGCGTGAGCGTGTCGGCCTCGAGCGCCTCGAGCTCCTTCATCAGGGTGCGGTAGCTGTTGCACGCCCACTCGGGCGGCACGTAATCGGCCGCGGACTCGCGCAGGCGTTCCAGCATCTCGCCGACCTGCTCGTGCTCCTCGCTCATGTCGCGAAGCAGCGGTGCCGCCTCCTGGAGCCGGCCGTCGATCAGCGCGGGGAACAGCACGTGCTCTTCCTCGGCCAGATGCGCGCGCAGGGTCTCGACGAGGGTGTCGAACTGCGACGCGACGTCGCGCAGCTTCGGTTCGTGATCGCCATGGACGCGCGCCACCTTCGCGGCGAGCGTCTGCAGGTACGGCATCGTGCGATGGAGATATTGATGGTGCGGTGCGATCAGGGTCGTGATCACCTCGCGCGTCGTCATCGCGCGCGGATCTCGATCGGACGTCTTCGGGGTGCGTCGCGCGATCGCGAGCTCGAGCTCGTCGACGATCTTCTGGACCTCCAGTCCGCGTGCGGCGCAGGCCTCGGCGAGTGGCTGCTGGCCCTTGCAGCAGTAGTCGATGCGATGGCGCGCCAGGACCGCGGCGCATTCGGAGTGATCGAGGACGAGCGTGGCAACGGGAAGGGTGGGATCGAGCATGGGATCCCATACAAGCATCGGGCGTGCCGCTTGCTACAACACACCCCATGCTGGTTCAGCTCGGAGCACGTAGGGGCGAGCAAGATCTCGTGGATCTCCTGCTCGAATGTCATACGCGGATCCGCAACTTCCTCGCCATCGCGCGCCGGCTCCCGCAAGCCAGCGATCTCGAAGAGCGCCGCACTGCCGCGAGTCAGGTCCATCGCTACTTCACGAGCGCGTTTCCTCTCCATCTCGAGGACGAGGACGAGCTCGCGCGCGAGATCGGCTGCGACAATCCGTCCATCTCCGGCGCGCTGGCGACCATGCAGGCCGACCATGCCGATCACGCAGGCGCGATCGAACGGCTCGTTCACGCGCTCGCGCAGATCATGCGCGATCCCGCGAACCGCAGCCTCGATGCCGAGCTGCTCGCCGCCACCGAACGCGTCGACCAGCTCCTCGAACCGCACCTCCTCCTCGAAGAGCGCGAGATCTTCCCGGTGTTGCGCCGCTTGCCGGAAGCCGTGTCCACGCAGTTGCGAGCCGGCATGCGAAAACGCCGCGAGGTGGTGCTCCGTCTCTCCTAGCCGCGCAGATCTCGCGCTGCACGCACGCTCTCGCGCAGCGTGTGCGCGTTCGTTCCGCGTCGAAACGGCGGAACAGGCGATGCAATCGCGAAGCGCATGCGGTCACCAGCAGCACGCATCGGCTTTCACGCATCCCTCACCGCATGTAGTGCGAGCGTTGCCTTCAGCATCGTGCAGACGCTGCAGCTCACGCCAGGGCTCCCCAAGCCGCTCGACGAGATCTTGATCTACGGCTCGTCGCTGTTGATCGCGACGCCGTACCTCCTCGCGATGGTTGCCTTGCACGCCACGGTGCCCGATCACAAGAAGGTGTGGACCCACGCGGCCATCGTGTTCGGCGTCCTTTACTGCGCGTACGTCAGTCTCAACTACGTCGTGCAGCTCGCGACGGTCGTGCCGGCACGCCTCCAGGGAACGATCTCGGAGATCGCGCTGCTCGATCAGACGCCGCATTCGCTGTTCTGGGACGTCGACGCCCTCGGCTACATCTTCCTGGGCTTCTCGACGCTGACCGCAGCGCTTGCCCTCGACACCCGCGAGCGCTGGCTACGCCGCTTCCTGGTGGCGAACGCCGCGATCACCCCGGTGATCGGCTTCGTCTACTTCTACCCGCGATTCTCGATCCCGCTGTTGCTCCTCGGCATCCCGTGGCTGATCACTGTGCCCGGATCGTTGGTGTTACTGACGCGCCACTTTCAGCGGCTCGCCAGGGCTGACGAAGGCATCACTTCGACGAGCGTCGCGCGAGGTGCAGCACCATCCCGAGCATGACAAGCGCCCACGCTGCGAGGGCGATGTAGACGAACACGCGCGAGATCGAGATCAGATAGCTGGCCTCGACGGCGGTCGACAGTCGCGCGGTGCACACGGTGTACATGCCGAGCGGGAACACGGCGCCCCAGTACAGCGGATCGTAGCGGAGCGGGAACTTGCGCACGCCGTGGCGCCAGATGCCGAGGATGAGCAGCATCGGGATCCACCAGGTCGCGGTCGCCCACCACAGGAACGTCAACCCGCGGATGAACGGCAGCAGCTGATCGATCACCGGCGAATGCGGCGACGCGGAGATCAGCATCGTGCCGGCGAGCGTGGTGATCGCGGCAGCGCCCATGTTGATCCAGTACGGCGGCGCGAGGTCCGACGGCTGCATCGTGAAGAACATGTAGCGATAGAAGATCAGCGAGCTGATCCAGATGTAGAGCATCGCGCCGCCGAGCCACATCGCGAGCGAGAACACCAGGGCCTCGGCGGCGTGCTCGCCGAAGCTCGGCGCGAGCTGCGCTCCGAGCACCGCGACGGACTGCGCCGCCACCACGCTGATCAGCCAGCCGCCGTTGATCCCGTCGGTGAGCGACGGCTTCTCCGCCTTGACGGTGAGCAGCGCGAAGATGCCGTAGATCAACACGGCCCACAGCGCGATGCCCGCGATCCACAGCACGCACGCCGCGGTGACGCTGCCACCGATCACCAGGCACTGCGAGCCGAGCACGCAGGTCGCCGCGACGGTGGTGAAGAAGCCGACGGCGCGGCCGTGATGCGAGAGATCCGCGCGCACGCGATCGCGATGCTTGACGAGCCGCGCGATGGTCAGGATCCAGAGCAGCGGATAGAACCCGAGGTTGACCGCGAACAGTGCCACCGCGACCTCGTGCACCCCGACCAGCTCGCTCGCGATCGACACGATGCCGGTCGCCATGACGAGCGCGAAGTACGCCGGGTGCAGGCCGGCGAGCCCGGCGGGTGGTGCCTGCGTCATCGGCGATAGAGATATCGCAGCAGCCCGAGGTTCAGCGCGAGGCAGGCGGCGCTCGCGGCGAGCCCGGGCCACACCGCGCCGTCGTCACCGCCGAGGTACGCGTTCATCGTCGCGGTGAGCAGCCAGAGCTGGAGGACGACGAGGATGAGCACGAAGCACAGCACGCCGGTCACCACGGTCGTGCGCTGCGCGCGGGTCAGCTGGCGTTGCGGCTTGTTCATGTCGTGCGCTCCTCGATGCCGGTGGCGAACACCTCGTCACCGACGATGTCGAGCGTGATGACAGGGAGTGGACGCGGCGGCGGGCCGGCGATGTTGCGACCGGTCGCGAGGTCGAAGATGCCCTCGTGACACGGGCAGTGAAGGATGCCCTCGTCGAGCTTCGGGATCACCGCGCACGACAGGTGCGTGCACTTCTGGTCGTAGGCGAGCAGCTTGCCGTCGCGGGTATGGATCAGCAGGCAGGGATCGTGGTCGCCGGGATAGCCGAACATGATCGCGGTCCCCTTCGGTACGTCCGCGAGCGACGCGATGCGCTTGCGACCGGGGGGCTTTCTGCGATCGCGCACCAGGCTCTGCACCGCGATCCAGGCCTGGCCGCACACGAACGCGCCGCTGGTGAGCACGAGGAACTTCGCGAAGTCGCGACGAGAGACGTGCTGATCCTCCGGCCAGTCGATCGCGAAGTCGCGACGCCACTGCGGCTGCTCGTGCATCGGTCGATCGTCCGGCGCGCGCGTGACGTCCTCGGGATCGATCGTCGGTTCGTAGACGCCGCCGCGCGCGGTGCCGGTCAGGCCCTCTCGTGCCGGGGAGTCGATGCGCGGATCGACCTTGTCATCGAAGCGCGACATCTAGACCTCCACCTCGGCGAACGGATCGTCGGTGTCGATCACCGGCAACCGCAACCCGCGGTTGTGCGGCTTGTCCTCCATCGCCGCCGTGACATCGACGTGCGTCGGGACCGCGCGACGCGGCGCCATCACGTTGACGCGCGTGGTGATCGTCTGATCGCCGAACCGGAACTTGTTGGTCGGCGTCGACTGCGGACGCAGCGCCAGGATCTGCTCGCGCGTGCCGAAGAACAGCGCCTGACTCGGGCAGACCGTCGCGCACATCGGCTTCTTGCCGACGGACGTGCGGTCGTAGCACATGTCGCACTTCATCATGATCGCGCGATCGATGTAGAGCTCCGGCACGCCGAACGGGCACGCCATCACGCAGTTGCCGCACGAGATGCACCGCGGCTTGCGCGCGCTCTGCACCACGCCATCGCCGGTCCGCTTGATCGCATCCGCCGGACACACCTCGGCGCAGGTCGGCTGCTCGCAGTGCATGCAGATGACCGGCACCGTCTGCACCGAGGTCGCGCGATCGACGTATTCGAGGTGGATCATCGACTCGCCGCGATGGGTGTCGCACTCGGAGCACGCCTGCATGCAGGCCTTGCAGCCGATGCAGCGGCTCGGATCGACGAAGAACTCGAGGTGTTGCGGTACCGGCATTACTGCTGCGGCTCCAGGACGGCGGCGTAGGAAGGCGGCCCCTCGGCGCGCCGCACGCGACAGCCGCAGACCTTGTATTGAGGGATCTTGCTGATCGGATCCTGCGCGGCGACGGTCAGCCGATTGGCGCTCTTGTCGCCGGCCCAGTGATACGGGATGAACACCGTGTCGGGCCGGATCGTGGTCACCACCTGCGCGCGGATCGTGATCTCGCCGCGCCGGGTCTCGCAGATCGCCCAGTCACCGTCGGCGATGCCGAGCTTCTCGGCCATCCGAGGATGCAGCTCGAGCCGCGGCTCGGGGTACTGCGCGACCAGTGGACCGATCCGCCGCGTCTGCGTGCCCGACAGGAACTGGCTGACCACGCGGCCGGTGGTGAGGAACACCGGGTAGTCCTCGCTGACATCGTCGACGGCGGGCCGGTAGTCGGCGACGTTGAACCGCGCCTTGCCGTCGGGGAAGTAGAACCGGCCGGCACCCTTCGCGACCGGGTTGTAGCTATCGGGCTCGAACAGCCGCGGCGTGCCCGCGTGATCGATCGGCTCGCCGGTCTTCGGATCGTGGCTGTAGCACGGCCAGAACACGCCGTAGTTCTGCTCGATCTTCTCGTAGGAGATGCCCGAGTAGTCGGCGACGCCGCCCTTGCTCGCGATCCGCAACTCCTCGAAGATCGCGCGCGGGTTCTCGAACGTGAAGCCGTGCGGACGATCGAGGGCCCGCGCGAGATCCTGGATGATGCGCCAGTCGGCGCGCGCTTCGCCGGGACACTCGACAGCCTTGTTGATCTTGATGACGCGCCCCTCGACCTGCGTCACCGTGCCTTCGTCTTCTTCCTGCAGGCTGCCGGGCAACACGATGTCGGCGTGGCGCGCGGTGTCGTTCAAGAAGAAATCGATCGCGCAGTAGAAGTCGAGCTTCTCGAGCGCGCGGGTGACGAACTGGTTATCGGGGAGCGACACCTTGGGGTTGAAGCAGATCGAGATCAGCGCCTTGATCTCGCCGGCGTCGATCTTGCGGAACAGCTCGTAGGCGTCGACGCCCGGTCCCGGAAGGTCCTTCTCGTCGACCTTCCACACGCCGGCGATGTACTCGCGGTGTGCCGGGTTCGAGATGTCACGCCAGCCCGGGAGCTGATCGCACTTCTGGCCGTGCTCGCGCCCGCCCTGCCCGTTCGCCTGCCCGACGATCGTGCCGTAGCCGCTCTTCGGCTTGCCGAGCCGGCCGCTCGCGAGCACCAGGTTGATCGTGCCAAGCGAGTTCTGCACGCCGTTCGAGTGGTGCTCGATGCCGCGTGCGTGGAACAGGAAGCTCGACTTCGCGGTGCCCCACAGCTCCGCTGCCTTGCGCAGCGATCGCTCGGGCACGCCGGTGACCTCGGCGGTGCGCGCGATCGGCCACTCCTTGCAGTAGGTCTCGACCGCGTCGAAGCCGACGGTGTGCTCGGCGATGAATTCGCGATCGATCCAGCCCTGCTCGATCATCAGCCCGAGCACGCCAGCGAACAGCGCGGCATCGCGGCCGGGCCGGACGGGCAGATACAGATCACACGTTCGGGCGACCGGCGTGATGCGCGGATCCTGGACGATCACCTTCGCCCCCATCTCGCGCGCCTGCCAGATGTAGTTCGTGGTGATCGGCGAGCACTCGGCGACGTTGCTGCCCGCGACCCAGATCACCTCGGTGCCGACCATGTCGGACCACGGGTTGGTCGTGCGATCGATGCCGAAGGCCTTCTTGTTCGCCGCCCCCGCACTGACCATGCAGAGCCGGCCGTTGTAATCGATGTATGGCGTCTTCAAGCAGACGCGCGCGAACTTGCCGAGCAGGTACGTCTTCTCGGTGGTCAGGCTCGCGCCGCCGAGCACCGCGACCGACGCGTTGCCATGCTCCTTCTGGATCCGCGCGATCTCGCGCGCGACCCTCGCGATCGCGGCGTCGTACCCCATCGGCGAGAAGCCGCCGGCGGCGGAAGAGTCGCGCTGGATCGCCGTCAGCAAGCGATCGGGATGCGAGCCCTGCAGGTAGCGCTTGACGCCCTTGGGGCACAGCATCCCGCGATTGAACGGGAAGTCTTCCCACGGCTCGAAGCCGATCACCTCGTTGTTCTTGACCTTGAGCTGGATGCCGCACTGCTGGCCGCAGAAGCAACAGTGCGTCTTGATCAGCGCGTCGGGGGCTTCTGCTGTGCCACCCCGCGTACGCGGAGACAGGTGAGGGCCGAACGCGCGCGTGATCGCCAGATCGTCGACGGGAAGTTTCGCCATTATTTGGACTCCGTCCACAGCGCACCCTGCGCGAGCCCGAACAGCGCGCGCCGGCATGCCGGGCACACCTCTTGATAGTGGGCCTTGCCCATCTCGTAGCGAAAGCCGAGCTGCTTCTCGACGATCACCAGATCGCGGATCATCTGCGCCGACGCGAACGGCTTCTCGCAGCGCTTGCACTTCGCCTGCTCGCCGCGCTCGCCGTCATCTTTATAGAACGCGACACCGAGCTGCGCCGGCCGCTGGAAGATGTGGAAGAACTTGCCGAACGGCAGCCACAGCAGCGTGACGATCACCGTCACCGCGTGGAGGATCGCGAGGAAGTCGTACGCGTAGCCGCGCAGCCACGTGTAGCTGACCGTCAGCATCAGCCCGGTGATGCTGATCGCGGCGAGCAGCACGAGCGGCAGGATGTCCTCGCCGAACTGCTGCACCGCCTCGGCGCCGCGATCGCGCATCCGGCGGCGGAACGCGAGCATGACGCCCGCGAGCACGAGGAACGACGCCCACACGAGGCCGTGGAACACGAGGAATGCCGGCAGCGAGTCGACGGGGAACTCGCCGGCGGCGAAGCCGAACAGGAACACGCGATAGGTATCGAGCCGGTCGGGAATGGTCTCGAAGTGGATCCAGCCCCAGACCAGCGGGAACGTGATCGCGGCACCGAGCAAGCATCCCCACATCAGCAGCGCATGCGTCAGGCCGCGCATCCGGTCGCGGCGGAAGATGAAGCGATTCGCGCCGACGTCGACGACCGCGCGCTTCACGAACCGCCACAGGTTTCCCGGCAACCGGGCCGGAGACAGGAACGCGCGCCAGCCGCGCTTCCAGTACATCCTGGTCGGCGGCCGCTGGAGCCACATCGTGTAGCGGTAGGTGATGCCGAAGGTCGCGAACAGCGTCGCGAACGTGTAGCCGACGAGCGCGGCATCGAAGTGGGCGAGGTTGCGCGAGCCGACGACGATCAGGATGCCGAGCACGACCGTGAACACCGTCGCCCACACCCCTGCGCGCAGTGACTTCCCACTCATCGCGGGTCATCTTGCCTCAATCGACGAACACTTGGGAGCCCACGCAGCCGCCGTCTCACGCGCGACGCAAAACCTGCGCGCCCGTGTCACGTCTGCGATCGAGGAGGTGGCGAACCTTGCTCGCGATCGTCTGCGGCTTGAACGGCTTCTCGATGAACGGGATCCGGTCGTGCTCGAGGCCATGGCGGATCACGGCGTCGTCGGTGTAGCCGCTCATGTAGAGCACGTCGAGGGTCGGCCGGTTGCGGCGCGCGGCCTCGGCGAGCTCGCGCCCGTCGACGCCCGGCATCACCACGTCGGTCACCAGCAGGGAGATCTCGCGGCCGTGATCCTGGAGCAGGCGCAGCGCGGCGCTCGCATCGCTCGCCTCGAGCACCGTGTAGCCGCGAGAGCGCAGCGCTCGCGAGGTCGACTTGCGCACGAACACGTCGTCGTCGACGAGGATGATCTTCTCGCTCCCGCAGTCGCAAGCTTGCTCGGCCTCGGCGGGGCGTGCCATGGGTGCCTCGACGCGCGGCAGCGAGATCCGGATCGTCGTCCCCTGCCCGACCTCGCTGTCGACCGCGATCTGACCTCCCGCCTGCTGGACGATGCCGAACACCATCGACAGCCCGAGTCCGGTGCCCTTGCCGACCTCCTTGGTCGTGAAGAACGGCTCGAACACGCGCGCCTTGACGTCGGCAGACATGCCCGACCCGGTATCCGCGATCTCGACCGTCACGAAGTCGCCGGCGTTGCGCGTCGTGATCGTGAGCTTGCCGCCGCGCGGCATCGCATCTCGCGAGTTGACGGCGAGGTTCATCAGCACCTGGACGAAGTACCCGGCATCGATCCGCGCGCAGCCGAGCTCGGGCTCGAGCGAGGTCTCGATGACGACATCCTCGCCGACCATCCGGCGCAGCATCTTGCGGGTGTCGACGATCGCCGCGTTGAGGTCGAGCACGACCGGCTCGATCACCTGCTTGCGACTGAACGCGAGCAGCTGGCGCGTCAGGGAGCTCGCCCGGCGCACCGCCGCCTCGATCTCGTCGACCAGCTCGCGATCCGGATGGGTGGGCGGGATCAGCTCTGCGAGCATCCCGGCGTTCGCGCCGATCACGGCGAGCACGTTGTTGAAGTCGTGCGCGACGCCCCCGGCGAGCAGTCCGACGGACTCGAGCTTCTGGGTCTGCCGGACCTGGTCCTCGAGGTGGAGCTGCTCGGTGCGATCCTCGCCGACTCCGGCGATCCGGATCACGTTGCCCGCGGCATCGCGAACCGGAAACGTGGCGACCCGGATCGAGCGCACCTTGCCGTTGACGATCACGCGGTAGAGGTTCTCTTGCGGCCCGCTGGCGAGATCCTGGCTGGCCGCAGTCATCCGTTGCAGGTCATCCGGGTGCAGCGCCGACAGCCAGTCCCGCGGATTGGCGTAGAGAGCCGCGCAACTCCGCCCGAAGACTCGCTCGTAGGCAGGGCTGACATAGAACATCGTCGAGTTGTCGGGGTTGGTCAGCCAGAACACCTCGTTGATGCTCTCGGCGAGCTGCCGGAACCGCTCGGTGGCTTCCCGCGACTTCTTGATCGCGCGTCGCTGCTGGGTCGTATCGATGAACGTCGACAGCACGTGCGGCACGCCATCGACATCGAAGATCCGGCTCCACAGCGCGAACACCTTCGGCCCGAGCGGCGTCATCGCCTCGAGCTCGATCCCCTCGACTTCTCCGCTGCGGACGCGGAGCAGCTCGAAGCAGCGCTCGCGAACACCTTCTTCGAACACGATGCCGGCGTCCGCAGGCATCCGCCCGATGACCGCCTGCCGGCTGACCCCGAAGGACCTCGTGTAGGCCTCGTTGACCAGCGTGACGCTGCAATCGTCGAGGCGACTGAGCGACATCGCCACCGGAATAGCCTCGAACATCTCGATTCCAAGCATCACCCCCGGTCTTTGCAGTGTGCGTACCCACAGATCCGGCCCCGAGCGCGCAGCCCTTGCGTCGGACGCGAACCCTCGAGTGGGAACTGCGCATACGACACCGACCGCGATGTCGGGCGATCGCCGAAACGCGAAACCACCGCGCGAGGTGCGCGGTGTGCGTGTGGCGGGACCAGCAGCTCAGCGGACGATCGCGACGGGCGCGCGGTTCTGGAACCGCGACAGCGTCATCCGCACGATCGCGATCACGAACGCGAAGGAGCCGAGCGCGAAGATGGTGTCACCGACGACGCGCATCCAGCGCAGCGTCTGCATCGGTTCGGCCTGGAGGAACTCGGCGCTGCGCGCGTACCAGTAGCCGACGTCGACGGCGGCCCAGGTCTGGAGCAGGCCGACGGGCAGCACGCTGATCAGCACCATCAGGCCGAGGCCGAGGTTGATGCCCCAGAACGCGAACTTGAGCAGCTTCTCGGGCCACACCAGGTTCGGCCGCACGCTCTTGACGGTGAACAGGATGAGGCCGAGGCCGAGCATGCCGTAGACGCCGAACAGCGCGGTGTGACCGTGGACCGGCGTGGTGTTGAGACCCTGCATGTAATAGAGGGCGACCGGCGGGTTGATCATGAAGCCGAGGAGACCGGCACCGACGACGTTCCAGAACGCGACGGCGATGAAGAAGTAGATCGGCCACTTGTACTGCTTCATCCACGGCGTCGACTTGGTGTGGCGCCAGTTCTCCCAGCCGTCGTAGCCGAGGAACATCAGCGGCACCACCTCGAGCGCGCTGAACACCGAGCCGAGGGACAGCGCCACCGTCGGGGTGCCGCTGAAGTACAGGTGGTGGAGCGTGCCGAGCACGCCGCCGGCGAGGAAGATCGTCGCCGCCAGCACCGAGGCGCGGCTCGCGGCCGCGTAGCGCACGAGACCGAGGCGCGCGAACAGGAACGCGATGATCACGGTGGCGAACACCTCGAAGAAGCCCTCGACCCACAGGTGCACCACCCACCAGCGCCAGTACTCGGCGATCGCGAGGTTGGTGTGGCGGCCGGCACCGAGCGCGGCGAAGAAGAAGCCGCCGATCGCGATCGTCGAGATCAAGAGCATGATGACCAGCGGGCGCATCGCATCGCGGCGCTGGAGGGCCGGCCACAGCGCGCGGGCGACGAGCACCACCCACAGGCCGAGGCCGACGAGCAGCGCGTACTGATAGACCCGGCCGAGGTCGATGTACTCGTAACCGGAGTGACCGAACCACCACACGCCATCGGCGTCGAGCTGGCCGTTGATCGCGAGCAACTGACCGGCGAGCGAGCCGCCGACGACGAGCACCAGCGCACCGAACAGCACGTTGACGAGCAAGCGCTGACCGCGCGGCTCGCGTCCGATCGACGGTGCGATCGCGAGACCGGCGGCGAGCCATGCGGTGGCGATCCAGAAGATGCCGAGCTGGACGTGCCACGACCGCGCCGCGGAGTACGGCAGGATCTTCGCGAGCGCGAGGCCGAACAGCCCGTTGCCCTCGACGCCATAGTGCGCGGTGATCACGCCCATCACGATCTGGAGCAGGAACAGCGCGCACACGACCCAGAAGTACTTGACGGTCGCCAGCTGCGACTTCGTCGGCGCGGCGCCGTGCAGCGGATCGACCTCGGGGAGGACCTCGGGCTCCTCGTCCTTCTTCCGCGCGGCATGCCAGAACGCGAGGGCGCCGATGCCGCCGAGCAGCAGCAGGATGCTGACGCCGGTCCACACGATCGCGTCCGACGTCGGCCGGTTGTCGATCAGCTTCTCGTGCGGCCAGTTGCTGGTGAACGTGACCGTGTCACCGGGGCGATTCGTGGCAGCTGCCCACGACGACCAGAAGAAGAACGCGGCCAGCGCGTGGGCGCGATCCGCCTCGACGACGGTGGCCGCCGGCAACGAGTACTCGTCGCGACCGTTGGCGAACAGCTCGCGGTAGTACGCGATGTTCGCCTCGATCGCGCGAGCGCGCTCCTCGCTGACCGTGATCGTGTTGGTCGCCGCATCGTAGGTGTTCGCGCGGATCAGCTTCTGCAGCCGCTGCTGCAGCATGCCCTGCCGCTCGAGTCCGGCGTGCTCGTAGTCCGTGCCGTCGGCGCTCGCCCACTCGTCGAGGATGCCGACCAGCTCGCGGTGGAGCCAGTCGGCCGTCCAGTCGGGGGCGACGTACGAACCGTGGCCCCACACCGAGCCGAGCTGCATGCCGCCGAACGAGCGCCAGACATCTTGGCCGGCATCGATCTCGCCGGGACCGAACACGACGCGACCTTCGGTGGTGACGACGCGGTCAGGGACGGGCGGTGCCTCCTGGTAGATCCGAGAGCCCACCCACAGCAAAACACCGAACGAGATGAACAGGACGAGGGAGAGTCCGAGCCAGAGACGACGCATGGCTTGCGTCTTCTGCAGCCCGTGCGCCACGCAGATCCGGCCGATCGCGCGCAGATCTTGCGGCGACTCGCGTGTCGCTGCACGGAATGCGCGGCGTCAGCGCACCACGGCAACCAGCGCGTCGTCGTTGCCGCGCGCGAATTGCGTGAGGAGCCTCTGCGCGATCGCGATCGGATGCTGCCGCAACAGGCCCGGCTCCTGAAGCTCGACCCGGCTCGTCAATCCGTCGCTGGAGAGCACCAGCAAGTCGCCGGGATTCCACGCCGGCTCGTCGATCTGGAGGCGGCGCGGGAACGCGCTGCCGAGGGTGCCGGCGACGCTGGCGAGGAGCCGGATCGAGCCGTCCGCACCGATCACGCGCGAGCTGATGTTGCCGACCCCTACATGGCTCAGCCGATCGGTCGATAACCGTGCGATCGCCATCACCGCGCCGCGGGTGCTCGCGACCGCCGCGTGGATCGATCGCAGTTGCTCGTCGAGCGGCAAGCTGCCTTTCGACTGCATCGTCTCGAGCGCGCGATCGGCTGCCTCGCGCGCGGCTGGTCCGTGGCCGAGACCGTCGGCGACGCCGATCAGCAGCGAATCGGCACTGCGGATCGCGAGCGCGGCATCCCCGATCACCGTCTCGTCGGGATGCGCGCGCGCGAGGATGCCGAGCTCGCTGCGCGGCCCCCGTGCCGCGAAGCCCCCCCCCGGGG
>JAEYYY010000501.1 GCA_023430775.1 Pseudomonadota bacterium
GACCTCGAACGCGTCGGCGAGCAGCTCCTCGGTGATGCCGGCGCTCGCGGCGCGCTTGCGCGTCGGGTTCGCTTCGCCGTGGCGCCACATCAACCGCGACATCGACACCGCCGGGATCATCGCGACCGCGAAGTCGACGCCACCGGCGTCCTCGCTCCCGGCGACGCTCGCCCACAACGCGGTGGTGTAGCCGCCGAGGCTCATGCCCATGACGCCGACCGCGGAGGCACCGCGCGAGCGCAACCAGATCGAGAGCGCGCGCAGATCGTGGATCGCCTGACCGAAGCCCTCGTTGGTGCGCAGTGGATTCGGCGACGGAAACAGCGCGCCCGACTTCACCGTCGAGCGTCCGACATCCGGCGCGCGCGGGCCGTGGAACGGCAACACGAACGACGCGACGTCGTAGCCGTGGCGAAGCCAGTACGGCACGACGAACGTGCGCGCGGTGACCCACTGGTTGCCGCCGCCCCAGCCGTGGAGCAAGACGATCGTCGGCCGGCCTCTACCGCTCGTCCACCAGCGAACGTGCGCGGTGGCATTCTCGGTCACCGACTCGAGGAGCTCGCGCGCGATCGGATGGAATGCGGTGTACGTGGACGGGTAGGTCAGATCGACGATCTGCGTGCCGAGCGGACCATCGCCGAGCGGCCGCAGCGAGACGGTGGGTGCATCCGGCGCCGGGAAGAACGCGCTCGGCGTGCCGAGCGTGCCGTTGCGATAGTGCGCCGCGACATTGATCAGCTTGGTTCGCGCATCCGGATCGATCTTCGGGGAGCGGGGCGCCATCTGGCGCTCCATCAGGCGGATCACGCTGCGATCGATCGCGGCACTGGCTTTGGTGAAAATGCCCACCGAGACGGAACCCTACCTCGTTTGGAGGATCGTGTGGATGCAGGAAGATCGGGCAGTTGAATCGTTTTCGCGCTAAGACCGTCGGTATGACCGTGCGGCTCGCCGGCATCCTTCTACTCCTCCTCACCGCCCCCGCAGCCGCCGACACGTTCGGTGGCTTCTCGGGGGTGGACAAGCCCTACCTGGTCAACTCCGATCGCGTGTGTCGTCCGATCCGGGTCGAGGGTGGCAAGGCCAGCGGCGCCGCAACCTGCGAGAAAGCGGCCGCGGACGTGATCGCCCGGCTGTCGATCAAGGATCCGATCCCGCAGAGCGGTTCGAAGGCCACGTTCACCGCCAGCGCGAGTGGGCGGACGCTGACGGTGACCCGCAAGTCGTCGGGCGAGCCGGTGCTGACGTGGCAGACGATGGACCCGATCGGCCGGGTCGTCGAGGTCTACGCGAGCCAGTACGAAGATCGCGTGGCGGTCGCGTACACCGCGCGCGTGATGGGCAAGGAGCAGACGCTGATCATCGGCTTCGATCTGCTGAAGCCGGGGACGGCGGTCACGCCGACCAAGCCACCGGATCCCGCGAAGCCGCCCGATCCGACCAACGATCCGAACGCGCCGAAGGATCCGAACACCGGCGTCGCGCCCGAGGATCCGAAGGTGCTCAAGGCCGTCGAGGCCGCGCGCAAGGCCTCCAAGGCGAAGGCGCTCGCCGAGTGGCAGAAGGTGCTGGCCGTCGATCCCGGCCACTCCGAAACGTTCTTCCGGATCGCGGCGCTCCAGATGGCCGCGAAGAAGCAGCCCGAGGCGCTGCGCAACCTCGAGATCCTCGCGAAGTCATCCAAGCCGGATGCGATCGAGTGGCTGATCGAGGCGCGCTTCGATCCCGCGTTCGCGGCACTGCGCGCCGATCCGCGGTTCCGCGCGGCGACCGGGCTCGACAAGAAGCCGACCACGCCGTACGAGCGCGTGATGATCTTCGGCGGTCAGTGGGAGCAGACGGGCACCAGCTGCGACAAGGCGGAGGTGCGGCTCAAGCTATCGCGCGATCGCAACTTCAAGCTCAACGTGAAGACCAACTGCCAGGGCACGATCATGGATCTGCCGTTCAAGGGCAAATGGCGCGTCGAGCCCACCGGCGTCGTGTTGATCCTGCCGAACCGCGGCAAGGCCACCGCCGCCGACGAGGCGCCGTGCAAGTTCGAGCCGGTCGGCGACGAGGACTCGCTGCATTGCGATCTCGGTAAAGGCATCGATTTCGTTGTCTTACCGACCCGACGCTGAAGGTGTGCGGCGTCACCACGGCTCCCTGAACACTCGATAAGGCCGCGGCCACTAACGGGCTTACGGCTATGCTGCCTCGGGTGAAGCGCGACGATCCCCAGCGATCAACACCTGCGCTCGGACCCGCCGACGAGGCGGATCTGATCGAGCGGTGCAGGAAGCTGGATCGCGCCGCTCACGACGAGCTCTATCACCGGTTCCGCCGGCAGGTCGCCGGCAACCTCTACCGCGTGCTCGGCGACCGCGATGATCTCGAGGACCTCGTGCAGGAGGTGTTCGTGATCGCGTTCCGCGGGCTCGAGCGGTTTCGCGGTGACGCGCGGCTGTCGACCTGGCTCTACCGGATCTGCGTCAACGTCGCGCTCGGCAGGATCCGCACCCGCAAGCGGCGACCGAACGCGATCGGCGTGCTCGATCTCGACACCGCGCCGGCGGATCCGTCGCTGACGGAGCGGCCGGAGACCCCGGATCGCTCGCTCGAGCGGCGGCGCGATCAGGAGCGGGTCTACGCGGCGCTCGAGCACCTCGCGCCGAAGAAGCGGATCGTGCTCTACCTCCACGAGATCGAGGGGCTCGATCTGAAGGAGATCGCCTACCTCGTCGATTCGAATCCGGTGACGGTTCGCACCCGCCTGTTCTACGCGCGGCGTGAGTTCTACAGGGTGATCAGCGGAAAGCATGCCGAGACAAAGCATGCCGAGACAATGGACCCCGACGAATGAAGCACGTCGCTCCTCATCGCTGGGCAGACCTGTGGGCCGGTCGCGTCGACGATGCAGAGCGCTCCGCGATGGAGGCGCACGCCGACGACTGTCCGAAGTGCGCGCGTACGCGGGCTCGGGTGACGCGGGCGAGCGATAGCTTCGCTTCGATCAAGAACCTCCAGGCGCCGGAGCTGGCGTGGGACTCGGTGCGCGCGAAGGTGCACTGGGCGGTGTCGACGGAGCGCCGGGCCAAGCAACCCGCACCGGAGTCGCGCGCCGGCTGGATCGCCGCGGGCATGGTCGCCGCCGCCGCGGTGGCGACGATGTTCGTCGATCGGCCGCAGCCGCCGGTCGAGCAGCCGGTCGCGAGCGTGCCGCTGCCCGAGCCCGAGCGAGTCGCGGCAACCCCGCTCGCCGGGCTGATCAATCGCACCACCGGCGAGCTGATGATCGATGGCATTCGTCCCGCGCAGCCGTTCGCCACCAGGCTCGCGGCCGGATCGGTGATCGCGACCGGCGATGGTCGCGTCGATGTCCAGTTCGGCGATCGCAGCGCGTTCGGGCTCGGTCCGCACAGCCGGCTCGAGCTGGTGCGCTTCGACAGTCAGGTGATCGAGCTCGTCGTCGACGGCACCATCGATGTCGAGGTCGCGCCGCGCACCACCGGCCAGCGCTTCACGATCCGCGCGGGGCTGCGCGAGATCGAGGTGCGCGGCACCCAGTTCCGGGTCACGCACACCGCCGACACCACGTCGGTCGCCTGCCGCCACGGTCTGGTCGCCGTCCGCGATGCCGGTGGCCTGCGCGAGGTCGGTGCAGCTCGCCGCCTCGTCGTGCCGTCCGACAAGCCGGTGCTCGGCGAGCCGGTCACCACGCTCTCGATCGACGAGGTCACCGAGCTCGCCGATGCCACGCCGATGACGATGCCCGTCTGGGATCTCAACACGCTCGCGAGCTCCGCGCCGCTCGCGATCGCGACCGCCGGCCGCCGCGCCGTCCGCGTCGACGGCGTCGAGGTCGGCGACGCGCCGATGCAGCTGCGGGTGATGCCGGGTCGCCATACCGTCGAGGCGATCGATCACCAGGGCCGCTACCGCCGCGCCGGCTGGATCGATGTCACGGCCAACGCGAAGCAACCCGCCCGGCTCGCCATCCATCCCGAGCCGCCGGCGTCGAAGGCGCCCGCGTTCCAGCACCTCACCCTGCGCCGCTCGCAGTTCGAGGCCGGCATCGAGCGCGGCAAGCTCGCCGCCTGCACGCGCACCGCGGCCAAGCAGGGCCTCGGAGGCGGCTACGTCTCGATCTCGATCGGCGTCGACACCGAGGGCAACGTCCCGTTCCTCAACGTCCTCGAGACCGACCTGCCGCGGAAGCTCTCCGACTGCATCCACGGCGTGCTGCGCGACGTCCGCTTCAAGCCCGGCCCGGCGGCCGAGTGGCGCCAGCGCATCGATCTCTGATGAAACCGTCACCCGCGGGTGGGTGTCCGACCGTGGTGCGCTGGCTTGTCCTGGTGGTCTTCCTCGCGGCATGTGGCGGTGGAGAGAGCGACAAGCCGATCGCGAAGCCGCGGGTCGAGCGCCCCACCAGGAAGCCCGCGACGTTCGCGACCGAGGCGATCGGTGATGTCTCGAAGCTGACGCCGCCGGTGCGACGGATGCTCGATCCGGTCGGGTTCACCGAACGCGGCAAACCCCAGCCGGGCGAGTGGATGTACGAGCACCGCGAGAAGCCGCAGACGTTCGACGCCTACACCCGTAGCAAACCGAACATGCCGTACCCCGGCAAGAACACGATCTACCTGCTGCCGATCGGCGAGTTCCCCGCGGATGCGCCGTCGCTCGAGGCGATGCAGAAGATCGTCCACGCGTACTTCACGCTCGAGGTGAAGCTGTTGCCGCCTGTCCCGCTCGCCGCCGTCGTCGCGAAGCAGCGGATCCACGGCGGCACCAAGAAGCCGCAGCTGCTCGCGCCCGACGTGCTGGCGTGGCTCGAGAAGCAGCTACCCGCCGACGCGTACGCGTTGATGGCGGTGACGATGACCGACCTCTATCCCGAGGAGAGCTGGAACTTCGTGTTCGGCATGGCGTCGTTCGAGGAGCGCGTCGGCGTGCAGAGCTTCGCGCGCCAGGACCCCGCGTTCTTCGACGAAACGCGTGGCGCCGGCTGGCAGAAGACCGCGCTCGAGCGCGCGACCTGGACGGTGGTCCACGAGATCGCGCACATGTTCGGCCTCCACCACTGCCAGTACTACCAGTGCGTGATCGCCGGCAGCAACAGCCAGGACGAATCCGATCGCGCGCCGCTGCAGGCGTGCCCGGTCTGCATGCACAAGCTGTGGTGGGCGATCGAGTTCGATCCGGTGAAGCGGGAGCAAGAGCTCGCCGCGACGCTGCGCGAGCTCGGGCTCGACGATGAAGCCGCGTGGTCGGAGCGCCGCGCGAAGTGGATCCGCGACGGCGCTCGCTAGTCGCGCTTGACGCTGGCGGAGGCGCCTTCCTTGTGGTCGGCGAAGTCCCATCGCCAGTCGAGCTCGTTCGCGACCGGGCGGCGCGGGATCCGGATCCAGCCGTTGTCGACGCACTTGCCGTGACCGGTGACCAGCCTCTCGCGCATCACCAGGACCTCGCCTCGCTCGCCGCGCTCGGCCTCGCGGATCAGATTCGCGGTGCAGCCGCCGTTCTCGTACGCGATCGATCCGATGACGTCACCGATCTCGCCGCGCCGCTGGAGCGTCATCTCGATGTCCCAGTGACCCCTGGTGTCGTACTGATAGCCGATGCCGCGCCACGTGCCGGCAACCTCGGCGTACGGCGACGTCGGGCTCGGCAGGCGACGCGGTGGCTCGAACGCGCTCGTCTTCGGTGCCTCGATGACGACGCCGGTCGGCTGGGCGGGCGCCATCGGTGCGGTGGCAGGCTCGTGCCAGCAGGCGCCGATCAGCAGGATCCCGACGATGCGCACGACCGCGATCCTAGCCGTTATTGGTGCGAGATCCACCAGATCGCAGATTGGTCTAGTGGTCCGACCGCGGCTGTTGTAAGGTGAATTCGTGGTCACGCTCTCGAAGTCGCAACACCGCACGCTGGTCGCCCTGGCCGAGACGGCGCTGCCGGCCGGTCGGTTCTTGCCGGCAGCGGGCGAACACACGGTCGGCCGGGTCGAGCGGTTCGTCGCCACGCTGCCGAATGCGGTGCAGGTCGGGCTCGATGGCTTGCTGCGCAGCCTCGATGTCCAGGCGTGGTTGACCACGCGCCGGAGCTTCGCGGATGCGTCGCCTGCAAAGCGACTCGCGATCCTCGAGAGCTGGCGCCACGGCGATCCGGTGCGCCGGCTGATGCTGCGCGCGCTGGTCAGCCCGCTCAAGGTCGCTCACTTCGATGATCCGGGGCTCTATCAGAAGCTCGGCTGCGTCTACGACCCGGAGCAGGCGAAGCAGGAAGCCAAGCCGGCGTACATGCGCGATCGCGTTCACGCGGCCAACGGCCACGATCTCGCCGTCGAGTGCGATGTCGTCGTCATCGGTACCGGCGCGGGTGGCGCGGTGGTCGGGCGCGAGCTGGCCGAGGCCGGGCTCGCCGTGGTGTTCGTCGAGGAAGGTCAGTACTTCGATCGCACGCAGTTCAATGGCCGCGCGTTCTCGATGCAGCAGAAGCTGTACCGCCGCGGTGGCACCACGTTCTCCGTCGGCAACGTGGCGATTCCGATCCCGCTCGGGCAAACGGTCGGCGGCACCACCACGGTGAACTCGGGCACCTGTTACCGCACGCCCGATCGCGTGCTCTCCGAGTGGGTGCGCGAGCTAGGGCTCTCCGAGCTCGCGCCGGACAAGATGGGCGGATACTTCGAGCGCGTCGAGAGCGTGCTCGGCGTCGAGAAGGCGAGGAAGGAGCTGCTCGGCGGCAACGGTCGCGTGATCGCGCGCGGCTGTCGCGAGCTCGGCTTCACCCGGCACGGCCCGCTGCGGCGCAACGCACCGGCGTGCGATGGCCAGGGTGTCTGTTGTTTCGGCTGCCCCACCGATGCCAAGCGCTCCACCAACGTCAGCTACATCCCGCTCGCGTTGCGCGCCGGCGCGGAGCTGTTCACCGGTGCCAAGGTCACCCGCATCATCGTCGACGGCGGCGTCGCCACCGGCGTGGTCGCGCGCACCAGCTCCGAGCACGGCATGCACACGCTGACGGTGCGTGCGCGTGCGGTGGTGGTCGCCTGCGGCGCGATCCTGACGCCGTTGCTGCTGCAGGCGCAGGGGCTCGGGGCGTCGTCGGGACAGCTCGGCAAGAACCTGTCGATCCATCCCGCCGCCGGCGCGCTCGCCGAGTTCGAGGAGCAGATCCTGCCGTGGAAGGGCATCCCGCAGGGATACTCGATCGAGGAGCTTCACGAGGAAGGCATCCTGTTCGAGGGCGCGATGGTGCCGCTCGAGATGACGATGAGCATGACGCAGCTGATCGGTCCCGAGCTGGTGCGGCTCGCCGAGAGCTTCGATCACGTCGCCAGCTTCGGCTTCATGGTCGAGGATCACTCGCGCGGATCGGTCAGCGCGATCGGTGGGCAGCCGGTGATCCGATACTGGCTGTCGGATCACGACGTCGCGCACATCAAGCGCGGCATGGACGTGCTCGCGCAGGTGTTCTTCGCCGCCGGGGCGCGTCGCGTCCACACGCCGATCAACGGCTTCGACATCCTCGACTCGCCGGGCGATCTCGAGCGCATGCGGCGGGCGACGATCCGGCCGTGGGATCTCGATCTGTCGGCGTACCACCCACTCGGCACCGCGCGGATGGGCAGCGATCCGAGCTCGAGCGTGATCGGCCCCGATCACCAGGTCCACGATACCCGCGGCCTCTACGTCGTCGATGGCGCCGCGGTGCCGTCGTCGATCGGCGTCAACCCGCAGGTCACGATCATGGCGCTCGCCACGCGCGCCGCCGAGAAGATCGCGGCCACGCTGAGCTGACGATCCGACCGCGCGCGGCCTCGAATTTTCGAGAGCCCGCCTCGTGGTTTCACGCGATTGCTTGCTGGCACGACGCGTGCTCCTCGCGCGTTCATGCGTCCGGTCATCGCGCTCGCCTTGCTCGTCGTCTCGTCACCTGCCTTCGCGGAACCGAAGGTCGCCGCCGGGATCAGTGCCGGCCTGTTCCAGAACACGGAGGACGCCGCCGCCGGCATCGACTCGACGCAGACGCTCGGCCTGTGGGGGCGGGCGGGGCTGTCGAACCGCGTCTCCGCGCAGCTCGAGGTCACGCGCCACCAGAGCCAGGAAGGCTGCGCGACCTGCACGTTCGGCACCGCGACCGACATCCGCGTGTTCTCCGGTCTCGTGGTCGTCGACCTGAAGGACAGCGGGCGCTGGATCCCGACGCTGATGGCGGGCATGGGCATCGATCGCGACGACGGCAGCTTCCCGCAGCAAGGCCACCACATCGAGGGTGGCGTCGGTCTCGAGTATCGCGCCGAGGGTGGCCTGACGTTCGGCATCGATGGCCGGCTCGGCGGTCGCTCGATCGACAACGACGACGTCATCCTCGAGGACGCCAACGCGATCCGGGCCTTCGGTCCCACGATGATGCGCGAGGGCGAGTACCGGACGATCCGGCTGACCCTCGGGGTCCGCTTTCAGTAGCGGATCACAGCCCGCCGGTGGCGTAGCCGACGTCGAGCAGGCCGTACGTCAACGACAGCGACGCGCCGATGAACAGCTCGCCACTGTCGGCGGCGACGGTGCCCGCGAGCCGCACGCCCGAGGCCTGGTTCATGAAGTACGTGAACCCGAGCTGGCCGGAGAGGCGTAGCCCGAGGTCGCGCTCGTCGTTCGGATCGAACACGTTGTCGCCGTCGCTCGACACCCGCAGGTCACCCGCGAGATCGATCGCGCCGAACTGATCGCCGTGCTCGCCGTAGGTGAACTTGCGGATACGCGCGGTCGCGCCGGCGAAGAAGGGCGTCGGCTGATCGTTACCGCTGCCTTCACCCGGCGCGAACAGCCGATACCGCAGGTAGCCGGTACCGGAGATCTCGACGGTGTCGTCGGCGAGCTGCGAACCGTAGCTCGCAGCCATCAGCAGCTGCTCGACACGGCCCTCCTCGCCGGAGGCGGGGCGATCGTCGTTCGGATCGTTGTCGTCGGGTCGGATCAGAAAGCCCTCGCCGAACAGCAGCTGGATGTCGAAGCCGCTCGGGCGGAGGAACAGCTGGGTATCGCGCAGCACGTTGATCAGCTCGAAGGTCAGGCCGGCATCGGGCTCGACCAGCAGGATGCCCGCCTCGCGCAGGATCGCGACCGTCGCCACCACCGCGCGGTATTGCGATCGCTCGCCGCGCAGCGCCCACCAGGTCAGCTGCAGCTTCCTGCTGACCTCGTCGCTGATCGGCTTGCCGAGCGCCTTCGCAGCGTCGAGCGTGCGGGCGAGCCTTCGCACGCGAATGGCAGAGCCGACATCGACGACGCGACCGAAGCCGGCGCCGAGCGCGACCTGGATGTCGGCGGCGAACCGCTTGTCGTTCTCGTCCTGGTTCGGATCGTCGTCGTCGCGGAAGCTGATGTACGAGATCTGCGTGCCGAGCGCGGCCTTGCCGATGCCGTACAGCTTGCCGTTGTAGAACCGCGCCTCGCCGTTGCCGGTGAGCTGGACGACCGAACCGCGGGTCTGGGCGCGTCCGTCGGGGTTGATCAGGCCGGCGAGCACGTGCGCGCCGACGTCGAAGCCCCACGCCATCTTCTCGCGCTCGATCCGCTTCGCGTAGAGCCCGGCGACATCGGCATCGAACGACAGCCGCTCGCGCGTGGTGTCGTAGTTGAACGCCGCGGTGCCGATCGCGAAGGTCAGCCGCTCCGTCGCGGCGATCGCGTCCTCGGGCAGGGTCGGGAGGTCCGGTAACCCGGCCGCGGGCCTGTCGAGCAAGCTCGATCCCTTGGTGTCGCCGAGCTTGCCGGTGCCGAGCGTATCGCCGCCGGTCTCGGGGCCGGTGTCAGTTCCGGTCCCGACGGTGGTGGTGTCGGTGGCCG
>JAEYYY010000514.1 GCA_023430775.1 Pseudomonadota bacterium
CACGAGCACGTGGTCGACGGCGAGACCGGCTTCGTGTGTCGCGACGTCGATGGCTTCGCGGCATCGCTCGGCCGCCTGCTCGATGATCCGCAGCTGCGTTCCGTCCAGGGTCCCCGCGCTCGCGAGCGGGCGACGAGCTACGACCTCGATCGCGCGATGCGTGCGAGCTGGGCGATCTACGAGGCGCTGCACGCGCGCCGTGCCGCGGCCTGGCTGGTCAAGCGCGCCGCGCGCCGCCATCGCGTCATGCGCTCGATCTACGGCCGCCTCGACGCACGCCGCGAACCGCTGCGGCTCCGGGAGGCATCGTGATCTCCCTCGTCATCGAGACCTGGAACGTCGGCGGCGAGGCCGGCCCGCTGCGCGAGCTGCTCTACGCGCTCGAACCGCAGCTCGCCGGCGTGGAGCTGGTGATCACCCACGTCGGCCTCGACGACAAGACGCGCGATGCGCTGGCGAACGGCCACCAGGTGACGTGGGTCGAGCTGCCGCGCGACGCCGACTACTACCAGCACAAGAACGCCGGCTTCGACGCCACCACCGGCGACATCGTCGCGTTCATCGACGGCGACTGCGATCCCGAGGCCGACTGGCTCGAGCAGCTGATCCGGCCGTTCGCCGACGGTGCGCTCGTCGTCGCCGGTGCGACCTCCTATCCCGGCTCGGTGGCGCCGATCGCGAACGCGATCGACTTCCCGTACTTCGATGGCGAGACCGCCGAGCGCAAGTCGATCGCCGACGCGCCGCCCACCGTCCGCAACTTCTTCGCGAACAACGTCGCGTTCGAGCGCGAGACCTTCGCGGCGCGCCGCTATCCGACGATCGCGCCGATGTTCCACGGCCAGTGCCAGGTGCTCGCGCTGCGCCTGCTCGAGGACCACATCCCCGTCGTGTTCGCGCCGCGCGCCCGGCTCACCCACGCGTGGCCCGACGATCTTCGCGAGTGGCTGGAGGTCCGCCTGCTGCGCGGTGCCGACACGGTGTCGCTGATGCCGTACCTGTTCGAGCACTACACGCCGCGCGCGGCGCCAATCCTCGATCGCCTCGGTCCTCTGCCCTCGCTCGCGATCTTCGCGGCGCGCGGCGTCACCTCGGCGCTCCAGGCGTTGCGTCGCGGTCCCGTCGTGAAGGGCCTCGGCTTCGTCGCTCTCGCCACCGTGCTCGACTCGATCGGCGCCGCCGCATCCCCTCGCATCTACCGCCTGCTGACGTGAGCGGGGACTGTCTCCACTTGGTGCACTTCCGTTCGCAACTAGCTGTGTTGCCTCGGCCGCTCGGGGACGGTGTTGACTTGTCATCCCGCCCGGCAGGTGACGCGATTGCCGCAGCTACGCGCAAATCCAACTCCGTCCCTACACCGCATCGAGATCTCGCGATGTTGGGAGCGGAAGTGCACCAAGTGGAGACAGTCCCCGTGAGCTTGGAGGAGCTGGTCGGGTCGCTCGGGTTGCCGGTCGCGACGTTCGCGATCGCGCTGGTCGGTGCGGTGTTTCCGATCGTCTCGATCGAGGTGTTCTTGATCGGGGTTGCCGTGATCGCGGGACCGGGCGATGCGGTGCTGCTGGTGCCGCTCGCGGCCGTCGGGCAGCTCCTCGGAAAGCTCCCGATCTATGGCGCGGCACGCGGCCTGACCGGGTTGACCGCGCGATCGCCGAAGCAAGCGCGGCGGGTCGAGCGGATGCGCGGGTGGTTCGCGAGGTGGCATCCGACGAAGCTGCTGGCGGCGAGCGCGCTCGTCGGCATTCCTCCGTTCTCACTCGCCGCCACCGCGGCCGGCGTGCTCGGCATCCAGCTGCGAACGTTCTGCATCGTCGTCGGCGTCTCACGCGGGCTGCGGTTCGCCGCCATCTTCGCGCTCGCCCGATTCTGGTGATCCGCTCTATGATCGCGAGGCGTGCACGTCGAGAACGTCTTGACGATCGGGATGTGCGGAGCCCTGGTGTTCCTGGTCATCCGCATGGCGATCAGCAAGGTGCTCGAACCGGAGCGCTCGCACCTGCCGTGGATCCTGATCGGCTCGTCGGGCGTGGCGTTCTGCATCGCGCGGGTGATCGGCCACACCACCACGAATCCCGACCTCGCACTTCACATGGTGCGGCTGCAGTACGCGTCCGCGATGCTGCTGCCGGTGCTGTCGCTGGTGACCGTGGAGAGTCTGGCGAACCTGCCGATCGGATCGGCGACCAAGGTGATGTGGGCGCTGACGCTGCCGCTGGTCGCCGCGTTCCTGTTCACGCCGTGGTTCGTCAGCGGACCGCCGAGCCACCGCACCGATGCACTCGGGATGACGATCTATACCGGCCGCCCCGGGTTTCTGCTGCCCATCCTCGCGCCCGCGCTGGTCTGGCTGGCGGTCATGTTGCGCCGGCGGTTGCGCGCGATGCCACCGACGCTGGCACCACTGCGACGGATGTTGCGAGTCGCGATCCTGTCGATGATCGTGCTCGGCATCAACGATTCGCTGTTCGGCGCCGGCGCGATCAAGTCGGTGCCGCTGTTCGAGTACGCGTACCTGATCGTCGCGTTCGTGTCGACGCGCGTCGAGCTGTCGCGCTCGGCCATCGTGCGCGGCGAGCTGGCGAAGCTCGTCGAGGAGCGCGGCCGCGATCTCGAGAGAAATCGCCAGGCGATCGACACCGCACTCCACAAGCTGACGCGCAGCGAGGCGCGCTATCGCCACCTCGCGCAAGCGACACGCGAAGGCGTGGTGGTCGTCCAGGGCCGTCGCGTGATCGACGTCAACGACGCGTTCTGCGCCATGCTCGGCACCACCGAGGCGTCGCTGCTCGGCGCCGATGCCGCGGAGCTGTTCGACACCGCGGACCGGCCGGCGATCGAAGGTCTCGTCGGCGGCACCGAGATGAACCCGTGCGACGTTCGCGCGATCAAGGGTGACGAGTCGCTGCTCGCGGTCTCGGTCAAGGCGATGTCGGTGCCCGAGGGTGCGCCGGGCACTCGCGTCTTGTTGGTGCGCGACATGTCCGGCGAGCGCGAGCTGCGCCTCCAGCTGCTGCGCGCCGATCGCCTCGCCGCGGTCGGCACGCTCGCCGCCGGGACCGCGCACGAGATCAACAACCCGCTGGTCTACGTGGTCGGCAATGCCGAGGTGCTCCAGCAGGAGCTCGCGCGTCTCGAACCGCTGTTGCCGCCGGGCGAGCTCGATCTCGCGAAGGAGGTCGTCGGCGAGATCTCGGTCGGCGGCGATCGCGTGCGCCGCATCGTCAAGGATCTGATGTCGCTCGCCCGCGAGCGCGAGCGCGACGAGGTCGCCGTCGACGTGCGCAAGCTCCTCGACAGCGCGTTGACCATGGCCTCGACGCAACTCCGCCACCGCGCGACCGTGGTCAAGGACTACGGCGACGTGCCGACGGTGTTCGCCAGCGAGGTGCGACTCGGCCAGGTGTTCTTGAACCTGGTGGTCAACGCCGCCCAGGCGATCCCCGAGGGACACGTCGCCGCCAACCAGGTGCGGGTCAAGACGTACGCGAAGGACGACAGCGTGATCGTCGAGATCATCGATACCGGCACCGGCATGGACGCGGCGACGCGCGATCGGATCTTCGATCCGTTCTTCACCACCAAGGAGGTCGGCAAGGGCACCGGCCTCGGGCTGTCGATCAGCCACGGCATCGTCACCACGCTCGGCGGCACGATCGACGTCGAGAGCGAGGTCGGCAAGGGCTCCACGTTTCGCGTCTCGCTCCCCGCGATGGCGCCCAAGCCCGAGGCCGCGACGTCGACGCCGGCGACCAGCGATCCGACCCCGACGCGCCGGATCCTCGTGGTCGATGACGAGGAGCTGGTCGCGCGCAACCTGGCGCGCATGCTGTCGCCTCATCGTGTCGATGTCGTCCAGAGCGGCCGCGAGGCGCTCGTTCGCTGCACCGAGGACCGCTACGACGTGCTCCTGGTCGACCTGATGATGCCGGACATCACGGGCATGGAGGTCTACACGCAGGTGATCGCGAACGACCCGGCGGCGGCCGGCAGGTTCCTGTTCATGACCGGCGGCGCCTTCACCGACAAGGCGCGGGATTTCCTCGAGAAGAATGCGACCCGCTGCCTCGAGAAGCCGATCTCGAAGGCCGACCTCCACGCCGCGATCGCCGGCGTCATCGATTCGCCCGACCTGTCGACGTTTCCGTCGGACTAGGAACCTGGCGCCACCGCGCGGTGTCAACATCGCCGCCCATGCGCCGGCGGATCCGCTCTCTGATCGCCTTTGTCTCGATCTCGCTGAGCTGCCGGACGCCGGTCCCGGTCACGCCCGCACCACCTCGGCCCGCACCGCCGCCCGCACAGCTCGCGAGCACCGCTCGGCCGACGGTCGCGCTCGAACCGTCCGAGCACGGCAAGGTCGAGGTGCGGATGATCGATGCCGGTGCCGCGGCGACCGAGCTCGCGATCACGCCGCTCACCGAGGCCGAGCTGTCGCCGCTGCTCGCCCGGCTCGATCCGCTGCCGGCCACGCCTCCGGCGCCACCCGCGATGCGTGCTCCGTCGGCCGCCCCTGCTCCGGCCACGCCGGTCGCGCCGATCGCGCTGGTGCCAAGCTCGGGCACGCAGATCCCCGACGTGGCTCCTGCACCGATGACACCGGCGCCGGTCGCGATCGAGCCTCACGCGGAGCCCGAGATCCTGCCGTCGGGACAGGTCGCTGCGGTGTCGGAGATCCACGTCCGGTTCGCCGAGCCGATGATCGCCGTCGCCGAGATCGGGGTGGCGAAGCAACCGCCCGCCACGATCTCGCCGCCGGTCGCCGGAGACTGGCGGTGGATCGACACCCGCGTCGCGCGCTTCACCGCGAAGTCTCGCTTTCCAGGCGCCACCGACTTCACCGTCACCGTGCCGGCGGGAACGCGCGCGCTGGCGGGCAACGTGCTCGCCAAGGCGACGGTCGGGACGTTCGCGACGCCGGCGATCCAGCTCGAGCATGTCGGCTTCCGCCGGCCGACGCGCGTCGATCAACCGATCGTGCTGGCGTTCGATCAGCCGTTCGATGCCGGCGCGATCGCGAAGCACCTGCGCATCGAGGCCGCGCGCAAGCCGGTGGCATTCGAGCCGGTGACGCTCGAGCGCGCGAAGCTGGTGTGGGACACCGATCCGCGGTTCGCGAACGGCAAGTTCGAGCTGCCGCCGCACCACTTGATCCTGGCGCCGAAGACCACGTGGCCCGCCGGCAGCGAGCTCGCGGTGATCCTCGGCGCCGGTGCCCCGTCGCGCGAAGGCCCGCGCGTCACCACCAAGGAGTCGGTGCGCGACACGTTCGTCGTCCGCCCGTTCGTGCTCGACGGCCTGCGCTGCAGCGAGCGGGGACCACCGAAGCGCGCCGGCCGGCGCTGCGGAGCGAACGGCTTCTTCGACGTCGTGATGTCGAGCCGGATCCCGAAATGGCGGGCCGACCAGGTGCTCGTCGACGGCAAGATCATCGACAAGGACGGCGGCACCTACTCGATCCGCGTGCGCGCTCCGTCGACCGTCGGCACCACGCACACGCTCGAGGTCGCCGACGATCTCGTCGACGAGTACGGGCAGAAGCTGACCGGTCCGCGCACGGCGACGTTCACCACGGTGCCGCAGGAGCACTACTCGTACATGTCCGGCGAGAGCGGGCTCGTGATCCTCGACCCGCGCTACACGATCCCGCAGTGGCACGTCGAGGCCGCCGCGATCGCCTCGATGCGGATCCAGCTCTATCGCGTCACGCCGGCAGACTACTTCGCGTTCAAGAAGCTCGAGCAGCGCGACGGCCGCGGCACCCCACCCGGCAAGCTGGTCTACGACAAGGTCCACGTCGTCGGTCCGCGCCACGGCGTTCGCGCGCGCGTCGATCTGCGGCCCGCGCTCACCGATGGCATCGGCCATGTCGTCGCCTTCGCCACCGCCACCGCGGAACCCGGCAAGCCGATCGCTTACCAGCCGCGGGTGCTGGCGTGGCTCCAGGTCACCAAGCTCGGCGTCGCGGCGCGGTTCGACAGCGAACGTGTCCATGCATGGGCGACGCAGATCGATAGCGCGCGGTTCCTGTCGCCGATCGCCGGCGGGCAGCTGTCGCTGCTCGTCGACGGCGCCTCGGGTGTTGCCGGCACCGCGAGCGACGCCGAGGGTCACGCCGCGCTCGATTTCCCCGCGCCGGCGAGACGCGCTCCGCCGAAGGATGATGACGAGGAGCCCCCGCCACGCGACGCGCTGCTGCTGTTGACCTCCGGTAGCGACGCCGTGTTCGAGGCGATCGATCGCAGCGAGCGCAGCGTTCGCGTCAACGATGCGCGGTGGTACGTCACCGACGATCGCTTCAC
>JAEYYY010000761.1 GCA_023430775.1 Pseudomonadota bacterium
CTTCAAGACATCATCCGTCGCCACACGCTCGCTGAACGTATCCGCCAGCCACCGATGCACGATCTTGCCGTCCTTCGCGACGACAAAGATCGATGGCCAGGCAATCTCGGTCTCCTTGTCAAACACACCGAACGCCATCAACGCGACGGCCTTCACATCGCTCACGATCGGAAACGTCAGCTTCAACTTCTCCGCCAACGCCTTCCCGGGCGCGACGTCATCGACGCTGATCGCCACCACTCCTAACCCGCGCTTCTCGATCTCACCAAGCTTGCTCTGCAGCTCACCGAGCTGCCTGCGGCAGTGCGGTCACCAGTCGCCGCGATAGAAGACGAGGATCACGCGCTCGTGCTTCGTCAGCTCGTTCGCCAGCGTCCACGGTTTGCCGCTCGCTTCCGGAAGCTCGATCGCAGGTGCAGTGGCACCGACAGCCAGTGCCGATTTGTCGATCTCCGGAGGCGGTGTCGGCCGGCGCGCATTTGCCGGCTTGTGACCGAGCGCTGCATAGCCCGACCCACTACCCGTACTGCCCGAACCGGCAGTCGGATCACCCTTCGATCCGCACGCGACGAGCGTCGCGAGGATCAACAGGGTGTGGCGAAGCATCGACATCGTGAACGTCAGTGAACAACCGGCTCGTCATCCGGCGACAGGTCGATCGTTCCAAATCGTTCCTCGTAACGCTCGATGTTTTTCTGTAACGCAGCAAGCAGCCGCTTCGTATGCCGAGGCGATGAGATCACCCTCGTCCTCACTTTTGCCCGTGCCGTGTTCGGCTGGAGGAAGGAGAAATCCAGGACGAACTCGTTCTCGCTGTGATTGATGAGCACGAGGTTGGAGTAAACGCCGTGCGAGAGATCGTCTTCGATCTTCACCTCGAGCTTCGGCGCCGGTGGCTCGTCGGACATGCCGGACACGGTACACGCGCAGCTTCCTGTATCGCGTGAAGTATCGTCGTAACGACATTCTTCCGAACGCCCGTCAGCCAACTGGCCACTACACCGGCCACCCTGAGAACCAAGGGTGACAGGACCAGTCGCCAGGACGGCAATCGATGCGCGAATTGCCGCGGGCAATCACCCGCCAACCTCGCGTTTCCTCGTTCGAGTGATCCCGAGGATGACGAGACAGAAGCTGGCCCGCTTTCTGCTCATGATTCTGAGCAACCAACCGACGGTGTCCTGGTTCGAAGGAATGAACCCAGACCTCGAAAGAGTTGGCTGACAACTGAACGATTCCCACGCGCGACACGGTGTTGAAAGTTTCGACTCGGTGGATGACTGGTGGTTCCCTCCCCCCTCATCCCGCTAGTCTCCCCCACCACCTGAGGCAGTTAGTAGGCCCCGTGATCTGCGCCCAGGCCCTGTAGGCCCCCCCTACGGGGCCTTTATTTTTTCGGCCAGTTCTCCGACAACCCGTCGGAACGCCTGCTACCCACCTGACCGGTGACGCAATCAAAGGTCCGACGTGCGATGGGGCTGGATATCGGCTCCAAGACCATCGGTGTCGCCCTCACGGACGAGGCGAACATCGCGGCGCACCCGCTCACCGTGCTCGCTCGTGTCGGCAATATTGGCGACGCCGCTGCGATCCTGGCGCTCACCACGGAGCACGGCGTGGACGATGTGGTCTACGGGATGCCGTACGAGCTGTCGGGGCGGATTGGGTTTCGCGGCCGGCGCGTTCAGGAGCTGGTGGACGCCATCCGACACGCCTTGCCCGACACGATCGCGCTCCACGAGCACGACGAGCGCTTCACCACCGCGGAGGCCGAGCGGATCCTGCTCGCGGCAGACGTCTCCCGCAAGAAGCGCGGCGAGGTGATCGATCAACAGGCTGCCACGCTCATTCTCCAGGCGTGGCTCGACGCGCAGCGAGCGCGCGGGTAACGTCGTCACTGCGATCATGTCGAAGCGGACGTTTCGCACCGCACTGATCATCGTCGGCGCCACCATCGCGACGATCATCCTGGTGTGCGCGATCTTGATCAATCGCGCGCTCGCCTACGCGGACGACTCGCACGACGGGCAGGGGCTCGACGTCGAGGTCGAGGTCAAGTCCGGGATGAGCTTCCCGGAGATCGCGTCGATGCTGTCGGACAAGGGGCTGATCGAGAAGCCGACCTGGTTCCGCCTCTACGCGATGTGGAACGGCGACACCACGCGCGTCAAGACCGGCAAGTATCTCATCAAGGACAACCTGACCCCGAAGCAGGTGCTCGCGGTGCTGGTCGCCGGCGTCAAGGAAGTGACGGTCAAGGTCACGCTCCCCGAGGGCAAGAACATGCTCGAGTTCTTCGCCATCCTCGACGAGGCCAAGGTGGCGAAGGCGAGCGAGCTCGAGGCGCTCGCACGCAACAAGGACGTGCTCGGCAAGTACGCCATCTCGGGCGATTCGCTCGAGGGCTACCTGTTCCCCGACACCTATCAGTTTCGCGTTCCCGAGAAGCCGGCGGTGGTGATCGAGCGGCTGGTCAATCGCCACCGCGAGGTGTGGAACAGCATCGTCAACAAGAACCCGAAGGACACCGCGAAGCTCAAGGACAAGCTCGGCTGGAGCGATCGCGACATCCTGACGATGGCGTCGATCGTCGAGAAGGAGGCCGCCGATCCGAAGGAGCGGCCGCGGATCGCGCAGGTGTTCATCAACCGCCTGACGTTCTCGAGCTTCAAGCCCAAGCGCCTCGAGACCGATCCGACGATCCGCTACGGCTGTCTGGTGCCGACGGTGAAGAGCCCGCCGTGCGTGGCGTGGATCGAGGCCTGTACCAAGCAGGGCAAGCAGGCCGGCTGCGATCGGTTGCGCCGCGCGCAGCTCGACGACAAGGACAACCCGTACAACACGTACCAGCACGAGGGTCTGCCGCCCGGTCCGATCTCGAACCCGGGCAGAGCCTCGATGGCAGCCACGATCTCGCCCGATGGGAGCGACTACCTGTTCTTCGTCGCGACGTCGCGCGGCTCGCGCTCGCACGCGTTCGCGAAGTCGATCGAGGAGCACAAGAAGAACGTCGCGAAGTACGTCGGTTCGCTCGACAATTGAGGGGGTGCGACGGGCTGCGACGCGCGCGGTTCGATCGATATTGGGGGAATGACGAGCCGGCGAGCCCAGGAGGGCTTCCATGAGCGATGACACGCTGCCCACCTTTCCGACGTATGCGGAGCTCGCGCACACGTCGGGCTGGAACAAGGGCGCGACCGAGCCGGTGGTGAAGGACGCGCTCGAGATCACCGGCGAGCGTTACACCGAGACGCTGCTCCTCGGCCGCGGCGGCATGGGCAAGGTGATGCTCGCGCGCGATGCGCGGCTGGGACGCGAGGTCGCGCTCAAGCTGATGCACCCCGAGGTCGAGCTCGACCACCAGGAGCGCGCGCGGTTTCTTCGCGAGGCTCAGGTGCAGGGCCAGCTCGAGCATCCCGCGATCGTGCCGGTCTACGACATCGATCGCCGCGCCGATGGCAGCACGTTCTTCACGATGCGCCGCGTGGTCGGCCGCACGCTCCACGAGATCCTCGAGCAGCAGCGCACCGGCGATGCGGGGTACACCCAGCGCGAGTTGCTCCAGGCGTTCGCCACGGTGTGCCTCGCGATCGATTACGCGCACAGCCGGCGCGTGATCCACCGCGATCTGAAGCCGTCGAACATCATGCTCGGCGACTTCGGCGAGGTCTACGTGCTCGACTGGGGCATCGCGCGGATCCTCGACGAGCGTCCGGATCAGGCGACGACCGAGCGGTTATCGATGCCGGGCGCGATGCTCGGCACGCCGCTCTACATGGCACCGGAGCAGATGGCGAATCCCGATGTCGGACCGGAAGCCGACGTCTACTCGCTCGGGCTCATCCTGTTCGAGCTGCTGACCCTCCAGCGCGCGCGAGATCCGAAGTCGGTCTACGCGCCGCCCGAGATGCGGATGGCGATCCGCGCGCCGGGCCTCGGCATCGCGCCGGAGCTCGACGCGATCTGCATCAAGGCGACGGAGTCGGACCCGCGCGAGCGCTACGAGTCCGCGCGCGCGTTGCAGGAGGCCGTCGCGCGCTACCTCGAGGGCGATCGCGATCGCGCGCTGCGCGAGACCACCGCGAAGCAACACACCGACACCGCCCGCAAGTTGCTCGCGCGCGGCGAGACCGGCGAGCGCGAGGCGGTGCAACACCTGCTGCGTGCGTCGGCGCTCGATCCCCACGCCGTCGAGCCGGTGGGCCTGCTCGCCGAGGCGATCAGCACGCCGCCGCGCGAGATGCCGGCGGAGATCCGCGCACGCATCCAGACCACCGAGCACGCGCTGCTGCGCGCCGGCATGCGCTACGCGATGATCGCGACGCTGGCGTGGTTCCTGTTCCTGCCGTTCGTGCTCGGCATGGGGATCCGGCGCGGCGATTACCTGCTCGCGGTCGCGGTGCCGGCGGTGCTGACGATGGTGCTCGCCGGGATGGCGGCGAAGCGCGGGCTGTTCGGGCGCGGCTATCAGTGCGCGACGATGATCGTCCTGTGGCTCGCCACGATCGGCGTGTCGCGCATCTTCGGCCCGTTGATCCTGATGCCGACCGTGCTGGTCGCGTGGGCGATCGTGGTGCAAGCGCATCCCGATCTGTTCATGCGGCGGTTCGGCCTCGTCGGCTCGGTCGTCGCCATCGGCCTGCCGATCGTGCTCGAGGCGCTCGGTGTGCTGCCGGCGTCCTATCAGTTCGAGGAGGGCAAGCTCTCGCTGGTGCCGCAGATGACCGAGCTGCCCGAGGGGCTGACCGTCGCGATGATCGGTGTAGGCAGTGCGGCCGTCGCGGCGGTGCCGGCGACCTTCGTGTCGTGGCTGCGCAGCGAGCTGTCGCGAAGCCAGGAGCGCGAGATGCTGCGCGACTGGAAGATCAGGCAGCTGCGCGACGATCTCGTCCGCGCACCGTCGTAGGCAGACTCCCGACGAGAACGCACGCCACGCGGACCGCGCCCTCGTGCGACCGTGGTACGGTCGAGGCCATGAGTCTCGTGGGGCAGATCGCCGAGCTACAGAACTACGCGACGTACAAAGAGCTGGCCTGGGAGGGGTCCTTCGAGGACTACCTCGCGCTGGTCCGCAAGAACCCGCAGGTCACGCGCAACGCGTACCAGCGCCTGTACGACATGGTGCTGTCGCACGGCGTCGAGGAGTACATCGACAACAAGAAGAAGCTGACCCGGTACAACTTCTTCAAGGACCAGACGCACGGCGGCAAGGACGCCGTGTTCGGTCTCGATGTCCCGCTGATGCGGTTGATGAACGTGCTGAAGAGCGCCGCGCAGGGCTACGGCACCGAGCGCCGCATCATCCTGTTGCACGGTCCGGTCGGCTCCGCGAAGTCGACGATCGCGCGCCAGCTCAAGAAGGGCCTCGAGGAATACTCGCGCACCACCGACGGCGCGCTCTACACGTACTACTGGACGCTGCCGGGCGAGCTGTCGGAGCTGGCCGGTGGCGCCGAGGTGTTCCACTCGCCGATGCACGACGAGCCGCTGCGCCTGATCCCGCGCGAGTGGCGCGAGGAGACGATCAACAAGCTCAAGCTCGGCAGCGACGACTACAAGGTCAAGATCGACGGCGACGTCAACCCGGCCTGCCGCCTGATCTTCAAGGAGCTGATGCGGCACTACGCCGGCAACTTCGAGAAGGTGATGAGCCACGTCAAGGTGCGCCGCATCGTGCTCTCGGAGCAGGACCGCGTCGGCATCGGCACGTTCCAGCCCAAGGACGAGAAGAACCAGGACTCGACCGAGCTCACCGGCGACATCAACTACCGGAAGATCGCCGAGTACGGCTCCGACTCCGACCCGCGCGCGTTCAACTTCGACGGCGAGTTCAACATCGCGAACCGCGGCATCCTCGAGTTCGTCGAGATCTTGAAGCTCGATGTCGCGTTCCTCTACGACCTGCTCGGCGCCACGCAGGAGCGCAAGATCAAGCCGAAGAAGATCGCGCAGACCGACATCGACGAGGTCATCATCGGCCACACCAACGAGGCCGAGTACAAGAAGCTCCTGAACAACGAGTTCATGGAGGCGCTCCGCGACCGCACGATCAAGATCGACATCCCGTACATCACGAAGCTCC
>JAEYYY010000623.1 GCA_023430775.1 Pseudomonadota bacterium
ATCTTCGCCACCACCTTCGAGGGCCTGCGCGTCAGCCGCGATGCCGGCTGCACGTGGACCACCGCCACCGCCGACACCACCCAGAACCTGGTCGGCATCTGGATCGACGCGCTCGACATCGGCCCCGACGGCACCGTCTGGGTCGCCACCGCCGAGTCGGCCGGCTCCAACGACGTGTTCTCGTCGTCCGACAACGGCGTCACCTTCACGGCGCGCGGCCAGCAGTCCGCGACGATCTGGTGGAAGAGCGTCAAGGTCGCGCGCTCGAACAAGCAGCGCGTCTACCTCACCGGCTATCAGGTCGCGGGCACGCTCCCCGACGGCGGCCAGGCCGCGCCCACCGCGCACCTGCGCCGCTCCGACGACGGTGGCGGCACCTGGACCGAGCTCGAGCTGTTCGGCTCGCGCCGCGATCCGCCGGACATGAAGTTCGGGCCGACGCCGATCGTCCTGCTCGCGGCGATCGATCCGCAGCAGCCCGACACCGTGCTCCTCATCTCGGTCGGCTCGAACGGCAGCAAGGGCGATCGCCTCTATCGCTCCACCGACGCCGGCTACTCGTTCACCGAGGTGCTCGCCACTACCGATCCGATCCGCGACACCGTGTTCGCGCAGGACGGTGCGGTCTACGTCGCCACGCTGTCGAGCTCCTTCAAGTCGACCAACAACGGCCTGTCGTTCAGCTCGCTCACCGGCTCGCCGCAGCTCGCCTGCCTCGGCCAGCGCAGCGACGGCAAGCTGTTCGGTTGCGGCGCGAACTGGGAGCCCGACTTCAAGGCAGTCGCCGTGTCCGCCGACAACACCGCGACGTGGAACAAGCAGTTCCGCTTCGTCGAGCTCGCCGGTCCGCTGCAATGCGCGGCCGGCACCACCAGCTTCGACGAATGCGACCCGCTGTGGCCCAGCCTCCAGCAGCAGTTCGCGGCCACCGGGCCGGCGACCTGCGGCGTCCAGCCCGACACCACGCTGCCCGAACCGCCAACCCCCGCTGAGCCCGGCGGGTGTTGCGATGCGCGAGATGCCGGCGTGCCGATCACCGCGGTGGGCTTCGCGGTCGCCTGGATTGTCTTGCGCCGCCGCAGACGGACGTGCTGCTCGTAGCCCAAGCAGTCGTGATCGTTTCGTTCTCAAATCTCACGCAACTGCTGGAGGGAGCGGTCGACCATTCGCGCTCTCTCAAGGAGAAAATGAAACCATGCAAGCGGTGATCGTGGTGGCGTGCGTGAGTGGATTGGCGTTGAGCGGATGTGTCGCGCCCAATCCCAAGTTCTGCGATGCGCTAGAGGACTGTGCGAACGGACTGGTTTGTGACCTCGAGACCAACTCGTGCGTGCCCCCACCAGATCCACCCGATGTGGAGTGCAGCGACCAGATTCCGTGCGCCGACCCTTTGAAGCCAATTTGCAGCCCCGATCAGGTTTGCCAAGCATGCGTGCTGGACGACGAGTGCGGCTCGCAAGTCTGCCGAACTGATGGCTCTTGCGAGCTGGCCGACAACATCCTTTATGCGGCTGCGGACGGCGTCTCGAGCGGTCTTTGCCCCGTAGATGCTCCTTGTGACCTGAGCTTTGCGTGGTCGTTGGTCGATGCCACTCGCACCACGATTCGACTCTTGAACGGTGCCTACACGCTAGCGACCGACTTCGAGACAAGCAACGTGCCGGTCACGGTCGTCGGCGGACGTGGAGCGATGTTGGCTCGTTCGAGCAACGGCCCAGCGTTCGAGGCGCTGAACGGTACGTCCCTGACGTTGCGAGGGTTCGTCTTGAACAACGGCGTCAGCTGTCTGAACGCGTCGCTGGTTGTCACCAACATGGTGTTCGACAACCCGACCGCGGAGCTACGCCCATGGATCTCGGGATCTCGATCTGCCCAATCGACGTGACGGGATCAGAGCTCCACAATTCGACCGCGGATGGCATAGCTTTCATGGGGACGTCACTGATCGTGCAAGGGACTACGATCGATGGCTCGGGCGGGAACGGAATCCGCTGCGAAGGTGGGACGTGCGCGATCTCCGATTCAAGGATCAACGGAAACCAGCTGATCGGGATCTCGGGTTCAGGCACTACGCTGACCGTCTCTAGAAGCTCGCTGACCGAGAATCGACAGGGCGGGATCAGCTTCGGAGGCGGACGCTACGACATCACGAACAACTTCGTGTTCCGAAATGGGAACGACGCAGATGCGACCTTCGGCGGAATCCGACTGGAGGCTCCCGACGAATCGTCGCGGGTCGAGCACAACACGATCGTATTCAACGACATGGCTGTGGGCCTCAATCCTGTGAAGGCTGGTGGGTTGTTCTGCGTCAACAACGCGGCTCCGAACAACCTCATCTACAACAACTTCGAGGGGAACAACAGCCAACCTAACGCGCAGACCGGCGGTAACTGCAACCTGTCCGGGTCGCTCGTGGTTAATGGGAACGGAACGAACGAGATGCACTTCGTGTCGCCAATTTCGGCCCCGGTCGACTATCACATCGCTGACGCCTTTAGCCCCGCAGTCAATGCTGGGGTAGTGAGCAACGTCAGCGACGACATCGATAAGGATCCTCGGTCTGATGGACTCCCCGATATTGGGGCGGACGAGGTCGTGTCTGATCGAGCCCGAAGCCGCAGGCCATTCCTGACCAATGACCCGGCCGACGATCACTGCGTCGGAACCCGAGTTCGTGCGACCATCGCCCCATGCGCTGGATCCTCGCGGCTTTCACCCTCGTTCCGTCGTTCGCATCCGCCCATGTGACGCTGACGTCGCCGACGCCACGCACGACCGCGCAAAAGGATCCCGTATGCGGTGTTGTTAACGGAGCGCGCGCGAACGTCACGACGATTGCACCCGGTTCGACGATCACCGTGGAGTGGCTCGAAACCGTCGACCATCCCGGCCACTATCGGATCGCGTTCGACGACGATGGCGAGGACTTCCCGGTTCCCCCCACCGAACTGGAGGGCGCATCGGCGGGGATGCCGACCGTCATGATCGATCCTATTACCGATATCCAAGACGGCATGCTGCCAGCAGGTGGCCGTCCTTACTCGCAACAGATCACACTGCCGAACATCGAGTGTGAAAACTGCACGCTCCAGCTGATCCAGATGATGACCGACAAGCTGCCCTATACCGCCACCATCGACGCGGTCGCCGCCGACGATATCTATTACCAGTGCGCGGATATTCGGTTGTCAAACTCCGCGCCTCCGCCGATGCCGGATGCGGGCGTGCCCGACGACGGCGGTGCGATGAATCCCGCGGGCAACGGTGGGGACCTCGGCGGCTGCTCCGCCGGCACGGGCGCGGGACTTCTCGGTGCGCTGGCGCTGGTCGGCCTGCGCCGCCGCAAACGTCACTGATAGCTGGCAGCGTGTCGCGAGCTCGGCATCTCGGCCGACTCCTCGTCGACCACGCCGCTCGCCCGATCGGCAGGTAGCGTGTAGCGCTTCTCGATCGCCACCTTGATTGCCTCGCGACTCGGCTTGGGATGCTGCTCGAGCCGCTCGACCTCGTCCCCGAGCTCCTTGTCCTTGACCTCGTTGCGGATCCACGTCGAGTAGTCGTGGTTCTTGGCGTGGAACTCCCAGGTCTCGTCGTCGACACCGGCGGCGAGCAGGTTGAACAGCTGGAGGTTGTGCGCCTTGAGGTTGAGCTTGCCCTCGGGGCCGCGGAAGTAGAACGAGCGCGTCTTGCCGAGGTTGCCTTCGGCGTACTTGCGGACGTGGCGCTTGCGCTCGGTCTTCGGCGGCTCGGTGGTGACCTGGTGGGTCTCGGGATCGCCGACCTTCCAGTACAGCGCCTGGCCGGTCGGCAGCTTGCCGATCGCGGCGAGCACCGGGACGTCGATGTTGCGCGCCTCGCAGAGCTCGCGGACGGTCTCGTCGACGTGCTCGCCGATCACGATCAGCGTGTCGAGGCTGTTGATCACCGAGCGCGACGTCAGCTTGGGATGGACGGTGATGAAGATGGTGCCGTGCGGGCGCATCGCCATGTCCTGACCGGGCTCCCAGCTCGCGGGTAGCATGTGGTGGACCTCGTCGACGATCAGCCAGTGCGGGCGACCGGTGCGACCGCGCAGATCGAGCAGCGAGGACAGCAGGCCCGCGAAGTACTCGGGGCGATGATCGAGGGCGAGACCGAGCAGGTTGATGGTGACGCACTCGGACGGCGTGCGGAGCACGTCGAGGACCTCGCTCGCATCCGGGGCGTGCTTGGCCGAACCGAGAGCGACGGCGAAGTCGAGCTCGCCGTAATCGCCCTCGGGATCGATGACGGTGAACTGATAGCTCGCCTTGTGAAAGCGCTCGAGCAGGCCGGTGGTCAGCGTCGACTTGCCGCTGCCCGAGGTGCCACAGATCATGATGTTCGCGCGGTACGGATCGATCGTGAGGTCCGTGCCTTCCTTGGTCTTGCCGAGGACGATGCGGTGGCGCTGGAGCGGCACACTCTCGAGATCGTCGGCGATCATCCGATCGATCAGCTCGGCGATGCCGGCACCGTGATCGTTCTGGAGCACGAGGTCGGCGCGATCTTTCAGCGCGGGCAGCGCGTTCGCGACCGCGACACCGCACTCGCACATCTCGAGCAGGGCGTGGTCGTTCTCGGCATCGCCGACGCCGACGGTGTTGTGCTTCGACAGGCCGAGGTCGCACAGCGCCTTGACGAGCCCCGTCGCCTTGTTGACGGCGGTCGGCAGGATCATCACCGCGCCCTTGTTGAAGATGACCTGCAGCTCGAGGCCGAGATCGCGAATGACGTGGAGCACGGTGTCCTGGTGCGGCTCCCAGGTCCCGACGATGACGCGCCCGCACGACACGCGCTCGACGCCGCGGCGGAGCAACTCGGCGACCAGCTCGGGCGGCGGCGGCGTGCAGATGTTCTCCGCTTCCTTGGTCACCGGGTCGTAGACGACACCGCCGTTCTCCGCGACGATCCGATCGAACAGGTCGGGGTGCGGCAGGATGCCGAGCAGATCGTCGAGCTCGCGACCGGTGACCATCACCAGCTTGCGCCCGGACTCGCGCAACCGCCGAAGCGCCGCCCAGGTGGCGTCATCGATTCGACCGTGGTGCGCGAGCGTGCCGTCGTAGTCCGCGGCGAGGACGTGGAAGCGCATATGTGTGGCCGTGGTGCACGCGCTATGCCGCGAGCGCGGCTGCCACATACGCGCGGCCGCGCATCAGGGAACGGCTGACGCGAGGTAATCGCGCCAGCTCGGATAGCGCAACACGACGCCGAGCTCCTGCTTCATGCGGTGATTCGCGATCCGGCGATCGGCCGTCAGCATCCCGGCGACCTCGCGATCGACGCGATCGACGGCGACGCGCGGCGGCGCAGCGAGGCCGAGCCGCGCGGCGGTGCTGTCGGCGACCTCACCGATCGGGGCGGGATCGTCATCGGCGATATTGACGAAGCCGGTGACGTCGCGCGCGGTGGTGCCGGCGGCGACGATCGCGGCCACCAGATCGTCGACGTGAATCCGCGACACGTGCGAGCTCCCGTCACCGACCACGCGATAGTTGTTGGTGCGCAGCCGATCGATCATGTTGCGCCCGGGCCCGTAGATGCCGGCGGCGCGCAGCGCGATCCACGATGACGCTCCGGGAAGCGCGGACTCGGCCAGCGCGCGCGCCTTGCCACTCGCGGTGGCCGGCTCGATCGGCCAGCGCTCGTCGACCACCGCACCACCACCCGGTGCGTAGACGCCCGTCGACGAGATGTAGATGATCCGCGACGTGCCGGCGGCCGCGACCAGCCCGCGGATCTCCTCGGCCGGCTGATAGCCCGGTGGAGCGAGACAGACCACGGTGGCCCCGATCGGGATCGCGAGCGAGCGCGCGTTCGCGAGGTCCGCTCCGACTCCGTGCACGCCGAGCGTGGCGGCGAGCTGCGCCGCCGTCGCGGAGTCGCGCTTGGTCAGCGTGACGGTGTCGCCGCGGGCGACCAGGGAAGGGACGAGCGCCTGACCCACGTAGCCGGCGCCGAGCACGTACCACTGCACTCCCTCAGATTATCGTGACTGCGGAATCCGCGGAGCTGTGTGGCGCACTCGCCACGCGCGATCGCGCTTGGACGTTGGAAGTCGGTGAACATGCACTTCGTGGTGGGGCACGGGCGTTGCTGAAAGAGCTCGCATGCTCCGTCCAGCCATCCTGCTCGCAGTCATCTGCGCATTCGCGTCGGTCGCGTCGGCCGACCCGACGTCGCGCCTGAGTGGTCGAGTCCTCGATACCAAGCGGGGCACACCCGTCGAGGACACGACCGTGCTCGTCGCCGGGCCCGACGGCGTCGAGTACACGTTCACCAGCGACGCGCAGGGCAACTTCGCCGGCGCTGTCGATCCAGGGGAGTACATCCTGGTGTTCATCTACGGCAGCGCGCGTTCGAGCACTCGCGTCACCGCCCTGCCCGACCGCACCGCGCGCGTCACCGGCAAGGTCGACTCGAGCGACGGCGAGGTGATCGTGATCCGCGAGAAGCTCAGGCCGCCGGTGCCGGCGAAGCCGAAGCAGCTCCAGCGTCTGAAGACGGCGCCCTACAGCGCGCGCGCGATCGACGAGGATGCGTGGACGCGAGCGTTCCTGTTGCTCGATATCGACGAGACCGGCACGTTGCGCCGCATCAAGTGGCTCAAGCGCCCTGGCTTCGACCTCGACGCGATCGCGCTGTCGGAGGTCAAGAAGGTGAAGTTCTCGCCGGCGCGCGATGCCACGGGCAAGCCGATCCGGAGCCTGTTGATCTGGGATATCGAGTGGCCGAGCGCGTGGTGGCTGAACCGCTACATGGGCACGCGCGCCGGTCTCGCGTCGCCGGATCGGCCGCGCGGCCTGACGATTCCGGACCGCTCGATCGCCGATACGCCCGGACCGAAGCGCCCGCAGCACCTGTCGGTGCCGTGCCGGGGCAGCGGCCCGTGGAACATGAACGCCGCGCACAAGGCGTATCGCGATTGCAGCAAGCCGGACCTCCGGGTCGCCGCGCGCGAGCCGTGGTTCGTGCCCTGAGGTACCCGGTACCGCGTGTGCGCGCGATAGCCGAGAGTTTGCCCCGCACCACCGGCGCTCGTTACGATCGGCTGTCGTGCGCCTGTCGTTCGTAGCGGTCCTGGTCGTCTGTGCCTGCTCGGCGCCGCGGCCGCTGCCGGAGCTCGACGGTCCCGACCTGCCGATCGATCGCGAGGACCACTACACGATCTGGCGCGGCGGCGCGCGCGTCGGCACCGCGATCGAGCGCGAGACCTGGAGCCGCCACGGGCTCGTGCTCCGCCGCGAGGAGACGATGCGCTTCTTGCGCGGTGACGCCAGCATCGAGCTGGCCACGGCGATCGAGATCCACGCCAGCCGCGCCTTGATCGCCTCGCGCGTACAGTGGACCGAGCGCACGATCGCGACCCCGCTCGCCACCGGCATCACCGAGCAGCCACGCCTCCGTCGCGCCGACGCTCGCCGCGACAGCAGCGGCGCCTGGCAAACCTCCGACGGCGCGGTGCTGCCGGGCGACGCGATCCCCGCCGAGCTGGTGCCGGTGCTCGTT
>JAEYYY010000634.1 GCA_023430775.1 Pseudomonadota bacterium
GCCGCCAGCTCGCTGGCCTCGCGGGTCTCGAACAGCCGCTCGGGCTCGACCAGCGCACACGGCAGGCCGCGCGCGCGCAGCGCCGCCGCGATCTCCGTGGAGTCGCGGTTGGTGCGCGCGAGCACCAACACCTGCGAGAGCCGGCACGGCTGCTCGACACCGCGCGCCGTCCACGGTGGAGCGTCGCGGCGCAGCGCCTCGATCGCATCGCCGATCGCACCCTGCAGCGCGCTACGCACCTGATCGATCGGTGGCCGGATCGCGCTGTGGAGCTGGAACACGGTGACCGGTGGCCTGATGTCGTCGCACCGCGTGTCGCCCGCCGACGACACCGGCTCGTCGTACCGGATCGCCTTGTCGAGCAGCGGCCCGATCGGATTGCCGACCAGGATCTGGTTGATCGCCTCGACGAGCTGCGGCGTGGATCGCCGGTTGACCGTCAGCGCGACGCGCGTGGCACCGGCCCGCAACATCTCCTCGCGCGCGTGGATGTACGTCTGCACGTCGGCGCCGCGGAAGCTGTAGATCGCCTGCTTCGGATCGCCGACGATCGTCAGCCCGGCCACCGGGTGCATCCACACCGTGCGGAAGATGTTCCACTGCACCGGATCGGTGTCCTGGAACTCGTCGATCATCACGTGCGGCGTGCGCTCGCGCAGCCGCGCCGCCAGCGCCTCGCGCCGCGGTCCGGTCAGCGCGCGCCACACCAGCTGCAGCATGTCGTCGTAATCGAACAGACCGCGCTCGTCCTTGTCGTCGGCGATCCGCGCCACCAGCGGGGGCAGCAGCTGCGCGGCCACCGCCTCGTCGAGCGTGATCGTCGCGCTCGCCGCCCGCAGCACCGCCGCGGCATCCGGCGGCAGCCGGCCGATCCGCTTGAGCAGGTAATCGATCGGTTCGCGGATCGAATCGATCATCGCCACCCAGCGCGCGGCATCACGTAGCGGACCTGGAACCGGATCTCCGGTGGTCCCACGCGTCATGGTCGGCTCCGCCGGGGCGCACCGCTCGAGCGCGCGACCGATGTCGGCCAGCCAGTCGGGCACCCACCGCCGCTCGTTGAGCGCGGCCTCGACGACGTTGCGCTTCTCCTGCGTCCCGAAGCGCTTCCTCAACCCGTCGACGACCGCCGCCACACCCTCGGGATCGAGCCGCCGCCGCACCTTCGCGTCGCGCCCGGCACGCGCGCAATCGAGCAGGACGTCGCGCAACCGATCGACGGTGCGGCCGGTCTCGAGGAACGCCGCGAGCAGCTCGCGATCCGGCGACACCCGCGCGAACCGCTCGCGCAGCAGCGCGCCGAACGCGGCATCGAACGCGACCTCGTCGGCGACCTGCGTCTGCTCGAACATCCGCTGCGCCGCGAACGCATCCTCGACGAGCACGCGATGACAGAAGCCATGGATGGTGTGGATCGGTGCGTGATCGAACGCGGTGACCGCCGCCCGCAAGCGCCGGCGCGCATCCTCGTCGATCTCCCACGCGCTCGCCGCGTCGGATGATTCGGTGGCGCGCGCCGTGCGATCGAGCAGATCGCGAATGCGCAGCCGCAGCTCGGCGACCGCCTTCTCGGTGAAGGTGACCAGCAGGATCTGCTCGAGCTCGACGCCGGCGAGCACCAGATCGACCACGCGATGCTCGAGGAAGAACGTCTTGCCGGTGCCGGCGCTGGCCTCGACGACGACGAGCTTCGCGTCCGGTGGCGGCAGCGACTCCGGCCGCGCGACACGCACGACCGCGCTCACGACGCACCTCGGAATGAGGTGGCCCACGGGAGCCGCGCGTCGTGGGCCGAGCAGGCCGGCGGTACCTCGGCGGCGGCGGGCCGTCGGTGCCGCGCGATCGGGGGGCGTCCGCTCTTCACGACTTGCCTCCCTTGATCACCTGGAACACGGGCTTGCCGTTGCGATCGGGCTGGAAGGCCGGCGGCATCGCCGAGGGTGGCGGCGCAGGTGGCTGCGGCGGGCGCGTGGCGGATGGACCGGGGCGCGAGATCTCGAAGCCGTGATCGCCGTGCATGTGCTCGATCAGCGGCCGCAGCCGGCGCTGCGCGATCGCGATCGCCTCGGCGGGCGAGGGCAGGGACAGCCCGTCGCGGCGCTCGATCGGTCCGTAGCCGAGGCCGAACGTGGGATCGCCGTACGTCTTGCTCGATGGCCGGCCGCCGAGCGCCTTGGCCAGCGCATCGAAGGGCAACAGATAGCCGTGCGTGTGATCGAGCAGCTCGAGCGCGAGCGACGCCAGGTACGCCTGCGCATCGCGCTGCGACCACGCCGAATGAATGATCCGCGACACCTTGCCCTTCGGATCGAGGAGGAAGTGCGCGTGGCCTCCGTTCGCGATGCCGGCGGCGGCGAGCACCAGGTGATCGAACGCCGCGCGCAGGTGATACGCGGTGCGCTTCTCGATGTCGCGCAGGATCGGCGTCACCGACGCATAGCGGCCATCGGACTCGAGCAGGATCTCGGTCTGGCCGACCAGCCGCACGACGCGGCGCTGACCGTGATGCTCGCCGAGCTCGATCTCGAGCGCCGGCCGCAGCTCGGCGCCGGGCGACCACGCGCGCCCGAACCCGAACCGGGTGACGCCGGCGAGCGAGACCCGGCCGAGGCCACCGCGCCAGGTGTGGAGCGTCTCGAGATCGACCGTCTGCGCCGCCTCGGCGAACACGCCGAGCGGGAACTGACCGCGCAGCTGCAGATCGGAGACCGCCGCGGCGTAGCAATCCTCGAGCGATCGCGAATCGTCGCGCAGGTGGGCGGCGAACACCTCGCGCAGCAGGCCGGCGCGCTGCGGGCGGCCGAGGTGGAACGGCTCGTCATCGTGACTCTCGCTCTCCGCATCCGGAAGCTCGTCGAGCCCGAGCACTGCTTGCGCCCACGCTTGCACGGGCCACTCGAGGAACGTGCGGAGGTTCGAGATCGTCAGCGGCCGCGAGCCGGCGGGGCGCGGGGCGGTGAGCACGTCGCCGACGGCGAGCGCATCGCGCAGCGCGGCCTGCGACGAGTGCGCGAGCAGCGCGAGCTGACCATCCTCGTCGGGAATCGGCTGGCCCTGCGCCCGCAGGTGTGCGCGCAACGAGTCACGCACGCTGCAGGCCCACTGCTCGCGCGTGGGCCCCTCGCGCGTGCCGGTGAAGCGATGCAGTGGATAGCGTGTGGTGATCGATTCGAGGGCATCGCGGCTCGACGCCGCGCCCAGGTACGGCGCGAGCGCATCGGCGAGCTCGAGCACGATCGACGACGGCCCGAGCGGCTGGCCGCTGTTCGGCTCGATCGCGACATACGACAGCAGCAGCGCCTCGCGCGTACACAGCAGCACGTCGAGAAATGCGGCCCGATCGCGGTCGCGCGGCGACACGTCGCCCTGGCGTGGCTCGCGGCGCAGATCGAGCGGGCTGACGCGATCGTTCGCGAACCCGGAGCGGCCGCCCTCGTCGAGCCCGCACACGAACGCGACCTCGAACGGCACCGCGCGCATCGCCGCGAGCGGCGCGATCATCACGCCGGTGGCGAGCGGCTCGCCGCGATACGCGCG
>JAEYYY010000772.1 GCA_023430775.1 Pseudomonadota bacterium
ATGCACGAGCTCGTAGAACGTCGGCAGCGCGAGCAGCGTGAACAGCGTCGAGGTCACGAGGCCGCCGATCATCACGATCGCGAGCGGCCGCTCGATCTCGGTGCCGTGCAGCCGCAATACGAGCAGCGGCAGGAGGCCGAGGATCGCCGTCGCGGCGGTCAGGAGCTTCGGGCGCACGCGCCCGAGGCTGGCCTCGCGCAGCGCGTCCTCGAAGCTCCGGCCCTCGGCGACGAGCGCCCGCGTCTGCGTCACCAGCACGAGGCCGTTCTGCACCGCGATCCCGAACAGGCCGATCAGCCCGACGAGCGACGACACGCTCCACGTCTCGCCGGCGAGCCACAGCGCGAGGATGCCGCCGACGAACGCGTCGGGCAGCGTCGCGAGGATCACCAGCGTCTCGGAGATCGAGCCGAGCGCGAGGTAGAGCAGCAGGAACACGGCGAGCACGGCGAGCGCGACCGCGACGTAGAGCGCGCGCTGCGCGCGGACCTGCGTCTCGACCTTGCCGCCGACGTCGAGGAAGTAGCCGGGCGGCAGCGCGAGCTCTTTGGCGAGCGCGGCCCGCACGGCGGCGGCGGTCGAGCCGAGGTCGCGCCCGGCGACGCTGGCGTCGACGGCGATCCGCCGGCTGCCGGCCTCGCGCTTGATCGTGCCGAGCCCGAACGTGGGCTCGAGCTTGGCGAGCTTGCCGAGCGGGATCCGCGCGCCGTCGTGGCCGTCGATCAGCAGCGCGGCCAGCGCGGCGGCGTCGTTGCGGTGGTCCTCGGCGAGCCGCACGACGAGATCGAACCGGCGCTGGCCGACCCACACCTCGGAGATCACCTTGCCGGCGAGCCCGACCTCGATCGCCTCGATGACGTCGCCGGGCGTGAGCCCGACGCGCGCCGCGGCGCCGCGGTCCACGTCGATCCGCAGCTGCGGCAGCCCGACGAGCCGCTCGGCGCGCACGTCCGCGACCCCGTCGACGCGGCGCAGGATCGCCTCGGCCTGCTCGGCGAGCCGCGCCAGCCGGTCCGCGGCGGGGCCGTAGATCTTCACCGACAGATCGGCCGGCGTGCCGCCGAGGCCCTCGTCGATCCGCATGCCGAGCGGCGTCGTGAACGAGGCCGAGACGCCGGGCACCTTCTCGACGGCCGCGCGCATCGCCTGCTCGAGCTGCGCGGTGCTGCGCGCGCGGTCGCGGTGCAGCACGATCAGCACGTCGGAGACGGTGTGCGGCATCGGGTCCTCGGTGCGCTCGGCGCGGCCGGTCCGCCGCACGACGTCCTCGACCTCGGGGAACCCGCGCAGCACGTCCTCGACGCGGTGGTTCAGCCGATCGACCTCGTCGAGCGAGGCCTCGGCGGGGAGCGAGGTCTGCATCAGCACGGCGCCCTCGTCGAGCTCGGGCATGAAGTCCGAGCCGATCCGGGTGGCGAGCCACAGCGCGGGGATCGTGATCAGCAGCGTCGCGATCCGGACCAGCCCGGCGTGGCGCAGCGCGCCCGCGAGCAGCGGCCGGTAGACCCGCTTGACGCCGCGGATGATCGCGACGTCCTCGGGGCGACCCTCGGGGCGCGGCCGCAGCACGCCGGCGGCGGCGACCGGGACGAGCGCGAGCGCGAGCGCGAGCGACGCGACCACGGCCGCGATCACGGCGCCGGCGAGCGGCCGGTACATCCGGCCCTCGATGCCGGTCATCGCGAACAGCGGCACGAACACCGCGATCACGATCAGCGTCGCGAACGCGATCGGCCGGCCGACCTCGACGGCGGCGGCGAGCGCCGTGGCGCGGCGGGAGGCGCCGCGGTGCTCGGCGAGCCGGTGCAGCACGTTCTCGACGACGATGATCGACGAGTCGACGAGCAGCCCGACGGCGATCGCGAGGCCGCCGAGCGTCATCGTGTTGATGCCGATGCCGGCGACGCGCAGCAGCACGCCGGACAGCGCGAGCGAGAGCGGCAGCGTCAGCGTCACGAGCAGCGCGGCGCGCGCGTCGCCGAGCAGCACGAACAGCACGAACGCGACGAGCCCGGCGCCGATCAGCACGGCGCGCCCGACGCCGCCGAGCGCCGACTCGACGAGCTCCGCCTGGTCGTAGACCACGCGGATCGAGACGCCCTTCGGCAGGCTCGGCTGGAGATCGTCGAGCGCGGCGCGGATCGCGGCGGACACGGCGACGGTGTCGGCGCCGAACTGCTTGACGATCCGGCAGCTCACGACCTCGCCGGCGAGCCGGTGCGCGAGCCCGCGCCGCACGGCGGGCGCCTCGCGGACCTCGGCGACGTCGCCGAGCAGCACCCGCGTGCCGCCGCGGATCGCGACGCCCTCGGGAAGGCTCCCCGCGAGCTCCGCGATCGCCTCGTCGATGCCCGCCGCGACGGCGACGGTGTCGGCACCGAACTGCTTGACGATCCGGCAGCTCACGACCTCGCCGGCGAGCCGGTGCGCGAGGCCGCGGCGCACGGCCGGTGCTTCGCGGACGTCCGCGACATCACCGAGGAGCACCGGTGTTCCACCCCGCATCGCGACCACGGTCTGGCGCAGTTGCTCGACCGACTCCGCCCGGCCGTTCGCCTGCACCGTCCACTCCATCTGGCCCTGCGTCACGAAGCCACCGGCCGCGCTGACGTTCGAACCCTTGGTGGCATGGACGATCTCGTCGAGCGTCACGCCGCGTGCGGCCATCCGATCGGGATCGATCTGGACCTGGAACTCGCGGAGGTAGCCACCGAGCCGCTCGACGGCCGCGACTCCGGGGACGGCGAGAAGGCGATTCTTGATCTCGTTCTCGGCGAGGTCGCGCAGCGTCATCAGATCCGCGGCACCGGGCTCCGCCTCGATCGTGATCTCGTAGATCTCGTTGAGGCGGCCGGGCAGGCTCGAGAGCAACGGCTCGTTGGTGCCCGGTGGCAGCTCGACGGTGGAGAGTCGCTCCGCGACGAACTGCCGGCTCCGCGCGTAGTCGGCATCGGCCTCGAACTCGATCGTCACCTGCGCCACGCCGAGCGTCGATTGCGATCGTACGCGACGGACATCGGGGAGCCCGGAGAGCGCGGTCTCGATCGGGATCGTGACGCGGGTCTCCAGCTCCTGCGACCCCATCGCCGGGTTCTGGACGATCACGTTGAACACCGGCGCGGAGAGATCGGGGAAGACGTCGAGCGGGAGCTCGCGAAAGCTGACCACACCCATCGCGCCACACGCGATCACGAGGACGAGCGCGACCAGCGGCTTGCCGAAGCTCTCGACGATGAAGCGCTGGATCATGACGGCCTCCTAGTGATCGTGGTCATGGCCACCCTCACCCCGCGCCTTGTCGAACTCGGCCTTGAGCAGGAAGGCGCCGTCGACGACGACCTCGGTGCCGGGCTCGAGCCCGCTCAAGATCTCGACCTCGCCTCCGAGATCGCGGCCGCGGCCCACCGGCTTGGCCTCAAAGACACCGACGCCCTTGGGCACGAACACCGACCAGCGGTCGCCGACTCGCTGGACCGCCGCGATCGGCACCGCGACGACACGACCGCTCGCCTCTCCGATCGGTAGCGAGACCGTGGCCGACATGCCCGGTCGCAACAGCCCATCGGTGTTCGGCACCTCGAGCCGTACCGGCACGGTGCGCGACGCGGTCTCGACCTCGCGTCCGATCCACACGATCTTTCCCTCGACGGTGACCCCGGGTAACGCCGCGAAGCTCGCGGTGCCCGCCGATCCGATCTGCACGCGCACGGCATCGCGTTCGAACACGTGCGCGACCAGCCACAGCTTCGACAGATCGCCGATCCGGAACAGCGTCTTCGACGCGTCGGCGAGCTGACCGATCGCGACGTTGCGGTCGATGACCGTGCCTGCCACCGGCGCTCGCAGCAGCAGTCCGGTGCCGCCGGCCGCCCCGGCGAACTGCTGGACCGCACCGGCGGCCACGGTGCGCGCAGCCTCGGCCTCGGTCACCGCGGCCTGCGCCTCGATCACCTCGCGCTCGGGGATCAAGCGCTCGGCGAGCAGACCCTGCTTGCGCTCGAGGTTCTTCCTGGCCGCGGCGAGGCGCGCGTCGGCGGCCTGGACCTCCGCGCGCGCCTTCGTCATGTCGGCGCTCGTCAGCTCGACGAGCGGTTGATTCTGTTTGACCTCGTCGCCTGCCTTCGCGAGGACTCGCACCACGCGCGCCGGTGTCGGCGATGCGACCTCCGCGTACGCGTCCTGGTTGACGCGCAGCTCGGCGAGCACCGACACCCGTTCGCCGGCGACGCGCGATTCCGCCTTCGCGGTGGTCACGCGCAGGTCGCGGATCATCTCGGACGCGATCCGGACCCGCTGTCCTCCCTTCGGGTCCTCGTGATCGTCGTCGTGCTTCGCCGAGCCCTGCTCGTGGTGATCGTCGTGCTTGTCACGATCGTGGTGGCGCTCGGACTTGTCACCGCACGCGACCAGGAGCGCGAGCCACAGGATCGACTTCATGGCGCCACCCCCGCGATGAACCTCGCCGTCGCCGCCGCCTTCGCCAGGCCGAGCTGGCGCTGGAGATATTCGCGGCGGCCGTCGAGCAACTGCTGGCGAGCGATCAGGTAGTCGTTGATCGAGATCTGGCCACTATCGATGCTGCGCTGGAGCAACGTCTCGCTCTCCGCCAGCACCGGAACGACATCGCGCTCGAATACGTCGACGGCGTCGCGCGCCTGCGTGTACGCCTCGAAGGCGTCGACCACCTGCCGCGACGCAGCCGTCGACACGGCCGCGCGTTCGAGCTCGACTCGCCGCTGCTTCGCACGGGCAGCGGCCCTGTCACCTTGCGCGCGATTCCACAGCGGTAGCGTGACGGTGAGTCCGCCGAGGATGATCGCGTCGTCTTCGTCGCTCTGGTAACCAACCCACACGCCGAGCTCGGGACGACCCGTCGCGCGGGCGAGCTTGTCCTCCGCGCGGGCCTCGCGTGCCTCGGCTTCGAACGCGACGACATCGGCGCGGCGCGGGATCGCAGCGCGCAGCTGTTCGACCGTGAGGGTCGCGGGACGCAGATCACCGGCGAGCGCGATCACGTCGTCGGGGCGCGCGCCGATCACCGCACCGAGTCGACCGATCGCGGCGGCGCGTTCCGAGCGCGCAGCCGCCAGCGCCGAACGCGCGCGCCCGAGTGCGATGGTCGCGAGGTTGACGTCGAGATCGGTGATGTCTCCGGCCTTGCGCCTGCGCGTGGCCGCCTCGGCGATGCGCTGGGCCAGATCGTGGTCGCGCTGTGCGAGCTCCGTCGCCCGGTCGGCGTGGCGGGCCTCGAGGTACAGCGTCGTGACGTCGAGCTCGAGCTCGCGAAGTGCGGTCCCGCGCAAGCTCTCGGCGTGCGCGATCGCGGCGTCGGCAGCGTCGATCCGTGCCCCGCGTTGCCCGAGCTCGAGCGGCTGCGTGATCTGGCCCTGCAACGCGAGCGTCCGCGGATCGCCGTAGCGGCGCCCGGCTCCGAGCTGGAGCTCCGCGTTCTGCGTGAACCGGACCGCTGCACCGACCCGGCGGGCGCGCGCCTCCGCGATCCGCGCCATCGCCGCGACGGCCGCGGGCGCACGCTCTCGCGCACGCGCCAGCGCGGTCGGTAGATCGATCGTGAGTGGCTCGGCGGCTGCCGGAGACGCGACGACAACAAGGATCAGCGCGGCGCACGCGCGGACGAGAATCGACATGACGTACCTCGCAGCGGACGCAGGTCCGCTCGTTCGTCTGAGCTCGGAGGGAACGGGATCAGACGGCGAGCTTGGGTACGTGCAGGATCTCGCGCGGGTCGGGGCTCGCGTGCAGGCGCTGGTGCGCCCATGCCGGAACCAGATCGCGCTGCCGATCGACCTTCGTGGTGGTCAGCTCGGTCGGACCGAGCAACGGCATCGTGCTCGGGCAATGGCAGCGACACGCGTCGCCGGGGAGACAATCGTCGCCACAGCCATCGTCCTGGCAGACGTCGCCGCAGGCATCGTCCATCACGAGATCGGCCAGGCCGACCGCATGGGTCAGCGCGAGCGCGAACACGAGGACGCGTGCAAACGGCACGACCTACGAATAGCACGGCGTTCGAGGCCGCGCGGGCTCGATCCGCGAACCTCTAGAAGCACTTCATGAAGGAGGTCGAGATACAGTCTCTGCGATGAGCTCCGCCGACGATGCCTGGACGGCCGGCACCGCTGCCTGGCCCGAGCTCGTCGTTGCTCGGGATGCGTTCGACAGTCACGTCGCCAGGCTGGATCCGGTCGCCGTCAGCCGGTTCGGCGCCGACCTGTATCTCGCCGTCGCCACGCTGGCGGGCAGCACCGCGGCGCAGGCCGCGTTCGAGCGCGAGCTGGTCGGTGCGGGCAGGCCGGCGATCGCGGCGATCGATGCCAGCCCCGCGTTTGTCGACGAGGCGCTCCAGAAGCTGCGCGCCCAGCTGCTGGTCGGTGACGGCACGCCGCGACTCGCGAGCTATGCGGCGCGCGGTCCGCTGCGGGCGTGGATCGGCATCGCTGCCGCGCGCACCGCCCTGATGCTGCGGCGCTCGCAGAGCCGCGCGAAGGAAGTTCCTACCGACGACGATTGGAGCGGCGCGGTGATCGGCATCTCGACCGACAACCCGGAGCTCGAGCTGCTGAAGCGCCAGTACCGGGATGCGTTTGCGGCCGCGTTTCGCGATGGCATCGCGGCGCTCGACGCCCGGTCGCGCGCGCTGCTCAAGATGAGCCTGGTCGAGGGGCTGTCGATCGACGAGGTCGGCGCCGTCTACACGGTGCACCGGGCGACCGCCGCGCGCTGGATCCACAAGGCGAGCGACGAGCTCCACACCGCCGTGCGAACGCGGCTGATCGAGCGCCTGCAGCTGACTCCGTCCCAGCTCGATCAGCTGACGGCGCTGGTGCGCAGCCAGCTCGATGTCAGCCTGTCGCAGCTCGGACTCCCGGAGGCCGAACAATGAGTGCGACTTCGCTTCGCGGCCGGCATCGATCGTCGGGGTGTTCCCGGATCCGACGATGATGCAGTGTCCCGACGACGACGTCCTCGGAGCGTACATGCAGCGCTCCCTCGACGACGTGGGGCGCGAGAGTGTGGCCAGCCACATCGACGACTGCGAGAGCTGCCGCTCGATCGTGATCGCGGCGGTGCGCGGTGGGGTCGGCACGCCGGTGCCGCGCTCCGAGGCCGAGACCGCCGTCGACGTGGCGCGCGACCCGCGGCCCGTCCAGCGCATCGCCAGCCACATCGGTCGCTACAAGGTGCGCGCGCTGATCGGCGGCGGCGGCATGGGCCACGTCTACGAGGCGTTCGATCGCGAGCTCGATCGCGCGCTCGCGGTGAAGGTGTTGCGGCCCGACCTGGAGGGCAGCAAGGCGGTGCTCGGCGAGCGCTTGCTGCGCGAGTCGCGGCTGATGGCGAAGGTCGTACACCCCGCGGTGATCACGGTCCACGACGTCGGCTGGGAGGGCGATTCGGTATGGATCGCGATGGAGCTGATCCGCGGCAACACGCTCGCCGATCACGCCGGCAAACCGTGGCGAGATGTCGTGCGGCTGTACCTGCGAGCAGGCGAGGGGCTCGCCGCCGCGCATCGCGCCGGCATCGTGCACCGCGACTTCAAGCCGGAGAACGTGCTGATCGAGCAGGGGACCGAGCGCGTCGTGGTCACCGACTTCGGGATCGCGCGCGCGTTCGACGACACCGTCATCGATCGGGCGCGCGACGTCAGGCTGACCGTCACCGGCATGGCGGTCGGCACGCCGGCCTACATGGCGCCCGAGCAGCTCGCCGGCAAGGTCGCCGATGCGAGGAGCGACGTGTTCTCGTTCTCGGTGTCGCTGTGGGAGTCGCTGTTCGGCCAGCGACCGTTCCCCGGCAAGACCGTCGCCGAGATCCAGGCGGCGATGCGGGCACCGCCGAAGCCGCGCCTCTCCGGCGTGCCGAAGGCGATCACCGACGCGCTGGTGCGCGGCCTCGCGATCGATCCGGCAGAGCGGCCGGCGCTCGACGAGCTGTTGGCCGAGCTGACGACGCGGCCGTCGCGCGCGCCGTGGATCGCGGGTGGCCTGCTCGCCGCGGGTGGGATCGCCGCGATCGTGCTGCTGTCGCGCGGCGGCGAGCCCGCGCACGATGCCTGCGCCGCGGCTCTCACTCGGTTCGACGCCGGTTACGATCCGATCGCGTTCCACGCCTTGCTCGCCGGCGATGGCGAGCTCGCGGCGCGCGTGCTGCCCAGGACCACCGCGATCGTCGCCGCGTGGCACGCCACCCACGCCGCGACCTGCCGCGCCGATCGCGAACCGATCCAGCAGCCCGCGATCACCGCGTGCCTCGACGCCCGCCGGCTCGAGCTCGCCGCGTTCGTCGACGATGTCCGCGCGGATGGTCCCGGCATGGCGGTGGCGTCGGTGCGCACGATCGGCGATCCAGCCGCCTGCGCGAAGCCGGCCCCGAGCCTCACCGAGGCGAACGTGCCCGAGGATCCGGCGCTGCGCCGCCGCGTCACCAAGCTCCGCAACCGGATGATCGAGGCGCGCGCCTTCGGCGAGAACAACGAGCTCGACAAGGTCGACTTCGCGCAGCTCGCGCACGATGCCAGGGCGACGTGGCCGCGCGTCCACGCCGAGGCGCTGTACCTGCTCGGCGTGGCGCAGGCGCAAGGCGGCGATCCCAAGGCCGCGACGAAGAGCTATCGCGAGGCCGCCGCGGTGGCGCAGACCGCGCATCACGATCTGGTGGCCGCGGATTGCTGGATCGAGCTGACCGCGATCGCGACCTTCGACGAGGGCGATGCCACGCGCGGCCTCGAGTACATCACCTACGCGGAAGCTGCGCTCGAGCGGCTCGGTCATCCGGCGGAGCTCGAGTCGCAGCTCGCCTACGTCAAGGGCCCGCCCCTGATCGAGGCCAATCGGATCACCGAGGCCGAGGTGAGCCTGCGCCGCGCGATCGAGCTCGCGACCACCGCCGAGCCGGCGACGCTGCCGCAGGCCCTGCAGGGGCTCGGCTATCTCTACGAGCGCCAGGGTCGCTACGCCGATGCCGTGGCGATGTATCGCCAGGCGATCGAGCGGCTCGGTGCGGCGGGACTCGAGCGCTCGGCAAACGTCGCGATCTTCCGCACGCGCCTCGCGCTCGTGCTCGCGCTGATCGGACGCGGCGCCGCAGCGGAGACCGAGATCGCCCGCGCGATCGAGATCGCGGATCGCGAGCTCGGCCTCGATAGCCCGGATCGCGCTGCGGCGTACGAGACGCGCGCTCACGTGCTGCACGCCGTCGGCAAGCACGACGAGGCGCTCGCGGTGACGCGCGCGATCCGCGCCGACGTGGCGCGCAGCAGCGGTGAACGCAGCAAGCACTACGCGGATCTGCTCGCGCTCGAAGGCGAGATCCTCGACGGTGTCGAACGCCACGCCGAGGCGGCGCAGGCGCTGTCGCGCGCGTGCGACATCCTCGCGTTCGCGACCGGCGCCGATTCCACGCCGGTCGCGCAATGT
>JAEYYY010000773.1 GCA_023430775.1 Pseudomonadota bacterium
GTGCGTACGCGATCGTCACCAACCGGCCCGAGCCCGGCAGCGTCATCGATCGGTTCGAGATCGACGCGGAGAGCGAGCTCGTGGTGCGCGGCGAGGATGGCGGTGATCGCAACTTCGTCGAGCTGCACGAGCGCGGCGAGCTCAAGTGGCGCGCGCTGACTCCGACGTACGCCGGTCGCCCCGGCGCGCCGGGCATCGCGTGGAGCGACACGGCGATCAGCGTGCGCGTGATCCGCGACGGCCGCGCCGAGATCTTCGCGCTCGCTCGCGAGAACGCCGCGAAGCTCGGCGGCTTCAAGCTCGCACCGGGCAAGGGCACGGTCGCGAAGCAGACGCGCGGCCCGGTGACGCTCACCGATCACGAGCGTTCGTACGAGCTGATCGAGGGCACCGAAGGCTGGCACCAGCTGGTGGCGTTCGACCTGACGACCGGTGTCGGCATCTGGCTCGCGGAGCTCGCCGGTGGACCGATCGAGGATGCGAAGATCGAGGATGGCGCCATCTGGGTCACGCAGAACGGCGTGCGCCGTGGCTTCAATACTCGCGATGGCCAGGAACGATCTGGCAAGCCGCTGTGATCGTTCCTGATCTACTTCTGCGTGGATGTCATCGTCCGGACACCCGAGCGGTATAATTTTGGCGAATGTCCGCCGAACGCAGCGTGGTTTCGTCGCCTGACGGGTCGGGCATGCATCGTCTCGAGGTGGTCCCCGACGTGGCCAACCCCGAGACGCCGAAGCTGCGTCCGGTCGAGCAGTCCGGACGGACGCCGCCGGCGCCGGGCATCGGCGACATCACGCCCACGGATCTCAACGCGCCCGAGCTCCAGCTCAACCGCGAGCTGACCTATCTCAACTTCTGCTGGCGCGTGCTCCAGGAGGCCGATGACTCGGGCGTGCCGCTGCTCGAGCGGCTGAAGTTCATCGCGATCATCTCCTCCAACATCGACGAGTTCTTCCAGAAGCGGCTCGGCGGTCTCAAGCAACAGGTCGGTGCGCAGGTCCACGTGATCTCGCCCGATGGCCGGACGCCGCAGCAGCAGATCAGCGATTGCCTCGACCTGATCTCGCGGCTCGAGCGCCACAAGGCGCACCTGCTCGAGAAGGTGCTGACGGAGCTGCGCGCGGTCGGCGTCTGGATCGCGCCGTACAAGGAGCTCGATCCGAAGGAGCAGGCGTGGGTGCGCGAGCACTACCTGCGCAACATCTTCCCGCTGGTCACGCCGCAGGCGATGGATCCGGCACACCCGTTCCCGTTCGTCTCGAACCTGTCGCTCAACCTGCTGGTGTCGCTGCGCTACGAGAACGATGTCGAGGGCCTGCTCGCCCGCGTCAAGGTGCCGGTCGGCGGCGGTACGTCGCGGTTCCTGCGCGTCGGGGCTTCCCGCACCTTTGTCGATCTCGCGGACGTGATCGCGAACAATCTCGATCTGCTGTTCCCCGGGATGGAGGTCGAGGCGTGCTCGATGTTCCGCGTCACGCGCAACGCGATCACCGAGCGCGACGAGGAAGACGCCGATGACCTCCTCGAGCTGATCGAGGCCGAGCTCCGCGAGCGCAAGTTTGCGCCCGTGGTGCGCCTGCAGGTCGACGGCAACATGCAGCCGATCCTGCGCGGCCGGCTCGCCGCCGAGCTCGAGCTCGACGAGCAAGCCGACGTGTTCGAGGCGAAGGGCATGTTCGGCATGCGCGACCTGATGGAGATCGCCACGCTCGACATCCCCGAGCTCCGCGATCCGCCGCACGCGCCGGTCGAGCCCGTCGATCTGCTCACCGACGGCTCGATCTTCCACGCGATCCGCGATGCCAAGCACATGCTCGTGCATCACCCGTACGAGTCGTTCCAGCTCTCGGTGGAGCGGTTCCTGCGCGAGGCCTCGGACGATCCGAAGGTGCGCGCGATCAAGATGACGCTGTACCGCACATCGAAGGACTCCGAGGTCATCAAGCACCTGGTGCGCGCCGCGAAGAACGGCAAGCAGGTCGCCGTCGTCCTCGAGCTCAAGGCACGGTTCGACGAGGAGGCCAACATCAAGTGGGCGACGCGCATGGAGCGCGCCGGCATCCACGTCACCTACGGTGTCGTCGGCCTCAAGACGCACACCAAGATCACGCTCGTCGTGCGCAACGACTTCGACGGTCTCCGCCGCTACGCGCACGTCGCGACCGGCAACTACCACGCGGGGACCGCGCGCCTCTACACCGACCTCGGGATGTTCACCTGCGACGACGCGATCGGTCGCGACCTCACCGAGCTGTTCAACTACCTCACCACCGGCTACAAGCCGCGCCGCAAGTATCACAAGCTGCTCGTCGCGCCGAAGATGCTCAAGCAGGCGCTGCTCGAGAAGATCGAGCGCGAGATCGCGATCCAGGGTGGCGGTGGTCGCGGCCACATCCAGTGGAAGCTCAACGCGCTCGAGGACGTCGACATCGTGCGCGCCCTCTACCGCGCCTCGCAGCGCGGCGTGACGATCGACCTGATCGTGCGCGACTCGTGCCGGCTGCGCCCCGGCATCGGCGGCGTGTCGTCGACGATCAAGGTCGTCAGCATCATCGGCCGCTTCCTCGAGCATGCCCGCATCTACTACTTCCACAACGGTGGCCGGCCCGAGTACTACCTCGGCTCCGCCGATGCCATGCAGCGCAACCTCGAGAAGCGCGTCGAGGTGCTGATCCCGATCGAGGATGCTCGCCTGCAATCCGAGCTGCGGCACATCCTCGACACCCAGCTCTCGGATCAGCGCGGCGCGTGGGACATGAACCCCGATGGCAGCTACGTGAAGCGATCGAGCGCAGGAGCGAAGCACTCGCAGCAATCGCTGATCGAGCGGACCGAGCGGCGGCTCAAGGATGCGACGCGGTTGCGGAGGCGGAAGGTGCAGACGACGACGCGGAAAAAGCGTTAGCTGGAGTCGTAGAGCTGGCCCTCTCGTAGAGCTCGCCCTGAGTGACGAGAGCTGGCCCTGCACTCTTGCCCCCCGGCTAGCGAGCAGGGCGTAGTCAGAGGGTCGCCAAGCCGCCATGGTTCGCCAAGGCTTCGCCAAGGGATCTTAGGGAGATCCGCCGTGCTCGTAGTTCGCTGGAACGAGAGCACGCAACCTTCTGCAGTGGTGGCCGAGGGCGTGCGCATGACATTTCGCGAACCGTCTGCTCGTGTCGATCAACTCGCGTATCGGGTCATTGGTGCTGCGATCGAGGTCCATCGATGTCTCGGTCCAGGACTGCTGGAATCGGCGTATCAACAAGCGATGATGAGGGAGCTGCAGCTCCGACAACTGGTCACCAGGCGTCATGTATCGATCCCGATGGAATACAAGGGCGAGGTCGTGGGCAGTTACCAGCTCGATTTCCTCGTCGAGGAAGAGCTCGTCGTCGAGCTCAAATCCGTGGAGAAGCTGGCGGACGTGCATCGCGCTCAGGTGATCACCTACCTGCAAGCGTCCCATCTCGAGCTCGGGCTTCTGATCAACTTCAACGTGTCCCGGTTGCGAGATGGCGTGAAGCGCGTCGTCCGCTGCCTCCCAGAAATTGCGGACATCGATGGCGACTGAGCGCGCGATCTTCCGCGACGCGTGCAGCACGGAGGACCTTTTTTAACCAACCCTTGGCGAAGCCTTGGCGAACCATGGCGGCTTGGCGACCCTCTGACTACGCCCTGCCCACCAAGCGCTGGTGACTGGTGAGTGCAAGGCCAGCTAGCTCTAACGGCTCGTCACGCAAGTGCAGGGCGAGCTCTACGAGAGCAGCCCGGAGCACCATCAAACGCCCTGCGTGCGCGTCCTAGCGATCCCTTCGCCTGCAACAGCGCGCGATCTTCCGCGACGCGTGCAGGAGCACGGAGGACCTTTTGAACAACCCTTGGCGAAGCCTTGGCGAACCATGGCGGCTTGGCGACCCTCTGACTACGCCCTGCCCACCAAGCGCTGGTGAGTGCCGGGCCAGCTCTAACAGATCGTCACGCAAGTGCAGGGCGATACGGAGTGCAGGGCCAGCTAACAGATCGTCACGCCAGGCGGGCTCCCTTCGCCTGCAGCAGCTCGTTGATGACGCGCGTCGGATTGGCGTCCGGCTTGTCCATCTTGTTGATGGCCACGATCATCGGCGCATTGGCCGACTTGGCGTGATTGATGGC
>JAEYYY010000892.1 GCA_023430775.1 Pseudomonadota bacterium
CGACATCGCCGTGCCGTTCCCGCGGTGGCCGGAGTCGACGCTGTTCGCCTGTCTGGTCGGTGCCGAGCCTGCCGAGTACCTCGGCAACAACCTCGCCATGCTGCCGCCGGATCTGGTGTCGATCGCGATCCCGATGTTCGAGCGCTACGAGGGCTACGAGGTGGTCTACGTATTGAACGAGTTCTTCCGCGCCGCCGCCGAGCGCGAGGATGCGATCCTGCTGCACTGGGACCACCGCTGAGCTGCGGTATGTTCGGCGCCATGCCCAACGACACCGTGCTGCTGCTCCACGGGATGATGCTGATGTCGGACTTCAAGGACGACGAGATGTCGCCCGTGTTCGACGCGTACGTGCAGACCATCCCCGAGCTGCGCGACGCCAACATCATGGAGCTCAAGGAACAAGTGGCGGAGCTCCGGCTGACGCGGCCGTCGAAGGAAGCCTGGGTCAAGGCGCTGTCGGAGATCTCGAGCGACAACGTCAAGCTCAAGACGCTGACGCTCGCGATCGATATCGCGATGGCGAGCGGCGGCATGGTGGAGCCCGACGAGGACGACCTGCTCGAGCAGGTCCGGCAAGCGCTCGGCATCGACCTCGCCGTCGCCGAGAAGATCGTCGACGTGCTCGGAGTGAAGTACTCCATTTGATACGCTCGTCCGATGTTCGAATCGGCAGAGCTGGGGCACGAGATCGACAAGGCGCGCTACGACGCGGAGGAGCCCGAGCTGCGGCACGCCCTCCTGACGGCGCAGTACGATCTCGTGAAGGCGAAGAAGTTCCCGGTGGTGATCCTGATCGGCGGCGTCGACGGTGCCGGCAAGGGCGAGACGCTGAACCTGATCAACGAGTGGATGGATCCGCGCCACGTCCAGACCAACGCGATGCGCCCGGTCGCCGAGGACGACGGCCGGCCGCCGATGTGGAAGTTCTGGCGCGTGCTGCCGCCGAAGGGGCGGATCGGCGTGTTCGTCGGCTCGTGGTACTCGGTGCCGTTCATCCGCCGGGTCTACGGCGATCTCGGTAAGGGCAAGTTCCAGCAGGAGCTCGATCAGGTGCTGCGCTTCGAGCAGATGCTGACCGACGAGGGGTGCCTGCTCCTCAAGTTCTGGCTGCACCTGTCGAAGAAGGGCCAGAAGAAGCGGTTCGAGAAGCTGGCGAAGAAGAAGTCCACCGCGTGGCGCGTCAGCGACACCGACTGGAAGCACCTGGAGATGTACGACGAGTTCCAGTCCGTCGCCGAGACCATGCTGCGCGAGACCAGCACGGCCGACGCACCGTGGATGGTGGTCGAGGGCGGCGACGAGCGCTACCGCAACCTGATGATCGGCAAGACCATCCTCGACGCGATCCGGCGCCGGCTCGACGAGCCAAGCAAGCCGCATCGCGATGTGCGTGCCCCAGCGCGCGTCCACTCGATCGATGGCGTCACGGTGCTCGACAAGCTCGATCTCGATCGCCGGGTCGACAAGAAGGCGTACGAGGAAGAGCTCGCGGATCTCCAGGGCCGGCTGAACCGGCTGACGCGCCACAAGCGGTTCGACAAGCTCAGCGTGGTCGCCGCGTTCGAGGGTTGCGATGCCGCGGGTAAGGGTGGCGCGATCCGTCGCGTCACCCAGGCGCTCGATGCCAAGAAGTACGACGTCATCCCGATCGCCGCGCCGACCGAGGAGGAGAGGACGCGGCCGTATCTGTGGCGGTTCTGGCGGCAGATTCCCGAGCGTGGCCGGATCACGATCTTCGATCGCACGTGGTACGGCCGGGTGCTGGTCGAGCGCGTCGAGAGCTTCTGTAGCGAGGCCGACTGGATGCGTGCCTACGCCGAGATCAACGACTTCGAGGAGCAGCTGGTCAAGAACCGCACGATCGTCGTCAAGTACTGGCTCCAGATCAGCAGCGAGGAGCAGCTGCGCCGGTTCAAGGAGCGCGAGGCCACGCCGTTCAAGCAGCACAAGATCACCGAGGAGGACTGGCGCAACCGCGAGAAGTGGGACGCCTACAACCTCGCCGTCTGCGACATGGTCGACCGCACCAGCACCGAGCTGGCCCCGTGGCACCTGGTCCCGGCCAACGACAAGTACTACGCGCGGCTCGACGTGCTGCGAACGCTCGCGGAAGCCATCGAGTCGGCTCTATAATCGCTGGATGCGCAGCGCACTGGCGCTCGTGGGAATGGCTCAGCTGGCCGGCTGTCAGCTGATCTTCGAGCTCGAGGACACCCAGAACATCGAGGGCTCGTTCGTCTATCGCAGGGCAAGTCTCGGCGCGGACAACACGATCTCCGTCTCCCGGATTCCCGCGACCGATGCTGCGATCCAGTTCATCTTCGAGGACGAGGCCATCGACGTGGCGATCCGTGAAGACGGCACGTTCTCGGTGCCGAAGCGCGGAGCGTCGTACCGCTTCCTCAGCGGCTTCAACCTCAACACCGGCGAGATCATCGAGACGTCGAGCACGCTGACGATCGCGCTCGACCAGGCAGGCCGCGCCGACATCGAGCCGATCACGCAGTCGACGCTGATCGATCTCCCGCTCCCCCCGGGCAACGCCACGCGAAGCTTCGTGACCATCGGCCAGTGGACGCACGCGCCGGCGAACACCGGCTTTGTCGACTGGAGACTCGTGCCGGCGTTCGGCCTGATGCCGATCGGTTTGCTCGATGCCACCGCGAACGATCAGGTGTTCATCGTCGACTCCGCCGTCGGCGCCTACGCTGCCGATCAGCTCGCGATCGTCGCCGTCGGCAGCGACGACAGCGTGGTGATGCAAGATGGCGTGACGGTCGACCTCGGCATGGTCAGCGTCGGCGCGGTCGGCCAGACCGACTGCGCGACCTTCGAGATGGCGCTCGCCTCCGACATCGACCGTCTTCAGGAAGCAATGCCCGATGCCGTCCTCGAGCCGACCACGCTCGCCCTGACCGCCGTGCCTGCCCTCGAGACCGGGACGGCGGGTGGCTTCCAGATCGCGCGCACCGAGGGCATGGCGCTCGACGCCGACCTCGACATGCCCGCGCACCATCCGTTCCCGAATCATCCGACCGTCGCGCAGATCCAGGTGCTCGCGCGCAGTCCACTGAAGGCTCCGGGCACGAACGTCATCGGCTCCGTGCTGTCGGGTTACACGATGGTGGTCGAGGTCCCCCGCGGCACGTGCCCGACCAACCGCGTGCCGGTCGACTCGCAGGGCATCGCGTTCGGCAGCGCGATCGCGATCGACGGCCAGCTGCTCGACACCCCAGCCCAGATCCAGATCTCGCGCCCGGGCGAGGCGGTGGTGACCTGGGAGGCCAACGGCGCTGCGGATTTCTACGACGTGGTGCTGTTCGAGGTGCTCGAGCGCAACGACAAGCTCGAGCTCGAACAGAAGCGGCTCTATCGCACCCGCGAGCAGCGCATCGAGATCGAGGACACGCTGTTGACGCCGCAGCGTCACTTCGTCCTCCAGGTGACTGCGGTCACCGGGTTTCCCGGTGCCGCGAACGGCGACTACGCTACCTTCGGCTACCCGAACGTCAAGGCGAGTGTGGTCTCGCAGCTGTTCACCGCCATTTGATGGATAATTCGAGGATGCGCTGTGCTCTCGGCTTGCTCGCCTGCGCGCTGTTGCCGAGCTGCGAGCTGGTCTTCAAGCTGAACGATCCGGGTCCCAGCGACACCTTCACGCCCGATGTCGTCAGGGGCCGGTTCGTGACGAACACCGTGATCCCGAACGCGCAGTTCGAGAACGAGATCGTCTCGCTGCCGACGCCGGGCTCGCTGATGGTCCGGATCGACGGCGCCCAGGACCTCACCGAGGTCCCGATCGCCGCCGACGGCAGCTTCGAGTTCGAACGCAGCCAGCCCGATTACGTGATCGAGACGGCGGCGGAGGGTACGGTGTTCGAGATCTCGGAGTCGTCGGCGGAGCTCTCGATCGGTGCCGGATTCGCGGGCCGCTTCGATGCGACTCCCGTGCTGGGCGACACCCCAGTGCTGCTGCCGGGCGCCTTCACCAGCTCGCGCGTCGTCGCCACCGTCGGCCAGTTCACCGCCACCACGATCGCGCCCGACGTGTTCGACTGGCGAGACGCGAGCGCCACCGGCGGCATCGCGCAAGGGCTCCTCGACAGCGACAAGCACGATCAGGTGTTCATCCTCGAGTACAGCCCCGGCAAGTTCACCACCGGCCAGCTCGCGATCGGCCACTCCGGCAAGCTCACCTCTGCCTTCGCGATGGTCGGGGGGCAGCCGTTCGACCTCAACTCGATCTCGGTGACATCGACGGCGGTGCCGAACGGATGCGTGCACGTGACCGCGGATCTCGAGAACCTGGTCGAGCGGCTGACGGAAGCGGCACCGCCGGCCACCGACGCCGCGTTCACGAAGAACTGGGCGGTCGTGGCGGTTCCGGCCAAGGAGATCGGGGTGCTCGGCCAGAACATCCTCGCCGGCGCCGCCATCAACGATGCCGACGACTTCATCGTCGAAGCCGACGCGCCCTACTTCGATCCGTTCATCGATCACGATCCTCTGGCCGTCGGCAGTGCGTCGGTGAAGACCTTGCTGAACCTGCCGAACGCGACGGAGAAGGCGATCTTCGCGTCGTTCACGGTGGTGACGGAGGCGCCGCCCGGGGACGAGTGCGAGCCGGCGGTGGTCGCGTCGAATGCCGCCTTCGCGAACGATCCCGTGCTCGGCGGCATCCCGCTGGTGACGAACGAACAGAAGGTGCCGATCCAGCGGCCCGGTAGCACGGTCCTGACGTGGGAGACCGACGGTGGAGACGTCGACTTCTTCGAGGTCCAGCTGCGCGAGGTCACGGTGCTCGATGGCCGCGTCGTCCTCGAGCCGGTGCGGAACTTCCGTACCCGCGAGCCGCGGGTGGCGATCTCCGAAGCGCTGCTGCGAACGAACCGCAGATACCTCCTGACCCTGTCGTTGCGCACCGGATACCCGGGGGCCGCCGCCGGTGACTACATCACGTTCGGTCCGACGGTGACGATCACGAGCACCAACTCGGTGATGTTCGTCGCGCAGTGAATATGGATCTCATCAACCTCCACCAGCTCGAACGTCTCGCCCGCGCGCGGTTGCCGAAGCTCGCGTGGGACTACTACGCGTCGGGCGCCGACGACGAGACGTGCGTGCGGCGCAATGTCGAGGCGTACGAGCAGGTGCGCCTTCACTATCGCGTGCTCGTCGATGTCGCCGAGCGATCGCTCGAGACCACGGTGCTCGGCGAGAAGCTGGCGATGCCGATCGCCGTCGCGCCGACCGCGTTCCACAAGCTCGCTCACCGCGACGGCGAGCTGGCCTCGGTGCGCGCCGCCGGTGAGGCCGGCACGCTGTTCATCCTGTCGACGCTGTCGAACACCGCGATCGAGGAGGTGGTCGCCGCGGCGACGGGCCCGGTGTGGTTCCAGCTCTACGTCTATCGCGATCGCGGTGCGACCGAGGCGCTGGTCCGGCGCGTCGAGGCGGCGGGGGCGCGCGCGCTGGTGCTCACCGTCGATGCGCCGCTGCTCGGCCGCCGCGAGCGCGACGTCGAGAACCGGTTCGCGCTGCCCCCACACCTCGGGATCGAGAATCTGCTCGCCGCGGGCTACGCGCGCTTGCCGTCACCGCCGGGCCAGGACTCCGGGCTCGCCGCCTACGTGCGCGAGCTCCTGGATCCGAGCCTGACGTGGAGCGCGGTCGAGTGGCTGCGCTCGATCACGAAGTTGCCGGTGCTGGTGAAGGGCATCGTGCGCGCCGACGATGCGGTGCGGGCCGTCGAGCGCGGCGCGGCCGGGATCGTGGTGTCGAATCACGGCGGGCGGCAGCTCGATGCGTCGCCGGCGACGATCGAGGTGTTGCCGCGCATCGCCGATGCGGTCGCCGGTCGTTGCGAGATCCTGATCGACGGTGGCGTGCGCCGCGGCGCCGACGTCATCAAGGCACTCGCGCTCGGTGCGAGGACGGTGCTGGTCGGACGCCCCGTGCTGTGGGGCCTCGCCGCCGCCGGACAGCAAGGTGTCACCGCCGCGCTCGACGTGTTGCGCCGCGAGCTCGATCTCGCGATGGCGCTGTGCGGCTGCCCCGACGTCGCGAGCATCACCCGCGATCTCGTCGCCCCGTGACCACGACGGCCACCCTCGAGGCCGAGCTCCGCAGGGCGTGGACGCTCGACAACCTGGCGGTCTACGGCGATCACCTCCAGCAGCTCGGTGATCCGCGCGGCGAGCTGATCGCCGTCGATGTCCACCTCGCGCGCCACGGCCGTGGCCCCGAGGTCGAGCATCGCCGCCGGCGGGCACTGCGCGCGTGGCTCGGTCTCGACGACACGGTCGACCCGACCCGCGGAGCGTGGGAGGGCGTGCGGTTCGCATTCGGGTTCATCGACGATCTGCGCGTCGAGCTGGCGCCGCTGATCCTGCGCGGCCCCGCGGGTCCGTTCGTCCGCGGCATCACCTTGATCCAGCGCCCGCACACCATCCGCGGGCTGCTCGACGACCTCGGTGCGATGCCTCGCCCGTGGCTCGATCGGCTGACGATCGTCCCGCGCTTCAAGGGCCCGCCGCCGCAAGCCGTGTGGCGAGCCGGCGATCCGACGTTTCATCCCGAGCTCCTCGCACCGGTGCTCGCCGGGACGCCGCGGCTGACCCGCCTCGAGCTCGCCGGCCACCGGCTGATCCTCGCGTTTCCGCATCCGCACGTCACCAGCGTGCGGATCGACGGCATCGATGCGCTGCTGCCCATCCTCCAGGCGGGTCCGGCGATGCCCGCCGTCACCGAGCTCGAGCTCGGGTTCGCGCGCACCCCGGGCGGACCGGTCGTGATGCAGCGGCCGTGGCCGAAGCTGGTGCCGGTCGCGAGCTTCCCCGCGCTGCGCAGGCTCGATCTGTCGGCGAACGAGGCGCAGCGCGCGACCTCCGACACCCAGCTCGACGTGTTCGAGATGCTCGGCGGGTTCGACGGACTCGATCGCCTGGTCGAGCTGCGCGTGCCGTCGCTGCGGACGAGCCAGGAGCGCGATCAGCTGCAGCGTGCGATCAGGCGGATGCCGCAGCTCCGCCGGCTCGAGGTCATCCGCGGCCCGGTCGCATTCGAGAGCTCCGCCCTCGAGGTCGTCGAGGTCGAGCGTGCGTGGCCACGCTGGGATACCCCGACCGCGCGCGAACCGCTGTGGGTGTCATGTGGCAACGACCGCTCGTCGTTCGGCGTGTTGCCGCGCTCGTTGATCGCCGCCTGCGAGCGTTCCTACCGGTGGTTCGATGCGGCGGCGCGCGAGGCGTGGGCCGAGATCTGGCGCGTCGTGTCGGCCCTCGGCTACGACTCCGGTACCTCGACGCTGCCCGCAGCGACCTGGCGCACCGCTCTCGAGGCGGTCGGCTTCCTCGACGCCAGCTTCCCCGAGCTCCGGCCGTGGGCCGCGCTGCGCGAGCGGCTCCGGGAGCTCGACGACGATCTCGAGGTTCGCGTCGGTCGCCAGCGCTCGCTCGCGTGACGCGTTATCCTGGGGCGCGTGAGCGTGATCAAAGAGATCGAGCTGTTCTTCCAGGAGGGCTCCTCGGACAAGGTCTACAACGCGACGATCGTGAAGGAGGGCGACCTCTACACGGTCAAGGTCGCGTGGGGGCGTCGCGGCAGCACGCTCAACACCGGCGCGAAGGCGGTCAAGGTGTCGCTCGCGATCGCCGAGAAGAAGTACGCGTCGCTGGTGCGCGAGAAGACGAACAAGGGCTACCAGGAGATCACCAGGGAGGTGAAGCCGGCGAAGGTCGCGCCGCCGGTCGGCGAGGGCTCGGGGAGCAAGGCGCCGCGCGCGCGGGCGCGAGTCGGTCATGTCGCGCAGCTGCTCGAGCCGATCGAGGATCACGAGCTCGACAAGTTCCTCGCCGACGAGTCGATGCTCGCGCAGCAGAAGATCGACGGCATGCGCGTGCTCACCACGATCGGCGAGGAGCTGATCGTCACCAATCGCGACGGCCAGAAGACGAGCAAGGTCGACATGCGCAAGCTCGCCGGGCTCGAGTACCTGCCGCACGGCACGGTCGTCGACGGCGAGCTCCTCGACGATGGCTACTGGTTGTTCGACATCCTGATGTGGGGCGAGGAAGATGTTCGCGACCGCGGTTACCTCGAGCGCTGGGAGCTGCTCGAGAACGAGGCCGAGCCCGCCCTGTCAGGCGACATCCGCGTGGTGCCGATCGCGAAGGGCAAGAAGGCGAAGCGCGCGCTCCACGACAGGCTGCGCGCCGCCGGTGCCGAGGGCATCGTGTTCAAGCGCAAGGACGCGCCCTACACCGCGGGGCGCGGCGTCACCCAGCGCAAGCACAAGTTCATCAAGAGCTGCGATGTCATCGTGCTCGAGAACGCCGGCAACGCCTACCTGATGGCGGTCTACGACGGCAAGAAGCTGTTCGAGGTGGGTAAGGTCTTCGCCGGCACCACGAACGAATCGCGGCGCGCGCTCGATGCGGCACTCGGCCGTGGCGAGAGGCCGATCTGCGAGGTGCGCTATCTGTACGCCAGCGACGATCACCAGCTCTACCAGCCGGTGTTCGTGCGCACGCGCGACGACAAGATGGCGAAGCACTGCGTGCGCGGCCAGCTGCTGACGACCTGCCGGGACGTCATCCTGTGAAGCTCGTCCTCGCCATCGCGACGCTCGTCGTCCTCGTGGCGGTCGCCGTCGCGGGCCCGGAGGGCTACCTGTCGCTCGACTCGCAGCACTCCGCGACGATCGAGATCGATGGCAAGCGTGTCGGCCGCACGCCGCTGCTCAAGCTGAAGCTGTCGGTCGGTCGTCACGTCGTGCGAGCGCAGCGCGACAACGGCGACAGCCAGCGGTTCGAGGTCACGATCACGAGTGGCGCCACGCTCGAGTACCGGCTCGACTGGGACACCCGCGGCCCCGTCGACGCCAATGGCTACCTCAGCATCACCAGCACGCCGCCCGCGAGGATCTGGATCGACCATATCGATACCGGACTGACCACCCCGATCGACGCCATGCCGGTCAAACCCGGCCGCCACAAGGTGACGTTCACCGTCGCGGGCGATCGCTTCACCTACGCCATCACCATCGTCGCGGGCGAGACCACGACGATGACGAAGACCTTCTAAGCCTCGTGATCGCCGCTATCGACGAGCGCGTACGGCCATGACTCCACCGAGGTGGGCGGCTTCGGCTTGGGCGCGACACCGGGCAACGACTGCTGCGTGAGGTTCGGGATCGGCGGGATCGTGTTGGCGCGTGCGCGCGGCCGTGGCGTCTCGACGGGGCGCAGCCCGGAGCGCGAGAGTACGAACTCGACGGCGCGGACGCGCTCCTGCATCGACACCGATTCGATCGGCAAGTACGACACGCGGTACTGCTCGAGCATCAGCTTGACCATGCCGTCGATGCGCAGCACCGAATCCCACGACACGCCGGCGCGCACGCCATCGTCCTTGAGCAATGACTGGTGCGGGCGGAGGAAGAACACGATGCCGCTCGCGACCCACGACATGTACTCGCGGAACCGCGGGTCGTTCATCATCGTGGCCGCGTTGGTGGTGTGCTCGGCGACGTACGCCAGGTTATCGAACGCGCGATCGGAGACGAACTTGCCATCGTGCAGCTGCTCGACCGCGACCTGCCGCGCGAACACGCGCTCCTGGTACTCGCCGACCAGATCCATGTCCGTGCGCAGCGCATCGAACCCGGTCTCCATCTCCGCGAGCACGGCGCGGGCGACCTCGGTGATCATCGGCAAGCCGAACCGGCGGCTGACGTAGCGGCAGAGCGTGGTCTTTCCGGTCGCGTGGGAGCCGACGAAGTAGATCCGCATCGGCCAGCTGAATACGCGATCGGTCTGACAACCGTCCGGATTGACAGTGGTTGCCGGGCACTGCCTCGATGGTGCGTCACGCGATCTCCCCCTGCGGACGTAGCGTTTCCCACATGCTCCGGATCGCGCTCGTCGTCGCCCTCACTGCCTGCGCGCACGATCCCGGCATGGCGCGGTTCTACGCGGGGAAGCCCGCGCCGCTGACACCGGTCGCACCACCGGTGGCCGGCGAGGACGTACGGATCGCGATCGGAGAGCTGCCCTGGTGGACTACGGTGGGAGGCCACCGCGAGTACGTGCTCGAGCTCGGCGATCCCGACTCGACCTTGCTCGGCTCCGCGGTCGGGCCGGTGCGATCCGGCGATGTCCTGCTCGAGCCCGACGACCACCAGGCGGTGCGCTGTGCGTTCCAGCTGGTGGCGATGGGCGACTCGCGTCCCTGCCCGAGCCCTCGCGACGAGGCCGAGTCGATCGCGCAACCGCTCCTCGACCGCGCGCTGGCGGACCTGCGCGGCAAGGCCGGCGCGGCCGGCGCGGATGGCGTGCGCGACGTCCGCTGCTACACCAGCATCGACGCGAAGGATCGAGCGCGCGACTTCTTGTGGTGCGAAGGCACCGCGATCGCGGTGGTCGCGGTCAGCGCGCCGCAGGAACCGGGCACGCGGTTCCTGGTGGTCGCCGATGCGAGCGTCGGTGCGCTCGGTGTTCAGCCGGTCGTCGGCACGACGATCGGCGTGCGCTATCGGCCACTCGAGTTCGGGTTCTACATCGCCGATCTCTCGCGCGAGTCGTTCGCGCCGCAGGACAACGGTCTCGTCGGGCTCGGGGGCACGCTGCTCGGTCGCGTCGCGCTCGGTCGCTCGCGTGCGGATGCGATCGCCGGTGCGACCGCCGCAGTGGTCCTGCAGAACGGCGCGACCAACCCCGCGGTCGACCCGCTCTACTACGGCTTTGCCGGCATCGCCTATCAATCGCGATGGCGGATCGGCGGCTACGCGCAGCCATTCGTCCAGCTGCGCGCAGGCGCCGCACGAACGACCGGGATGGATGCGAAGACGCTACCGATGCTCGAGCTTCACCTCGGGCTGACCACCCCCGAGCGGCGCTAGCGCTAGCGCACGAACGGGTTCGCTCTCGCCTCGTCACCGATCTTCGTGGTCGGACCGTGGCCGGTGATCACGAGCGTGTCGGGATCGAGCGAGAACAGCCGCTCCTTGATCGAGCGCAGGATCAACTTGCCGTCGCCGCCCGGTAGATCGGTGCGGCCGATGCTGCGGCGAAACAGCGTGTCGCCCGCGAACAGGATGCGGCCGGCATCCGCATCCTCGAGCGCGAAGCACACGCTGCCCGGCGTGTGACCGGGCGTGTGGACGACGTCGAGCGTGCGCTTGCCGACGACGATCTTGTCCTCGTGCTCGATCCAGCGCGTCACCGGCAGCGTGTCGCGGACCTTCCAGCCGAACATCGCCGCTTGCATCGCGAAGCCGTCGTAGAGAAAGGCGTCGCCCCGGTGCAGGCAGATGTCGCCGCCGTGCGCCTCGCTGACGTCGCGCGTGCAGTAGATGTGATCGAGGTGCGCGTGGGTGTGGATGATCGAGCGGACCGTGAGGTCGTAGCTCGCCACGATCTGCGCGATCCGCTCGACCTCGCCACCGGGATCGATGATGACGGCGTCCTTGGTATCGCCGCAGGCGAGGACGGTGCAGTTGCAGCCGAGCGGGCCGGCCTCGAACGTCTCGCGGAGGATCACGAGGCGGACATAGCACTACCAGCTGGCGACGCCCAGCCGCCGGCGCGCGGCATCCTCGTACAGCGCGGCGCGCAGCCAGGCGCGAGCGAACGCCTCGTGATCGATTCGCCGGCGCGCACCGGTGGCGCCACGCCCCGCATCGTGCGCGAGTGCCGCGAGATCACGCATCACCTCGGCACCGGAGCGCAGCGATCGCTCGGACAGCTGCGCGGCCTCGCGCTCGAGCTCGCCGATCGCGTGGGTCGGCAGCGTGCCGGCACCGCCGAGCACCGCGCGCTCGACCCGACGGCGGAGCGCCGCGAGCAGATCTGCCGTCGGAGGCGCGGGTGCGATCTCGAGCTTCCGCTCGGAGGCCGCGTCCTGCCGGGACACCGACAGCCGATCGAAGGCGAGGTTCGCGCGGCCGTGCCACGCGTCGGGGAACACCAGCCGGGTCTCGGTCGGCGCGGGGCCGAGCGCGAGCAGATCGACCTGGCGCGCCGTGCCGACGCGAACGCGGCCGATCGCGCGGACGGCGAAGCCCGACGCGCGGGCGAGGATCACGAGGTTGTCGCGCGCCGCGAGCGCTTGCTGCTCGAGCGGCGTGGTGAGCCGCACCGGGATGCCGTGCTGCGCCACCATCGCCACGCCGCCGGGTCCGGAGATCAGTGTGCCCTCGAGATAGAGGAAGTCCCAGCCCGCGGGGCGCAGCTCGTCGGGCGAGGCATCGTGCTCGGCGATCCGCGCGAGCTGCTCCGCGATCGGTTGTGCGAATCGCGAGGCGAGCGGTTCGGTGTCCCAGCGCGAGGGCTCGGTCGAGCGGACCGCGCGCACCTTCTGCCCGGCGCCGAGGCGGCCGTCGGCAGAGGCGGTGGCATCGGAGACGAACAGCCCGGTGCGGCAGAGCTCGCGATGAGGAAGCACGGCATCGCCGATGCCCGCGGCCGCATCGTAGGCCCCGGCGGCGCGACCGGCATCACCGGCGGCGACGTCGGAGCGCGAGTACATCCGGCCCTTGTCGTCGATCAGATAGGTGACCGCGCCGGCGTAGCCCGATCGCGCGACCACCGCCTCGGTGAGCACGCCGCGCAGCTTCAAGCTGCCGGCGGCGAAGTACTCGCGGCGCGCGGTACCGACCAGCTCGGCGCGACTGTCACCGGTCGACAGCGCATGGGCGACGGCAAGCACGTCGCGTAGATCGCCGGTCAACGTCTCGAGCGCGAACTCGGGCTTGTCGGCGCGCAGGTCGCGGATCGAGCGCAGCATGCGCGTCAGGCCGGAGGCGAGGCGATGCAGCGAGGCGGTTCGGCACGCGTGGATCGCGCGCAGGAGCTCGGCCTGGGCGAACGCACCCGAGGCCTCGGCGCCGCCGGCGAGCACGTCGGAGACCGCGCGGAACGCCTTGCCTGCCGCGACGCGGGCGTCGCCGGTGATCTCCACCGTGACGTCGGTGGGCGCTGCCGCGATCGTCGGAGTCGCGGGAGCCGCCGCTCCGGCGGGCTCGAGCAGCGTCACCACCGCGGCGACGTGCAGGCACTTGGGGGAGAGCAGGCACGAGCATGCGAGCGACGTGATCACGTCATCCTCGACGACGAACGTCACGGCCTCGCCCTTGTCGGTGGTCACCGTGGTGGCAGCCCACGTCCAGCGATCGGCGAGCAGCGGCTCGGCATCGAGGCGCTTGATCAGGCGCGGTGGGATCGCGGCCGTCAACGTGCCCGCGAGGCCGGCATCGATCTTCGGCCTCATCGGATCTGATCTCCGATCCAGCGTGCGAGCTCCATCGGAGTGAGCGCGGCGACCGGCATGCCGGCGGCAGCGACCTGCTCCGCGATCGGCACCGCGTAACGAGGTGCGCCGCGGTCGTCGAGCGCGGCGAGGCCGAGGCAGGTGACGCCCCCCTCGACCAGCGCCCGGACTTCTTGCAGCAGGCCATCGACCGAAAAGCCCTCCTCGAAGTCGGAGACCGTGATCACGATCGTGCGCTGCGGAACGGTGACCAGCGATCGCGCGTAGCGCAACCCCTTCGCGATGTGCGTGCCGCCGCCGACCGAGACCTCGAGCAGCAGCGCGAGCGGATCGTGCGCGTGCTCCGAGAGATCGACGATCTCCGTCGAGAACGCGATGAACTTGACGCCGATCCACGGCACGCCCGAGAGGATCGCGGCCATCATCGCCGAGTAGATCACCGACGGTTCCATCGAGCCGGAGACGTCGACCACGAGCACGACGTGCCAGTCCATGTGCCGCCGGCTGCGCGACTTGAAGAACAGCCGCTCGGGGATGAAGGTCACGCGCTCGTCCTCGATCCGCGTCCGCGCGAGGTTCGCGGCGACCGTCTTCGCGAGGTGCAGCATGCCGGTCGGACGGCGCGTCGGCCGCGGGCTGATCGCGCCGTGCAGCGCGGGCCGCACGCGCACCGCGAGCTCGCGCGTCAGCTGGTCGACGACGCGCGAGATCAGCTGGCGCAGCCGCCCGAGCTGACTCTCGCCGAGGCCGCCCTTGAGCGACAGCACCTGCTCGAGCAGCTCTACCGATGGCGCCACCGCGTCGGGATCGAGCTCGAGCAGCGCGCCCACCCTGCCCTGCGCGGCGGCCTTCGCAGCGACCTCCTCGAACACGCTGGCACCGAACAGCGCCTCGATCTCGTCGCGCCAGGCGCGCACCGTCGGGAAGCCTTCCTCCTGGCCGCCGCCGCCGCCGAGCTCGCCGCGCGAACCCTCGCCGTGCCCGGTGCCGTAGAGCTCGTCGAGCGCGCGCGCCGCGCGGCGCGAGGTCTGGTTCATCTTGTCGCGCTCGTGGCCGAGGATCATCCGCCAGCGATCGCGGATCGGGATCGCGTGATCGGGCACCACCGCTGATGCGCGCGAGGCACTGCCCGCCGGCGGAGCAGCCACCAGATCCGGGCGAGGAACTCGATCGGCAGCCGCACGCCCCGCGGCATCGGCACTCGCCGCGGCGGCCATCAGCTCGGCGGGAATCGTCACCGCGACGTCCAACCCCTGCCCTCGTGCGTCGGTCTCGCCGAGTCGCTCGCCGAGCGCGTGGAGCAACCGGCGACGCGCTGCGGTCGACAACGTCTCGAAGCCGTGACGGAGCGCCGCCACGCGCGGCAAGAACTCCTGATCGGAGAGCCGCTCGACGCGCTCGCACAGTCCGTCGAGGAACACCGGTGACGATTCGAACAGCGGGCCGGCGATCGCGATCGCGCCCTCGAGACGCGAGGCGAGGATCCGCCGGGTCTCGAGATCCACCGCGGAGTCGAGCCACGCGCCGATCGTGATCGACAGCTCCTCCGCCGTGCGCGTGCCGATCAACACCTGCACGACACTCGCGGCTCCCGCGATCATCGGCGTGCCGGTCGCGACGAGCTGGTCGATCGACCAGCGCAGCCGGCCCTCGCCGAGCCCCTGATGCTCCGGCCGCTCGAGCACGCGCACGAGCTCCGCGAGCGAGCGCGCATCGGCCAGCGATTCGCTGCCGGCGAGCCCGAGGATCGATGCCACCGCCGTGTTGATGACGAGCGCGCGATCGATCGGCGGTGCGACGAACACGTCGACCTCGCCGTCGACCGCGTCGTCTGCCCCGGCGGGCAAGCCGACGATGTGCCCGGCGAGGATGCGATCGATCAGCCCGACCAGCGCGATCAGCTCGGTCAGCGTGGCCTCGGCGAGCCGCGGCCCGCACAGCTCTACCAGCCACTCGCGCACCAGCTCTCCCGCGCCCGCCTCGGCCGCCGCTCCGGCGAGCTCGACGAGCGCCACCGCGGTCAGCTTGTCGTCGGCGACCAGCCGCGCGTGCTCGGTTCGCAGCGCGCCCGCCGCGGCCTGCTTGAGGGTCACGCCGCGCAACCCGGCGAGCTCGATCACCGCCTCCGTCGAGGGTGTGAACATCACGCGCCAGGTCGCGGTCAGGCTCTCGACGCCGCCGACCGCGGCACTCTCCTGCTCGGTGCCGTACGGAATGCCGCACGCGCGCATCCGGCACAGCGCGACGTGGCGCCGGCGATCGAGCTTCGAGCGCAGCGGATCGAGCCGCAGATCCTCGGGCTCGGTCATGCTCGTCCTCGCGTTGCCGACGCCGGTGCCGTGCCGCGGCAACCGCAGCTCGTCGAGGAGCGCGAGCACGTGTGGGGCGAGGCCGCTGCGCGGCGTCTCCGGTGCGAGGTGACCGCGCGTGCGGCCGACCATCACGTTCTCCATCGACTTCGCCACGACCCGGCCGCGCCCCATCAGCTCGCCATGGGTCAGCGCCGTCTGCACCGCCTCGACGAGCTCGCGCCGTCCCGGCGTCGCCAGCCCGCGCAGCAGCGCGAGCGAGCTCGCGACCTCGGCCGCGGCCTTGGCATCCGGCACGCTCGCCGGCAGGCCGCGCTGGCGAATGCCGCGCGTGATCTCGACGAGGCACGATGCGACGAGCACGCCGACGTCGCCCTTGTCGCGCTGGGTCTCGAACAACCGCTGTTGCCAGAGCGGATCGCGAATGCCGGCGGGATAACCGCTGCGCTCGTCGAGGAGCTCGAAGCCGTACGGGATCAGCGAGCTGACGAGCTCGACGCGGCGGCCGCTCGCCGGTGCCGGCCGCTTCCAGAGTTTCGGTCGCGGCAGCAATGCCGCGGCGTGGAACGAGCCGACGATCGCGGCAACGCGTGCGCGTTTGGACGCAGAGCGCACCGGTGGTTGGGCCGGCTCGGCACCCCGCTCCTTCACGAGCTGCTTCGGCTCCTTCGTGCTGGCCTTGGCGTTCGTCGGAAGCCTTGGCTTCGCCGTCGGAAGCTTCGGCTTCGCCGTCTTCGCAGGCGCCTTGGCCATGCGAGCGCGAAGTGCTTGGTTCGCGACGGCGTGGTTCAGCGTCTCCAACGGGTCCGAGGGTGTTTGTTCGCGGGCCTTCCGCGGGCCGCTCGCGGTTTTTTGTACGCAAAGCCGCAAAGGCGCGGAGGGATCGATCGGACGCGATTCGGGTTCGATCGGAAGCGATCCGTTTTCGATCGTATCGGCCCTCGATCCCGAACCCTCCTCTGCTCGATCGACCTTCGAGCCTTTGCGGCTTTGCGTACCAAGTCCGGCCACGAACGGCCCGCGCCCTGATTCGAGGGCAGCCATTCCGTCGGCTTCGCGATCCACTCGCGCTGCGCTGCGACGCGCGAGTTTCCCGGGCGCCTTCTTCTTGACCGTCTTCTTCGACGTCGGCTTCGGCTTCGCGTCCGGCTTCGGCTTCGAAACGGCGGACGGTTCGTCGCCTTCGCGGATGTCGTCGTCCGGCGGACCATCCCACTCCGCGTACGACGGATCCTCCATCAGCTTCGCGATCGCCGAGCGCATGTATGCCTCGCGCGCGAGATCGAGCTCGGAGACGCCACCGCCGCGCACCGCGTCGAGGCGCAGCGCCCAGCCGTAGAGCAGTGCGGCGCGCCGCACGCGTTCCGGATCGGCGAGCGTGCCTGGACCTTCGACGAGCGACTCCCAGCTGTCGTCGGTGCCGTGCTGTAGCCGCTCGTGGATGCCGAGCGAGCGACCCTCGCGATCTCGCCCACCGCGCTCCGCCGACGGCAGATCGATCGCGACCACCGGCACGCCATGCGCGCGCGCCCATCGGATCGCGACCAGCTCCGGCGAGAAGTCGGCGAACGGATAGAACCCGAGGTCACCGCCGTCCTTCGCGACCGCCGCCATCGCGAGCGGTGCCCCCGCTTCCGGGTGACCGAGCCACTCGATCCAGTCCTGGAGATCGGCGGGCAGCTCGAGCGCGATGTGCGTCGGCTGATAGGCATCGAGGAGCGCGGGAAGTGCGACCGCGCAGGCCGGCGAGTGATGGCGCACGCCGTAGAGCCACGGCGCATTCGCCGCGGCCAGCTCGGCGACGGCAGCTGCCGGATCGTCGGCCGCGAGCAGCGTCACAGCGACAGCCAGAGATAGAGCGGCCGCTTCTTCGCGACGGCCGTGGCCGCGAGCTTCGCGAGCCCTGCCAGCATCGTGTCGAGCGACTTCGCGGTGCCGCCGTCTGCCTTCCACTCCTCGGTGGCCGCCCAGCTCTTCGCGATCGCCGGGCGCTTCTTCGCATCGAGCTTCGCGAGCGCGGTCACCAGCGGCCCGGAGATCGGGATCACCCAGTGCTCCGCCGCCGTCGGATCGAGAGGCGCGCCGCTGGCGGATCCCTTGACCCCGAGGAGCTTGCCGAGCGTGCCGAGCTTCACGGGATCGCACGACTTCGCGTCGACCGACGGCGCCGCCGGCGCGCTGTCGTTCGTGGTCTCGCTCGTGCCGAGGAAGATGGTGCCCAGCATCAGGCCTCCAGCACGCGGCGGAGCTCGTGGAGCGACTTCCACAGGCGAGCGTCGCCCTCGGCGCGCCGCTTGACCGAGGCATCCCAGTACGCGAGCAGCTTGCCGCGATCCTTCGGCTCGTCCTTCATCACCACACCGAGCAGGTACTCGGGGAGTAGCCGCGCGACGTCGCGATCGTTCGGGAAGTAGGTCGCGGCGAGCCCCATTGACGACGCGACCGCGACCGCCTCGGCGGTGGACATCACCGACGTCGGCTTCTCGACCGGCCAGCCCTCGACGGTGCGACCGAGCCGCAGATCGCGGAACACGGTGACCAGCGCCTCGAGCACGGCATCGTCGACGCCGAGCGGTGCCCCGGCCTCCGCGACGATCTGCCTGGACCGGCGCTTGACCAGATCGACCTCGCGCGCGAGATCGCCGATCGGCCCGATGGTCTCGAAGTTGAAGCGGCGCTTGAGCGCGGCCGACATCTCCGAGACGCCCTTGTCGCGCAGGTTGGCGGTCGCGATCACGTTGAAGCCGCGCTGCGCCGGCTCGAGCACGCCGAGCTCGGGGACGCTGAGCCGGCGATCCGACAGGATCGAGACCAGCGCGTCCTGCACCTCGGGCAAGCAGCGCGTGATCTCCTCGACGCGCGCGATCCCACCGCGCCGCATCGCCTGGAGCACCGGCGACGGCACCAGCGCTTCGGGGTGCGGGCCCTTCGCGATCAGCAGCGAGTAGTTCCAGCCGTAGCGGAAGTGCTCCTCGGCGGTGCCGGCGGTGCCCTGCACCGTCAGCGACGAGTTGCCGGAGACCGCGGCGGAGAGCAGCTCGGAGAGCATCGACTTCGCCGTACCCGGCTCGCCGACCAGCAGCAGACCGCGCTCTCCCGCGAGCGTGACGACACAGCGCTCGACCAGCGCGCGATCGCCGACGAACTTCTCGCTGATCACCATCGCCTGGTTCGCGACCTTGAGCGCCTCGTTCCTCGAGCCGACGATGAACGTCACCACCGCCCTCGGCGTCAGCTTCCAGCTCGGCGGACGTGGACCGTCGTCCCACTTCGCGAGGAACTCGAGCTCGGCGGCGTGGATCTGCTCGGGCGGCGGCGCCTGTTCGGCGGTGGTCGGCTTGTCTTTGCTCATCGCTTCACGTCCTCGTATCGCGGTTGATCGCCGCTCTCGATGCGCGTCCAGGCGCGCTCGAACAGCAGATGGAACGGGGCCAGCGCCTGGAACTTGCCGAGCTGTGGAACCGGCGAACCTGGATACGTGTGGTAGAGCGGCAGCTTCCACGACTCGAGCGGCGGGTGCGGCGATTTCAGCGCCTCCCAGCCGCCGGGCAGGAAGTGACCGCGCTGGGCACGCTCGCGCTTCGCCTCGAGGATCAGCTCCGCGGCGACCAGCTCCGCCTGCGTGTCCGCGACCTGCTTGGGCTTCCAGCCGTTGTACTCGGCGAGTGCCTTCGGCGTCGGCCACAGCAGCACGAGGTATTGCAGGTAGAGCGCGGCGGCCTCGCGCGAGACGCCGAGCTTCTTCATGGCCTTGTCGACGAGCTTCGGCGCCGACAGCAGCGGGTTCTGCTCCCAGCAACCGGCGGGGACCGGCGTGATCTCGATGCGCTCCATCATCGCGCGCAGGTCCGGACCGCGCAGGTAGTCGAGCTCCTTCGACGTCGTCAGGTACGTGGAGATCTGCGCGATGACCGGATCGAACACCGCGCGTGCCCGCGCATCGAGCGACGCCGGATGGATGTACGCCATCGCGTTGGCCCCGTAGCGGAGCACGATGCAGCCCGGTAGCTTGCGCAGCGTGCGCCCCTCGGCGATGCCGGGCAGCAACTCGCCCACCGTCGCGAGCATTTTATCGAGGGGCTCGAGCTTGTCGGCGTCGAGCCACACCGAGCCACCCAGCACCCACAGGCCAGGTGCCGCGACGCGCTCGAGCCCGAGTCGATACGCCTCGACCGCGCGACCGCGCAGCGGATCACCGACGGGCAACGCCGCGTAGAGGAACGGCAGGTAGTGGACGAGCATCGTCAGCGTCGAGCCATCGAACACCTGCTCGGGGTTGGCGATCGCGGTCTGGCCGACGAGCGGCTCGAGCGCGCCGGCGCGGATCAGCTTGCCGTTGACGTCGAACGCGAAGCATCCGTCCTTGGTCAGCTGCGCGGACTCGGCGCCGCCGAGGACCATGCCGAGCACGCCGGGCACGTTGCTCGACAGCGACAGCGCATCCGCCGCCGCGATCAGCGCCTCGGGGATCGACACCCGCGCGCCGTACAACCGCTTCCACGCGGCCGCGAGCATGGGCATCGCACTGCCGTCGAGGATGCCCGCCATCTCCGCGCGACCGAGCTCCGCGAGCGCCGCGATCTTGGTCGCGTGCTTCGGGATGTTGAGGGCGTCTCGCGCGAGTGCCGCCTGGGCTGCTTTGAGCCCGAGTTGCTCGCGCAGCTCCTTGGCGAGGAAGTTCGTGCCGCGCTCGGTCTGCCCCGGGCAACCGGCCCACAGATAGGCCGCCTCCGACGGCGTCAGCCCGGTGTCCGCCGCGAGCTGCGCCGCCACCTCCTCGGACCACGACGTCGCACCCGAGGCGACCGCCGCGGTCACCTCGTCCGGCGACGGCCCCCCGTCGGTGCCGCGTAGCTCGCGCTCCACGGTGAGTGGCCACGGCAGCGTGAACGTGCCCGAGGGTGCGTACTCGAGGATCTGGAACTGGTCCCCCGAGTAGCCGAGCTGCCGGATCACGTACGCATTGCCGCCGCGCCACCGGATCCGGATCGTCGCGGGCTGCAGGCCCTCGATCGCACCGCGGGCGTGCATGGTGCGCAGGTTCGCCGCCGGCGGCAGCGAGCGCACCAGGTGCTCGTACAGCTTCGCGACCACCGCGCGATGTTCGGGCGCGGTCCCGATCGCGACGGCCAGCACCGGTAGTGCGGTTCGCATCACCGCGGCATCGAGCCAGTCGATCCGCGACGCCGCGATCTCGTCGACGTCGCGATCGCTACGATCGTCGACGGTGAGCTCGCCGCCGATCTGCTCGATCTGCGCCCACGCACTCCCCGCGCTCGACCACTGCTGGCGGACCCAGCCTGCGAGCGCCTTCAGCACCACGTCGTCGGCCGGGCCGCTCGAGATCGGTGCCTTCGCCTTGTCGGGCGCGCGCTCGCTCGCGAGCCTGGCGTGGCGGCGCTGGAGCTGTGCCGCCATCACCGCGAGGCCGGTGAGCCCCTTGCGCAACCGCGGATGCGTGACCTCGGCAAGCACGCCGGGCAGATCATCCGGCGCGAGCTTGGTCGGTTCGAGCTCCGGAGCGGCCGCGATCAGCGCGCGAGCATCGTCGTCGGTGGCGGAGTGGATCCGCCGCGAACCCGCGACATCGCGCGTCGAGTAGAGATGCAGGAACCCGCGTTGCACCATCGCCGCCTGACCGTGGCTATAGCGGCGATCACCACCGCCGACCTCGCTCCCGACAAAGCTGGCCGTCGGATCGAAGATCGTCAGCGTCAGGCCTCTCCCCGACACATGGTGCTCGGAGAGTGGCCGGCGCTCGCCGCCATCGGGGAACGCGATCAGCTCGCGGGTCTGCAGATGTCCGCCACCCGCGATCTTCGCGCCATCGATCGACTCGATCTCGCGCCGCTCGGCCTTGTAGTACGACGGCCCCCGGAAGCGAATTCGCGTACCGACGAACCCGTCGCTGACTCCGAGCGGCGAGCTGGTGATGCCCGCGGGAGCCGGCAGGTAGTGCGAGGCCGCATCGAGCTTCCAGTCGCCCTCGGCGAAGCCCTCGAGCCACGCCGGCCAGCTTTGCCGCCCGAGCTCGCCGCTGGCCGTGACCTCGCGCCAGCGATGCTCGCCGGCCACCCACTCGGAGATCCACGTCGTGGCGCCGTCGAACGCGCTGATCCGCGCACCGAGTGACAGCGTGCGGTCACCCGCGCGCATCGGCCGCAGCGCCTCGAGCCACCCACCATCGGAGAGGACCACCGCGTGGCCGACCGTGGTCGGGATCGACCACACATTCGCGTCCTTGTCCTCCCACAGATCGTGCGGCGCGCTCGACCAGTAGCAGGCGAGCTTGTAGCCCTGCTTGAGCACGACCAGGAACTGATCGCCGATGAACCGCGTGGTGGCGAGCTCGTAGCTCGGTGGGATCACGAAGTCGTGCACGCCCTTGCGCTGATCACCCGCGATCGCGATCGCGCGCACCTTCGACGCCACCACCGCGCATGGCGGCCCACCGTGCAGCGTGAGCTGCGCCGTGCCGTCGGGATCGAGCTCCTTCGCGACCTCCTCGAGCAGCGGCCAGCCGAATTCGTCGATGATGCCGACGCGCAGCGTCCGCACCAGCGCGGGAGCGACGTCGACGGCGGCGAACCGCGCGTGAAGATCGGGCAGCTCGGCGAACGTGCCGGCGCTGACCTTCTGCTCGATCATGGCGAGCGCATCCTCGAACGCCGGCAGCGCGGCCTTCTCCGCCTCCGCGATCTTGCTCTCGAGCCACGCGCGCTTGGCGGCGAGGAAGCCCTGTTTGCCGCGGGCGGCGGTGTCGAACGGCTCCGTGCCGATTGTATTGATCACCGCGGTGCTGACCACGGACTGCAGCTTCGGGTGCGCCGCACAGCGCACGGGATCGCGGCCGCGATCCGGCTGATCGACGAGCTGCGCCCACTGCGCGCCATCCGCATACGTGTTCTCGGGCGGCTCGACGGGGACGCCGAGCTCGAGGGCGAGCTCCGCGAGATCGAGATCGATGCGCCACCGCCCCATCGCCTTGATCGGCGCGCCGTCGGCGATCAACGCCGGCGCCATCCGGCGCAACACCGCGAACACGCGTGACGAGATCGTCGAGCTTCTCCAGCTGCGCGCGAGGTGACTGCACAGCTTGTCGAACCACGCGGCGCGGCTCCCGTTCGGGCGAGCCTCCGGAGGATGGTCGCCGCCGATCAGCGCGTCGATCGCGCCGCTCGCTTCGAGGAGATCGAGCCAGATGTCGTCGAGGTCGGCGCTGTACGTCGAGCCGGTCGGGAACAGGTTCAGCAGCGCACCGCGCACGCTGGGAGAAGCCTTCGCGAGCGCCGCGATCGGTTCGGCATACGCGCGCCAGAACTCGGCGGCCGCCTTGGCTAGCGCGGGCGACTCGATGATCTCGGCGATCAGCGCCGCGGCTTCCCTGTCGACGTCGAGCTTCGCTGCCCTGGCAAGCCGGCCGAGCTCCTTCGCCATGCCCGACCACGGCGGCATGCCGCCGAGCGTGCGCTGCACGCAGAGCTGACGGAAGTGCGCGTACGCGGCCTTCGGCTCGTGGTGCTCCGCCAGCTGCTTCGCGTACTCCGAGAGCGCCTTGGTGGTCACCGCGCCGGCGAGCGCGAACTCGAGGAAGCCATCGATCCGGTGCTGCTCGTCGACCTCGAGCGCGTGCACCGCCTCGACCTCGCGCGCCTTGCCGAACATCGTCGCGGCGTACGCCAGCGCGCCGTGCTCGATGAACACGCGCCCGACCTCCTCGTAATACGACGGCAGGAAGTGCGGCACCGTCTTCGACAGTCGGTTCGCGATCCCGTCGAACGCGTCCTTCGCATGCCCCGGCTTGCTCTTCGCCTTGCGCGCGTGCTTCTTGAGCTCCTTGACGACATCGAGCGCGTAGCGCGCGTTCTTCGGATCGTTCACCAGCGCCCAGCCGGGAAACCCAAGCGGCCGCTTGCGCTCCTTGCCGACCGCGCCGCGATCCTCGCCGGGCGCGAACCCGAGCGTCGACATCTCGAGCTCGTCGCCCGCGGCCACACCCTCGGCGCACAACCGGACGACGACGCGCCCCGGCATCACCGGATGGGCGTACGCGCGCGCGACCACGGTGTCGACGGCGTCGTCCTTGCCGAGCTTGCTGTTGGTGGGGACGATGCCTCCGGCGTGCAGCGCGGCTTGATCGTTCACGACGCCTCCGTCTTCTCGACGACGCGCGCCGCATAGATCGAGGACGCCATCCGCATGCCCTCGGAGAATGCGACCGGACCGACGTCGGCGATCTTGAGGCTCTTCTCGCGACCGTCCACCCAGCCGAGCTGCCCGGTATAGGTCTCGGCGTCGGGACTGTCGGAGCCGATCCAGTAGCGAGCCTCGGCCGTGGTCTCGCCGTCCCACGTCTTGCACGTCGCGAAGCCGCCGCGAACCTTGTAGCCGAGCTGCCGCGCCTTGCCGATCGCGTGCATCAGCATCGCAAACTTGCCGTCCTCGTAGACATCGATCGCAGTCGCCGCCGCGTGCTCCGGCGTCTTGACGTGGGTCTCGCGATGCAGCTGCGCGATGCCCTGGGTGACGTTCAGCTGGCCGACCAGCTCGCGCCAGGCGTCGAGCTCGGGGATCATGATCGGGTGCGGGATGGCGACTCGATCGGTGGCGAGCCAGCCGGTCTCGCCATCGAGATCGACGATGCCGACACCCTTCTTCGGGTCGACGCCGCGAAACAGCCCCGCCTTCGCAGGATCGTGCGAACCATCGGCCTTGACCGCGATCACCACCGCGTTCTCGAGCGGCTTGCGCCACGCGGTGTCTTCCCACACCGCCTGCAGCACCGTGCGCGGCACGGCGAGCGAGCGCAACATCCACAGCTCGACGGTCGCGACACACTCGCGCTCGTGCTCGATCAGCCAGTCGCGTAGCGCCTCCAGCTGATCGGCGACATCACCATCGCGGATCTCCTTGGGCACCGACGCCAGCCGCTTGCCCTTGCCGCGCGCGGCGAGCTTGTTGCCATCGAGGGTGAGCTGATAGCCGTTGCCCGCGTCGATCCACGCGGTGCCCGCGTCGTCGATCGTGGCCTGGACCGCGCTCGCAGCTTTCGCGGGCTTGGTCGCGGTCTTCGCGAGTGGAGGTGATTTCGGAGTGGGTTTGGCGACGGTCTTCTTCGTGGCCGCGGCCTTCGCCGGCTTGCTCGACGCGGACTTCGCCTTGGCAGGCGGTTTCTTGGACTTCGCCATCGGTCTCCCGACGGGGATGTTGTGATCGCCAGGGCCACGCGATCAACGCGCTACGCGGGTTTCTCGCAACGCGCGCGCATCGGTCTTGCACCCATCGATCACATGGTGATCACCCTCGACTCCAACGAAGCCACGATCGTTCGAGAGATCCTCGCAAGCGCGCTCAAGCAACTCCGCAACGAGAGCGCCCGCGCCGACTCCCACGACTTTCGCGAGCAGCTTCACCAGCGCGAGCGCGTCGTCGAGCACGTGCTCGAGCAGGTCGCGACGGTGCCGGGCAGCGCCTAGGGGCCCCAGCAGTACATGTAGCCGGAGCCGCCGCCGAACCAGATGTGACCGTCCTCGATCGCGGCGCCGGAGTGCGTGCGATCGCCGAGGTGTCCCTTCCAGATCGACTTGCCGGTCGTGGCATCGAGCATCTCGTAGTACTCGCCGTACGAACCGAACAGCACCTTGCCGTCGACGATCTGCGGCGAGTACCAGCTGCCGTTGCTGATCTTGTACGACCAGTTCTCGTTGCCCGTGGTGCCGTCGAGGCTGACCACGCGACCGCCGGCGGTGGTGGCGATCACGTTGGTCTCGAACTTCGACGGCGAGCCCCATAGGCCGCCCGATAGCTTCTTGCCCCAGATCTGCTTGCCGGTCGCGCGATCGAAGCACATCAGCGTGTGCTTGCCTTCCTCGATGCCGACGTAGAGCTTGTCGCCGACGACCAGCGCCGACGCATCGATATCGAGACCGAGCTTCGGCGTCTTCCACACCAGCTTGCGGTTCTTGAGGTCGTACGCGCGAACGATGCCCTCGAGGTGACCGAAGTAGGCGATGTTGTCGGCGATCGCGAGCGAGCACTCGATGCCCTCGCTGCCCGGTTCCTCGCCGGAGCCGCGGCCGTACGACTCCTTCCACTCGAGCTTGCCGGTCTCGGCGTCGAAGCACTTGAGGTCGCCGTCCTCGCCGCCGATGTAGAGCTTGCCGTCGAGGATGCGCGGCGAAGAATCGTTATCGGCCCAGCTCGACCAGTCCCAGATCAGCTTGCCGTTGCTGGCGTCGATGCAGCGGATGTGATTGTCGACGCCGGGGATGTAGATCCGGTTCTTGTAGAGCGCGGGCGAGCCCTTGAACATCCGATCGCCGGAGAACACCCAGACCAGCTTGCCGGTCTTGGCTTCCCAGCAGTGGAGGTGCCCGCCGACATCGGCGGCCCACACGTAGTCGCCGTACTTGAGCGTCTGCCCCGTCCACCCGGTGCCGCTCCAGGTGTGCGGCTTGTTCTGGAACGTGGTCTTGAAGTCCGACATGCGGAACTTCCAGTGCAGCCGGAGGTTCTCGGACAGCTTGCCCGAGCCGTAGTACGTGCCCGCGTGGTTGCCGCGGAACTGCCGCATCGATCCGGGGACGGACTCGCTCCCCGTCTGACCATCCCACGCCGGCAGCTTCGCGATGCTGTCCACGTGATCGGGGTACGGCTTCCTCGTGATCGAGTTCGTCGAGTGCACGACCTTGATCGAGACGTCGGCCGGATCCTTCTTCGCGAACGAACGAAGCGGCCACGCCGCAGCCCCGGCGGCGGTGAGCTGGAGAAACCTTCGGCGATCCACGCGTGGATTCTCGCGCTGTCTGCGAGCGGCGCCAGTTGTTTTCGCGCCTATCGACCGGGGCAGATCGCCGCGCTCACAGCTGCATCATGACGGCCCACGCGGACAGGCCGATGGTGACGACGATGATCGCGATCAAAAGCGGCAGCTTCCAGACCGGTCGCGACGGCGCCACCACGGCGACCATCTGCGGCTCGGTCGGCCGCGGCGTCGGCGGCTTGATCACCTCGAGGCGGCGCGACGTCACGCGCGACGACGACTCGCTGCGCGGCCGGGCCGGAGGCGGCGTCTGCCAGGACGCGTTCTCGATCCCGCTGCGCGTCTCGATCGCGTTCGGATCGTGAAGCTCGCGCAGCGAGGTGCCCGGCCGGCTGCCCTCCTCGCGGACATTCGCGGCCCCGGCACCGAGCTCGGCACCGTGCTTCGACGGCTCGAGGGAAGCGACCATCGCGAGCACCGCGGCATCGCTCTCGCCCGGCGCGACCTCCGACGGCTGGAGCGAGGTGATGAGCGCGTTGACCGCCTTGTCCTCGGTGCGCGCACCGTAGTGTGGCTCCGTCGAGGCGCGGGTATCGGCGCGCGGATACTTGCCGTGGTCGTAGTCCTCCGGATCGTGGACCGGCGTGGCCTCGGCGAACATCTGCTTGCTGACGCGCTCGGGCAGCTGCTTGACCACGCTGTGCGGCGTGCCCTCGGCCATCATCTCCTGTGACTCGCGACGGCGCTCGAGCACCTGCGAGGTCTCCTCGTCGACCGTCACCGAGCCGAACTGGCGCGTCGCGCGCTTGGGAATCGGCGTGCTGGTGGTGAACGCGATCGAGAACTCGCCGCTGGCGCGAATGCCGCGCGACTTGCCGGAGACCTCGGGTGTCGAGTCGTCGAACGCGGCCTCGAGCACCGCGGCGCTCGCCTTGCCCTTGCTGGTGACCTCCTGGAGCAGCTTCTTGCGCGCGACGATGTGCGACTGAAACGTCGCCTGCATGTACTTCGCGATCTGATCGTTGCGGCCGCCGTAGCCATGCTGGCGCAGCACCTCCTCGAGATCGACCGCGAGATCCTTCGCCCGCTGGTAGCGCTTCGCCGGATCGCGCTCGAGCGCCTTCATCACGATCGCGTCGAGCTCGGGCACCGCCTCCTTCGTCATCGCCGACGGCTTCGCGATCTCGTTCTCGAGGACCATCCGCATGGTCTCTTGCTCGTTGGCGCCGCGGAACAGCCGGCGCAGCGTCAGCGCTTCCCACAGCACGACACCGAGCGACCAGATGTCGCCGCGCCGATCGCTACCGCGCCCCTTGAGCTTCTCCGGCGCCATGTAGCCGAACTTGCCGTGCACCTTCATCTGCGGCCCGGCCTTCTGGCTGGCCTTCGCGACGCCGAAGTCCACCAGCTTCACCTGGCCGTTGTAGAGGACCATGATGTTGCCGAGCGAGACGTCGTGGTGGACGAGCTCCATCGGATCGCCGCCGATCGACTGCAGCTCGTGCGCGGCGTCGAGGCCTTCAGCGGTATCGGCGATCAACCGCGCGGTGGACAGCGGGTCAAGTCGCTTGCCGTCGCGTCCAGCACGCAAGAGGCCGAGCAGTGGCTCGCCCTCGAGGTACTCCATCGCGATGAAGTAGCGACCATCGGCCTCGCCGAGGTCGTAGATGTCGACGACGTTGGGGTGCTTGACGAGCGCTGCGACGCGCGCTTCGTCGAGCAGCATGTCGACGAACGTCTTCTCCTTCGCGAGGTTCGCGTGGACAAGCTTGATGACCACGAGTTTTTCGAACCCGGCGGGACCTCGCTGGAGCGCGAGCTTCACCTCCGCCATCCCGCCGTGCCCGATCTGGGTCACGAGCTCGTAGCGACCGAGCTTCTCGAGTGGCTGATCGGCAGCGGACACGCGAGGAGCCATTGTAACGAAGCCCGCCGTTTTTATAAGAGCCGATCACGAGTTCCACGCGGTGATCGCAATGAGTTGTCGGAAGCTGAGCGATCGCGTCACGACAGGCACCGTGCATCGCACACGGTGCGATAGCGCGCCTCGTCGAGAAATCGCGGTTAGATCCGCGGAGGTTTGATGAGACGCGTGCGCGTACTCACACACACACGCCACGGGTTTCCGCACTCCCGCCACGCGGAGATCGTGCCAGCACCGACGCGAGCAGCAGCGTGATCAGCATGGCGGCGACGATCGCGAGCTGAGCGACATCGCGATAGGGCCCGTAGAACGTTCCCTGCGCGGTGCACAGGCCGATCACGATCTCGGCGAGCCGCAGCACGAGGAACACGATGCAGCCGGTGATCGCCAGTGATCGCTGGTCGTGCGCGAGCGATCTCGTGACCAGCGCGATCACGACCACGAACGGCAACAAGAACTTCACGAACACGAGCAGCGCACCGAGCACGGTGTGCTCGTTGCCCGCGACGTAGCCGAGCCAGATCTCGAGATTGCCGAACGCGAGCTTGCCCTCGAACACCAGCGCGAACGCAGCGCGCAGCGCGAGACAGCTCGCGATCGCGGCGAACGCGTGCAGCTTGCCGAGGCGACCGACGCGGTCGCACACGATCACGAGTCCGATCAGCGCCGGCACGTCGTGGCCTTGCGTCAGCATGCCGAGCAGGATCGCGGCGCCCCAGCCGAGCTGCGCGAGCCGACCGCGCCACGCCACCGCGGCGATCGCGCCGGTCGCGATCAGCGCGAACACGGCGATCGCCGGTCGCCCCGTCGCCACGGTCGCGCTCGCCAGCACACCGGGCAGGAGCCACAGCCAGCGACGCCCCGTCGCGTCGACGATCGCCGCGGCACTCGCGATCGCGAACGGCGCCACGACCTCGAGCTGCGCGTAGCTCGCCTGCGGACCGATCCAGTATCCCGCGATCGCGATCGCGACCGCCACGGCGAGTGACCAGCCGTCGCTGCGCTGCCAGGTGGCCGCCGCGGCGACGGCGCCGATCACCACGACGCCGCGCAGCGCGGCATCGTCGCCGGGCATCGCGAATGCCAGCAGCAGCGCGAACGCGATCCACGGTGCGACGCGCTCGGCTCGACTCGCTCGCCACACGAAGGGCGCGCAGGCGGCGAGTGCCGCGATCCCGATCCATTTCGGATCGATCGCGAATTCGCGCTTGAGCGCGCTGTTGATGACGCGCTCGTAGGTGTGGACGAGCAAGGCCGTCGCCTGCGCGATGCCGAGCGCGATCACCGCGAACGTCGTCGGCGCGACGCGGACCTCGCGAAGCCACGGCAACAGCGGCACCAGCAGCGCGGCGAGCGCGACGACCGCCGCCGGTAACGGCAGGACGAGCGAGCCGGCGGCCGCCGCGATCACGCCGGCCGACAACCAGCGAGCGTCGATCCGCCCGAGACCGAACAACCACGCGCTCGCCGCGATCATCGCGAAGGCCCACACCAGCGGGATCAGCCAGCGCGACCGCACGCTCGCCAGCCAGTCGGTCAGCTCGACATCGGGTGGCCGCGGCGCGACGGAGAACTGCTCGGCGTACGCGGTCGCGTAGCGCTCGTGGCGAGCGCGCTCGGAAGCGATCAGCGCCGCGGTCTGTGCGGCATCGAGC
>JAEYYY010000802.1 GCA_023430775.1 Pseudomonadota bacterium
ATGGCGGATGCGCGCGCGCTCGCGGGTGCGCTGGCCATCGGCTGCTCGCGGCACTCGCCGGAGGGCGCGCGTCAGGCGGCCCTGGCCGGCGCGGACGCGGTCCAGCTCGGGCCGATCTGGGCGACGCCCTCGAAGGCCGGCATCCTCGAGCCGCTCGGGCCGGATGCGCTCGCGCTTCGTCTCGGGGTTCCTCTCGTCGCGGTCGGCGGGATCGATTCGCCGGCGCGGGCGCGCGAGGCAGCGCGGGCGGGAGCCGATGCGGTCGCGGTGATCCGTGCGGCGTGGACGACCGAGGATCCCGCAGCGGCGGTCGCCGAGCTGGTGGCCGCGGTCGCGCGCTGATCGTCAGCGGACGCGCTCGACGGGGATCGACTCGCCGCCGACCTCGATCGTGCAGCTGCCCTCGCCGCCGAGCCCGTTCCACGAGATCGTGACGCGAACATCGGTGGGGGCGCCGGCGATCTCGATCGTGCCGTGCAGCTCGCCGTTGCCGATCCAGGACCATCGCCTGCGTGCGACCTCTTCGCCGTCGCAGACGAGCTGGAATCCCTTCGTCCATTCGTTGCGCGAGACGACGAGGTCGTGCCCCTGATAGCTCGCTCTCCACGTGGTCTCGAGCAATCCCATCGCGACGACGCTATCACGTGCCGGCCGTGCGCCTGACACCGGCTGTGCGCTCGCCGCGCGCCGCTGCGAAGCGCGACCGCGCAAGCACGAGGATTCGCGCGGTCGCTCCCGATCGGCGCGAGGCATGTCGCGTGCACTGCGGTGCGCATCTCAGGAGGGACCGACATGGCACTGCGTCTATTGAAGGAGCGTGGCGTACCGATCGAGCGACAGCGATTCTCGTTTCGCGAGCTCGCACCGCCGACCATCAGCAAGATCGACTGCGACGCGTGGACCCGCGTCCGCATCATCCTGATGAACGGCATCGAATCGAACGCGCTTCGCTTCGGTCATGCCGCCGCGCGGCTGTATGGAGGACTGCAGCAATCGCTGGCGGTGATCCGTCGCGTCGAGCAGCACCAGCAGACGATGGTCAACTGGCTGCTGTCCGCGGATCACACGCCGCTCGAGACCACGATCGGCTTCGAGCAGGTGGCGATCGAGGTCACCGCGGCGCTCGCCCTCGAGGAGCCGGATCCGTACATCGCGGCGATGTATCGCTTCGGGCTGCTCGAGGACTTCGATCACATGTACCGCTTCGCGGCGCTGATGGATCGCATCGATGGCAAGGACGCGAACGCGATCCTCCAAGGCTACACCGACATCCTGCCCGGGCGGCCGACCGCGGTCGAGCACCGCCATCCGCTCGACGATCTGCGGCGCCCGTACGATCACCACCGCGCCGAGCTGCTGACCAAGCTGCACGCGCTGACGCTGGTCGCCGGCGAGCACCAGACCCACGACTACTACATGACGATCGGGCCGATGTTCGCGGACCCGACGGCGCGCATGCTGTACGCCGAGATCGCGTCGATCGAGGAGCAGCACGTCACGCACTACGAATCGCTGTGCGATCCGCGCGAATCGATCCTCGAGAAGTGGCTCCTGCACGAGGCCTGCGAGGCCTACAACTACTGGAGCTGCGTCGAGTCCGAGACCGATCCGCGGATCAAGGCGATCTGGGAGCGCATGCTCGATTACGAGCTCGGCCACGTCCACCACGTGGCGCAGCTGTTCGAGCACTACGAGCGGCGCGATGCCGCCGAGGTGCTCGGCGATGCGATCCGCCATCCGATCGGCTACGAACCGCACCGCGAGTTCGTGCGGGAAGTGCTGCGTCGCGAGGAGCACCTCGGAGCCAGCGGCAAGGATCTCGTCGATCGCGAGCACGAGCCCGAGCGCACCCGCCAGTACCGCGCGCGCCTCAATGCCAAGGAACAACCCTCGAACCTCGTCTCCGCCGGCTGGAGCTGGCAACCCGGTGGCGAGCTGGTCCGTAACCAGAAGGTGCCGTCATGAAACCGCAGACCGATATCCCGACCAAGCCGGGCGACAACCACACCGGCATCGCGCTCGATCCGCAGGCGGCGCGCGACATGATCGAGGGCACCACGGAGTTTGGCCCGACCTCGCGCGGCGATGCCGAGCTGATCGCGCAGAACCGGATCCGGGTCGCCAAGCAGTCCGAGCCGGCCGCGACGATGCCGGCCTCGCCGGGCGTCGATCTCGAGATGCTGCCGATGCTCGACAAGCTCTGCGCGCGCCTCCAGTTCGAGCGCACCGGCGTGCGGCTCTACGACGCGCTGGTCTCGAAGCTCGACGCCTACGGCACGTTTCCGGGCGGGCCGTCGCGCGAGGACCTCCTGCACATCCGCAACGAGGAGCTGCGGCACCTCGAGCTCGTGCACGGGTTGATCGAGAAGATCGGCGGCGATCCGACCGTGGTGACGCCGTGCGCGAACCTGCAGGCGACCGCGAGTCGCGGCGTCTGCGACGTGCTGGTCGATCCGCGGACGACGCTGATCGAGTGCCTCGACGCGATCCTCGTCGCCGAGCTCGCCGATCACGCGAGCTGGGAGATGCTCGTCAGCATGGCGCAGCTGGTCAACCAGCCGGCGCTGGTGACCGCGCTCCGCGAGGCCGAACGCACCGAGGCCGAGCACCTCGTGAAGGTCCGCGGCTGGCTCACCGCGGCGGCGAAGCTGGCTGCGAAGACCACTCACTGAGCCCGGACCGTCGCGTGCATGGCTGGCCCGAGGAGGTGCCCATGTACGTGCCATTCATCGAGCGCATGCGGCGCCGAGCCGCCGAGCCACGTGTCGAGGAGCCCCACTGCGTGCGCTGTGGCCGCGGGTTCGTCGCCAGTGGACTCGACGAATCATCGCGGTGCTGGTGGTGCGCGCGCCTCGTCACCCGGCCGACGGTCCGCGAAGTGCTGACCGAGGAATGACGAGACCGCCGCGCGCGTTTCGTGCGCGTGCGGTTCGTGTGGTGCGTCATCGCGATCGGCTGCCGGCAAGAGCCGGCGACCGCGCCACCGGTGCCGATCGCCGCCGCGGTGGCGCATTGCCCGGGTGGCGAGCGGTGGTCGATCGCGGCGACGCCGGTCGCGGGCGAGCCGTGCATCGACGTCGTGCGCTTCGATCTCGCGACCCATCGCCTGCAGCTGTTCTCCGACCCGGCGGGCCGCACGGGCGATGCGTGGATCGCCGCCGAGCACCTCGCGGGCGTCATCAACGCCGGGATGTTCCACGACGGCGGCGCGCCGGTCGGCCTGCTGATCGATCGCGGGCGCGAGAGCGGCATCGATAACCCGAAGTTCGGCGGCGTCATCGCCTGGGATCCGGTGGACCCGAAGGACGCGGCGATCGCCGTCACCGCGAAGCAATGCGCGGGCTTCGATCTCGCCGCGCTACGCCGCAGGTATCGATCCCTGATCCAGAGCTACCGGCTGCTCGACTGCGACGGCAGTGCGCTGCCGTGGAAAGATCCGAAGCAGTACTCGGCCGCCGCGCTCGGCGTCGATCGAGCGGGACGCGCCGTGCTGCTCCACGCCCGCGGCGCGGTGACGATGGCGGAGCTCTCGAAGTCCCTCGCGACGCACGACCTCGCCGGCGCGCTGTTCCTCGAAGGTGGACCGGAGGCGACGCTGGTCGCCGGCGCGCTATCGCGGGTCGGTAGCTACGAGACCGGCTTCGTCGAGAACGACGACAACCACCAGCAGTGGAAGCTACCCAACGTGATCGGCGTGCTGATCCGCTAGGGGCGCAGCCACATCATGCGGCTCGTCTTCGACTTGTTCTGATAATCGACGCTGGTGCCGTTGGCGTTCGCGGTGCTCGCCAGTCGCTGCGTCTGATCGGCCGCGCCGCCGACCAGCGTCTGGTTCGACGTGTTGTAGGCGAGCGAGCTCGCACCGCCGCGCACCGTCGAGATGAAGGTCAGCGAGGGCGTCTGCGATCCGGTGTCGAAGCTGTACGCCGCACCGGTGGTCGCTCCGGTCGTGCCGTAGCCCGACGCGTTGACGTCGGCGGTGTCGGTGGTGACGAACACCTGCGTGCCGACGACCAGCACCTGCGACGACACCTTCTCGTTGCTGTTGGACAGCGCGGCGTTGAACGGCAACCCGGCCGTGCCTTCGGTCGACATCGCCGTGCTCGCGATCTTGACGCCGATCAGCCGCTGGCCGGTGGTCGTCCAGCTCGCCGCGCCCGACGGATCGGCATACGCGCCGCTCGCGAACACGGCCACCTTGTTGCCGTTGTCGAGGATGGCGGGCAAAGCACCGATCGGGTGACGGTCGGTCGAGAACGTGAATAGCGGCTTGCTGCTCGCCACCGGGTTCGAACCGGTGGCGGCATCGATCCGCCACAGGTTGCCGTAGAGATCGCCGGCGACGATGTCGCTGGTGAAGCCGGTGCCCTCGAGATCGACGCCGGTCGCACCGCCGGGCACGCCGGTCGCCGGAATCTGCAGGTCGTGCGTGCCGCCGCTCGGTCGCGGGTTCGCGTAGATGTACGAGAACGGCGAGCTCCACTTCGGCGCGCCGGTCTCGAGCGACAGCGCGTTGACGACGAAGCCGGCGCCGCCGCTGCCACCGTTGTTGGTCGCCGCGATCGCGAGGTTCGTGATCGCGCCCGAGACCAGCGACGGCCCGGCGTGCATCGCGAGGCCGGCGCCGAGCTGCGGGCCCGAGGTCGACGGCGTCGAGTACTCCCAGAGCAGGATCGGCTTCGCCGGATCGGTGACGTCGAACGCGTACACCGCGGGCTTGCTGCCGAGTGCGCCGTCCGTGTAGCCGGTCTGGAACGTCAGGATCGTGCGCCACGACTTGGTGGTCGAGGCGGCGCCCGTCGACGGATCGGGGAATGCGCCGAACACGTCGACCACTCTCACCGAGCCGTCGATGCGCTGCTTGTTGACGCGGATCAGCGGCAGCTGGACGCGCGGCACGAAGGCCCACAGCTCGGTACCCGGCAGCACGCCCGCGGCAGGCGACGATCCGTCGGGCATCGTCGTCGGGCAGATGTTGCTCTGCGAGGCCGTGGTGCCACCGGTCTGCGCGCACACCGCGTGCAGCATGCCGTCGGCGCCGCCGAAGTAGATCATCGTCGGCCGCGTGTTGACGCCGGCGAACGAACTCGGGCCGATGACGGCGACGGTCGACCGATCGACGCCGCCGAGCGCCGACGCGGTGCCGTTCGCCTGGCCCTTGAGGACGCGGCGCACGATCGTCTGCCACTCGGTGGCGGTGATGTTCGGCACCTGGTTCGCGCCGTTGCCGGCCGGCGCGATCAGCTGGCCGATCGCCGTCGCGTTGCTGTCCTTGAACAGGGTCAGCCGCGACATCGGATCGCCGGTGAACGTCGTCAGACCGTTGGTCGGCGTGTTGATGTTGGTGAACACGTTGCGGCAGCTGCCCTTGAACGAGTTGTTGGTACCGAACGCGCAGCCGGCGGGATCCACCGCCGGGATGCCGTTCGCGGCGTCGAGCGTGATCGTGCCGCTCGAGAACGCCGTCGACGTGGTCGTCACCGTCGAGGCGACGCGCGCGCGCATGTGACCCTGGATGTACGGGAACTCGAAGCTCGCGACATCGGCGACGGAGAGGATCGTCTTCGGGTTGCCGGTGGTCGGCGTGAACGTGCCCTGGACGACGTGCGACTGGTTCGAGATCGTGGCGACGATCGGCGTCGCGCGCGACACCTCGTTGGTGGTGCACGTCAGCTGGTTCGTGGTCAGGTTCGCCAGTGCCTTGTCGTAGTGGACGAAGCCGTTGTTGCCGCTCCACGACACCGACTTGCCGACGACCGCGCCGAAGATCGCGCCGTTGCCGGTGATCGTGATGTCCGCCTTCGGGCAGTAGATCGCGAAGTACGCGTTGCCGTTGCCGACGACGCTGATCGACTGCGGCGTCGCGCTGCTCGTGCACATGAAGATCAGCTTCGTGGGATCGAGCGTGTTGTTGCTGATCGCGCCGTTGCCGGCGAGGCTCAGCACGTTGCCGCTCCCCGTCAGGTAGATGACGACCGGTCCGGCGTTGACGTTGAACGACTTGTTGCCGGCGAGCGACAGCGACGTCATCGAGTACGAGCCGGCGGCGTTGATCGTGGTGGTGTTGTTGACCACGCCGAGCGCGCCGGTCAGCGTGCCCGGCAAGGTCGGCACGGGCAGGGCGACGTTCGCACTCTGGGCGCCGAGCGTCCCGCAGTTGCCGCTGTTCGGTGTGATGTTGCCGGTGGCGCCACCCGCGCCGATCGTGCACTGGCCGGTGACGCTGCCGTTCGGCCCGAGAGAGATGGCGCCGCTCGCGGGGTTGTTGGTCTCGACCGAGCCGACACACGGCGGCATCGACGTGCACTTCGACGTGTTGTAGTTCCCGAGCGTCGAATCCCAGCTATCGGTGTTGCCGTTCTGGACCGAAACACCGGTATCGCCGAAGGCGGCCGAGGTGAAGCCTGGAATCGGGCAGCCCGCGGCGTCGGCCCGCGCGGGAACGAACGCGACGAGGGCGGCCACGAGGACACGCGTGTGCATGGACATCGGTTCGGCCAGAGTGCCGGCCGGGATACGGCGACTGATCTACGGTTGGGGTAACCGCACCGTCCCGGTTACCCCGCGCGTAGATATGCGCCTGCGGGATAGCGCCGACACTACGGTCGTGCGCCAACGCGAACGCGGCACCGCCATCCTCGTCACCCTCGTCCTGATCGTCGCCCTGCTCGGTGGCGGCGCCGTGCTCGTCGGCATGCAGCTGCAGTCGACCCGCAGCACCGAGGTGGTGCGCAATGGCACGATCTCGGCGAACTGCGCCGAATCCGGTCTGGCCGCGGCCCGCGCGCTGGTCGCGACCAACTACGCGGGCTGGAATGCCGCCCTCACGGCGGGCCTGACGAATCAGGAGCCGGCGTTCCTGTCGACGCTGAACCACGATCTCGACAACGACGGCACGGCCGACTTCACGGTCATCCTCAAGGACAACGATGACGAGGCGGGCACACCGGACTACACGAAAGACAACGACCTTCAGGTCTGGCTGATCGCGACCTGCACCAAGTTCCCCGAGCACCAGAAGAAGGTCTCCGAGCTGGTCCGCGTCAGCGTCGGCGGCACCTGTTACGACTCGCAGCTCGGCGGCTGCGGCGGCAACGGCAACCAGAACTAACCGAGGCTTAGATCCCCGCGCCGGGGGTTGCGAAACCTCGTGGGCTCGGGTACCCCTTAGCCCCTACCACCGCCGCTGTAGCTCAGTGGTAGAGCAACGGTTTCGTAAACCGTAGGTCGCCGGTTCAAACCCGGCCAGCGGCTCTGAAATTCAAGACCCCGCGATCGGAAGCGTGAAGAAGAACCGCGCTCCAGTGCCGGGCGTGCTCTCGACCCACAGCCGCCCGCGGTGGCCTTCGATGATGCCGCGGCAGATATAGAGCCCGAGCCCGGAGCCCCGCGTCGTGTGCTGCGGCGCCGAGCGATAGGCCTCGAACAGGTACGGCAGGACGTCGGGCGCGATGCCGGGGCCGGTATCGGCGACGCAGAACTGGACGTGATCCTCGATCACCTCGCTGGTGACGGTGATGGTGTCGCCGGCGCGGCAGAACTTGATGGCGTTGCCGATCAGGTTGCCGAACACCTGGAGGATGCGATCGCGATCGCAGACGACCTCGATACCCGGCGCCGGGGCCGCGCAGCGAAGCTCGAGGCCCTTCTCGAGCGCGATCGGCTGCTGGAGCTCGAGGGCCTCGAGGGTCATCGCGTCGACCGGCTCGCGCTTGGTCTCGAGCGTCAGCCGGCCGGCGCGGATGTTCGCGGTGTCGAGCAGGTCCTCGATCAAGGTCTCGATGCGTGCCGACGCGCGATGGATCATCTCGAGGTGGCGCCGTGTGCGATGGTCGGCGGGCCCCGCAGCCTGCAGCGTGGAGACGCCGAGCTGGATGGTGCCGAGCGGGGTGCGGAGATCGTGCGAGACGACGGCGAGCACTTCCTCGCGCGCCTTCGACAGCGCGCGGAGCTCGTTCTCCATGTTCTTGCGCTCGGTGATCTCGGTGGCGATGCCGCCGACCAGCGGTGGTGTGCTGGGGATCGGGAACTTGATCGAGAGGAACGTGCGCTCGCCGGTGGCGGCCGGGACCAGCTCTTCGACCTCGAGCGCGCGATTGTCGCGCAGGACGGTCTGATCGTGATCGCGGTGCTGCTGCGCGATCTCCGGTGGCAGCACGTCGTCCGAACGCCGGCCGATCAGCTGATCGAGGGGGCAGCCGAGCGCGTCGGCGAGCCGCTGGTTGGCGACCAGGATGCGGCCCTCCGCATCCTTGACCCAGATCGCGGCAGGCGCGTGCTCGAGGATCGATTGCAGGCGCGCTTGTTCGAGGCGCAGCGCATGCTGCGCGCGTTGCTCCTCGGTGACATCGAAGATGATGCCGCCGACACCGATCACCTCGCCGGCGGCGCTGCTGACCGGGAAGTAGTTCGCGAGCAGGCTGTTGCCATCCTTCTCGAAGGCGAGGTTGGTGAGCGGCTCGCCGCTATCGAGGACGTGGCGGAGCATCGGCTCGAGCTGCGTCGCGACCTCGGGCACGACCTCGGCGACGGTACGTCCGAGGTGATCGGCGGCGGGTTTGCCGTTGAGCGCGGCGAGCGCGTCGTTGATCCGGAGATAGCGCAGGTGGCGATCGAGGAACGCGATGCCGACCGGCGACGCGGCGAGCAGCGACTCGAGCTTGGCCAGCGCGGTCTCGCGCAGGGCGACGAGATCCTTGGCGCGCCGCTCGGAGTCGGCGAGCTCCTGGCGCAGCATGTGATGACAGATGCCGGTGGTCGCGCGCGCGGCCATCGACGAGAAGAACTGGCGATCCTCCTGGGAGAACTCCTGCGCGGTCAGCGAGCCCATGTGCGCGACACCGATCAGGCGGTCGTTGTCGACCAGCGGGATGCCGTAGAGGGCACGCACGCGGTGATCGCGGATCGCGGCGCTGCTCACGATCGGATCGAGGTAGGCGGCGCGCAGCGCGAGGGGCTGGCGCTGGTCGGCGATCTTGCCGGCGAAGCCTTCGCCGATCGCGAGCGAGAAGCCGGACTCGAGATCGGCGTCGAGGCCGACCACGGCGCGCACCCGGAGGCGATCACCTTCGACGAGCAGGATCGCCGCGGTGTCGACGGCAGGCGTGGTCTCGACGAAGACATCGAGCAAGCGGTGCAGCAGGTCATCGAGGTCGAGCGATTCGAGCGAGGCCGTCGAGATCCGGTCAATGCCGGTGAGGGTGCGCTCGCGCGCCTCGGAGAAGCGCGCGACCGAGGTCGCGATCGCGCGATCGATCGCGCGGTTGAGCGCGAGTAGCTCGTCCGGCGGACCGGGGAGCTGCTGGCGCGCCCACACGGTGAGGATGCAGCTGCGGAGAAGCGATAGCTCGTCGACCACGGCGGTGACATCGAAGCCCGCCGCGAGCCGATCGATGGCGTGGCGACGCGCGGTGTCGACGGGAGTCGCGATGTCGGGTTGCGCCGCGAACACGTCGGAAAGATCGGCGATCTCGTCGAGCAGCTCGGGAACGTGGTCGAGGAGATCGATCGCGGGCAGCGTCTTGGCCACCGGGATGCCGCGGGCGACGAGCTTCCACTCCGCGAGGATCTCGGTACGAAATCGCCGGATGAACGACCGGACGACCCGTCGTGCAGGCGCTTCCGTCGAGTCGGGCATTTCCTACCGCCATGCAGGCCTCACGCCGCTGGCGGTTGACGTGCGCGGGCGCTCAGCCCTGGTGCGGTGGTGGGAGGCCGAGACACTGCCGGATCTCCTTCTTTCGCATCTTCGCGTGCCAGTCGTCGGTGGGCAGCCAGTCGAGCTGACCCTGGAGCTCGTCGCGCAGCCGATCCTTGCCGAGCACGTCGGCGAGGATCCAGCGCAGCGAGCCGCCGAGCCCGGCCGTCTCGTCGACCGTCAAGAAGCGCTCGAGCAGCTGCGGCCGCACCGACGCGGCGAGCGGTCCGAACGCGATCAACGCCGCGGCGGCCAGCTTCAGTTTCCCTCCACTGCTGGCCTTGCCGGTCAGCAGCATGGTCACGCACGTCGGGATCGCGGCGGCCGCGGGCTCGCCGTAGCGGGCGAGGGCAGGCAGCAGGATCGGATAGCGCTCCGGCCATGGCGAGGCCGCGACCGCACGCACCCACGCGACATCGAGCACCACGGGGAGGTCGGCGAGCGCGCGTGCGGCCGCATAGCCGCAGTCGCCGTCGAGCAGTTCGACGAGCTGTTGCGCGACCGCGCCGTGATCCGTGGCGCACGCGATCAGGGGCGCGATGCCCACAACGCGACTGTCGGGATGATCGCGGATCCACACCTGCAAGGCACCCTCGAGATCGACCTCGCCGGCGGCGAGCCTGCGCGCGAGCCCGCGCTCGAACGCGAAGCACGGCAGGTTCGAGTGCGCGATGATCGTGTCGAATGCGGCCGGCGGTAGCGTGATGCGCGTGGTCGGTTGCATCGCGCGCAGCACGTCGATCAGCGAGGCCGTGTCGGCTTGCGTCGGCAGTGCCTCGACGATCGCGGGCCAGGCTCGATCGGCGCACCGGCGCAGCGCCGAGTACGCGG
>JAEYYY010000144.1 GCA_023430775.1 Pseudomonadota bacterium
GGGCCACACCGTCCTCGTCGAGCAAGGCGCCGGGCTCGGATCGAGCATCTCCGACGAGGCGTACGTGAAGGCGGGCGCGAAGATCATCGCGACGCGCGAAGAGGTGTGGGGCACGGCCGACATGATCGTGAAGGTGAAGGAGCCGATCGCGCCGGAGTTCGCGCTGATGCGCAAGGACCTCCTGCTCTTCACGTACCTGCACCTCGCGGCGGCGCAGGAGCTGGGCAAGGAGCTGCTCCACCGCGGCGTGAACGGCGTCGCGTACGAGACGATCGAGCCGACGCCGGGGGACCTGCCGCTGCTGACGCCGATGAGCGCGGTCGCGGGCCGCATGTCGGTCCAGGCGGGCGCGAGGCACCTCGAGCGCGAGCGCGGCGGCAAGGGCGTGCTGCTCGGCGGCGTGCCGGGCGTCAAGCGCGGCCGCGTCACCGTCATTGGTGGCGGCGTCGTCGGTGCGAACGCGGTGAAGATGGCCGTCGGTCTCGGCGCCAACGTCACGGTGCTCGACGTCAATCTCAAGACGCTCGCGTATCTCGACGACATCTACTCGGGCCGCATCAGCACGCAGTACTCGGATCCACTCAGCATCGAGCGCGCGGTGCTCGAGAGCGATCTCGTGATCGGTGCCGTGCTGCTCGCCGGCGCGCGCGCGCCGCCGCAGGTGACCGAGGCGATGCTGAAGCAGATGGAGCCGGGCTCGGTGATCGTCGACGTGTCGATCGATCAGGGTGGCTGCGTCGAGACGGCGCGACCGACCTATCACGACAACCCGACGTACGTGGTCCACGACGTCATCCACTACATGGTCGCGAACATGCCCGGCGCGGTGCCGCGGACGAGCACGTACGCGCTGACCAATGCGACGATCAAGTACGTGGTGACCCTGGCGGATCACGGCCTCGAGAAGGCGATCTCGCAGGTCCCGCACATCGTGACCGGCATCAACACGTACAAGGGCACGGTGCCGCATCCGGCGGTTGCCGAGGCGCTGTCGGTCCCGTACACGGCCTTCAAGGCCTGAGATCTCGGCGGGTTAGGCCCGCGCGAACCTGACTGTCTCGACAGGCTTACAAACCTTCAACGGTCGGGAACAATTGGCCGGTGGGCGAAGGTAGACACCCCCGCATGCAGGCAGCGACCCAGAGCTCCAAGCGCGCCGAATTCGAGCGGCAAGCCTTGGTGCACGTGGACGCGCTCTACGGCGCGGCCTACCGACTGACCCGCAATCCACGCGACGCCGAAGATCTCGTGCAGGACGCGCTGCTTCGCGCGTTCCGGTTCTGGGACTCGTTCGAGCAGGACTCCAACTGCAAGGCGTGGCTGCTCCGGATCGTGACGAACACGTTCATCAACGAGTACCAGCGGAAGAAGCGCAGCCGCGAGGTGCTCGATGCCGCGACCGCCGAGCAAGAGGCGACCGACGGCATCCTGGTGCACGCCGACGCGACGATCCAGCGCAACCCCGAACGCGCCCTGCTCGACCGCAGCGTCAGCGACGACGTGCAGCGCGCACTCGAAGCGCTGCCCGATGACTTCCGCACGGCCGTCGTGCTGTGCGACGTTCAGGGTCTGTCGTACAAAGAGATCGCTGACATCATGCAGACGCCGGTCGGTACGGTGATGAGCCGGCTGTTCCGCGGTCGGAAGCTGCTCGCTGCGGCGCTGCGTGACTTCGCGCTCGCTGAAGGCTACATCACCCCCACCGGGGTCGCCGGGCAGTCGTCCGAGCAACAACCTCAACCCAAGCCCGCCGTCGCGATCGATCTCGATGCGTTTCGCGCGGCTCGGGCCGCCAAAGGAACCGGAAAGTAATCGTCATGCTGTGTCAGAGCATCGACACGTTAGCGATGGCCTTTCTCGATGACGAGCTCGCTCCCGAAGAGCGCCGCGAGCTCGAGCTCCACCTGATCGATTGCGCGAGCTGCAAGCAGCACGTCGAGACCGAACGCGCCGAGCTCAAGCAGCTGCGCAAGGCGCTCGCACCGCCGCCGGCACCCGACATGGTGCGTGCGCGGATCGCGATCGCGCTCGACAACGCCGAGCGTGAAGAGCACCGCGTGCAGCGGCAGCGCCAGCGCTCGACCGTCGGGCGGTGGCTGTTGCCCGGGGCGGCGATGCTGGCGGCCGGTGCGGCGATCTTCGCGTTCGTGATGATCCGGCCCGCGCGCGTGCCGCAGACGGCGGCGGTCGCCAAGGAAGTCGTGCGCCAGCAAGCGCGGACGCTGCCGCTCGAGGTTCGCGGCGTCGCGGCGACGCGGCCGTGGATGCGCGAGAACTTCCGAGACATCGAACCGCCGCAGTTCCACGTTCCGAACCTCGACATCACCTATCAGGGTGCGCGGCTGACCGCGGTCAACGGCCACAACGCGGCCCAGCTCCGCTACCTGGTCAGCTCGGGCGACAGCCGCTTCATCCTGACGGCGGTCGTCATCGACGAGCTGTCGAATGACGATCTCACCGGCGGCATCCCGATCAAGATCGGCGATCGCACGCTACACATCCACGATGCCAACGGCATCCCCGCGGTGACCTACGTCGACGAGAACCGCATGGGCTACGCGTTCGCCTCCGACCGGCTGTCGAGCCAGGAGCTGCTCGAGCTCGTCGTGTCGTCCGACCTGATCACGCGCGCCTCGGAAGGTCGCTAAGCGTCTGAAAGCAGGTATCATGCGCGACGGGGACCCGCCGCGCATGAATCGACGCATCCTGTTGATCGACGCCGACCACGACTTCTACGCGCGTCTGTCAGACCTGTTCGCTCGCTACCGGTTCGACATCCTGGTCCGGCCCGATCCGGATGAAGCGATCGCCGATGGCGCGATCCAGCGACCCGCGGTGATCTTCCTCGCGGTCGACGAGCCGGCGAAGCACGGCTTCAAGTCGTTCCAGACGATCAAGAAGGGCCCGCTCTCGGATATCCCGATCATCCTGGTCACCAAGACCGTGGCGCCGAGCGCGATGCAGAAGCACCGCGGCCTCAAGACGCACGCCGACGAGTATCTCGACAAGCGCTCGCTGTCCGATGACGAGCTGCTCGGCAAGGTCGACAACCTGGTCTCGCTCGGCGATCCGGTCGAGCCGGGGAGCTCGCTCGATATCCCGCTCGAGGTCGACGACATGGCGGTCGGTCAGGACGAGATGGTGCTCGAGGAGACGGTCGGCGAGGACGACTTCGATCCGGGCAGCAAGACCGTCTCCGGCCGCAGCGACGCGGTCGATCAGATGGTCGCCGCGGAGACCGACGCCGCGTTCGACGCGCTGCTCGGTTTCGGCGACGAGCCGGCCGCCCCGTCGGTGGCCGAGCGGCTCGAGGCGCAGGCCTCGGCGACCGAGTCGGTCCCGCAATCGATCGATGACGTGATCGCGGAGCCGCCGAGCGAGGCGGTCGAAGACTCGTCCACCACGATCGCGCCGCCGCTCGCGGACACCGCGGCGCCCGAGCCGGTCGAGGCACGCCGCGAGAACAGCGACGTGTTCGACACGTTCAGCAGCGAATCGCGCCGTCCCGAGCTATCGGAGCCGATGCGCGAGGCGCTCGGGATCGCGAGTCCGGCGGACGAGGCTCCCGCCGCCGCGGAGCCTCCCGTCGAGGTGCAGCCGGCAAGCGAACCGGCGCCCGACGACGATGGCGCCAACGAATTCGACGAGCGTCCCGCGTACGCGCCGCCGGTGCGCGCCGAGTCGTCGCCGGCGATCATGCTCGACGCCGACGATGTCCAGCTGATCGACGAGGACGTCGTCATCGAGGACGACGCCGAGGCCGACTCCGGTGGCGTGCCCGAACCGGTGCCGCACGCCAACCTGGTTCGCCAGGAGCCCGAGGACGACGACAACATCCCTGCCGCGGTCGCCGACTCGGTGCCGCAGGCGATCGAAGCGCCGGTCGTGGTGACCGCGCCGGATCCGGTGCTCGAACCACCGGTGCGGCCGTCGTCCGAATCCGGGGTCCGCGTCCCGCCCATGCGTGCGGCGTCCGAGCCGCCGGTGCGGGCAGCGTCCGAGCCGCCGGTGGCCGCGCGCGGATCGCGGCCGACGACGCCACCGTCGTTCGACCTCGGCCTCGACGCGATCGCGGCCGACGCCGAGAACGAGCAGTCGGGCGTCTACGATCGCAAGGCGCTGCGCAAGATCGGCGAGCTCGAGCGGCAGCTCTCGCAGCTCAAGACCGAGCTCGAGCGTGCGCGCGCGCAATCCACCGAGGGCGGTGCGGCGCGCGGCAGTCGCGAGCGCGAGTTCTTCAACCTGCGCGAGCAGCTCAACGTCAAGGATGCCGAGCTGCGACGCGCGACCTCCGAGCGCGACGCCAAGGCGCGCGAGATCACCGATCTCGAGGATCGCCTGCGCCAGCTCCAGCAGACGCGCACCGAGCTCGAGGCCAAGGCGGCCGAGCTCGAGCAGCGCGTCGCCGCCGACGGTGCCAAGGCCGTCGCGCTGGCGTCGACCGAGAAGCAGCTCGCCGCGAAGGTCGCGACCACGCAGCACGAGCTCGAGGCACGCTCGCAGGCGCTCGCCGCCGCCGAGGCCGCCCGCGCGCAACTCGAGCGCGATCTCGCCACCGAGCGGGCGAACCGCGCAGCCAGCGCATCCGACGCAGAGCGCGCGCTCCGGGTGGAACGCGAACAGATGATCGCCCGCCACCAGGGCGAGCTCTCGCAGCTGCGCGTCGAGCACGCCGGCAACCAGGCGGTCGCGCTCGAGAAGCTTCGTCAGGAGCTCGCCACCGAGAAGGCCACCGCGCTCGAAGCGGCGCGTGCCGAGCACGAAGCGGCCCTCGAGGTCGCGCGCAAGCAGGCCGCCGCCGCGGTCGAGGCCGCGCGCGCCGAGGCGACCACCGAGGCCGAGCAGGCCGCGAGCCGCGCCGCCGCCGATCACGCCGGCGAGCTCCAGCGGCTGCGCGACGATCACGTCGCCGCGCTCTCGCGAATCACCGAGGAGCGCGACAGCGCGCTCGCCCGCAC
>JAEYYY010000166.1 GCA_023430775.1 Pseudomonadota bacterium
GAACCACAACCCGAACACGTGGATCACCACGCCCGCGACCTCGCCGACCTCGATCGGGATCCCGGCCGGTTCGATCACCGCGAGCGGCGGCGGGAACATCTGCCATTGCCGGATCGCCTCGCGCGCCTTCGCGAACACCGCCTCGCCGCGACCGAGCTCCTCGCGGTTGCGATCGTGATCGTAGCCAGCGGGCGCAGGGTCGTCGTCGCGCGTCACGCCGACACCGTCGTAGCTCCACGCGAGCGATCGCTGTGCGTCGCGATGCGCCTGGACGCGATCGGCACTCGGTCGTGTGAACGTCCACACACTGCGAGTCTATCGCTCGGGATCCTTCCGATCGCCAACGCGCCCTGGCGGATCCATGTTGCCGAGATGTCCCCGAGGATCGTGATGTATACGACCAGGTACTGCGGCTACTGCGAACGTGCCCGACGGCTGCTGCGTTCGCGCGGCATCCCGTTCGAGGACATCGACGTCACGCGCGACTACGCCCTTCGCCGCAAGATGGCGAACGAGACCGGTCATCCGACCGTGCCGATCATCCTGATCGACGGCCAGCTGATCGGCGGCTCCGACGAGCTGGTCGAGATGGACGATGCCGGTCAGCTCGAGGCGCTGGTGCCGAAGGCCGCCTCGTAGGCCGAAAACGAAAGAAGCAGCTCGCGCTGCTTCCGTCGGGTGGAGCCAAGGGGGATCTAACCCCTGACCTCGTGAATGCCATTCACGCGCTCTCCCAGCTGAGCTATGACCCCTAGGGAGCCCGGTTTCTACTGGGGGTTCGCACGACTGTCAAGCCGGCTCGGAGGAAGCCCGCAACATCCCTCCTTTATATAGGGGGCTACTCGTCCTTCGGGACATCGTCGGGATGCATGTAGTCGGCGAGGTCGGACTCGTCGTCGTCGTCGTTGCCGAACGAGATGCCTCCCTTGCGAGCAGGATCGCGCGGCGGCAGCTTCTTGTGCCCGGGCTCGGTCGGCGGGGAGAGCTCGTCGGGTGCGGCGACCGCGTCGACGTTCGGCTTCCACACCCGCGTCGGCTTCTCGCGGCGGGTCGGCGGCTTCCAGCGGGCGGACGAGACGGTCCCGTCGTCGTCGTCGCGTGCGCTGCTGCCACGGCTGTCGAAGCGCTCGCGGCGAGACGGCGGCGGCACCGTCGGCGAGCTGTCGCGTTCGGCGGCGTGCGCGGACTCGTCGGCGTCGAGCTCCTCGATGTGATCGATGATGTTGCGCGCCTCGGGCAACTCGTCGACGTCGATCTCGCCTCGCCGGATCAGCTCGAGGACGATCTCGCCGAGCTCCGCGAGAGCTTCCTGACGGCGGCGCGACGAGCGCAGATCGGAGCGAAAATCGTCGAGCCGAGAGCGGCCTTCGCGCGCACCACGCTCGAGGGCATCGCGCACGACACCGGCCTGCTGGAGGGTGGTGCGCAGGAGCGTACCGAGCGTGCCGCGCAGCTCCGGAGGGGAGAAGCCGCCGCCACGGCGCCGTTGACGTGCCATGGCGGAAGGTTAACACGCTCGAAACCGGCGGGTTTGTGAGCTACCGTCGGGGCGCGATGCGATTCAGGACGCTCGGCTTGATCGTGCTCGCGCTGGCCGCGTGTCGCGCGCCGGTCGATCGAACGCCGAGCGGATCCGGCAAGGTGCGCGTGCGCGTGTTCACCGAGCCGAGCCCGGTGCGCTGGCTCGCGAGTGCGGGCAAGTTCGTGTTCGTCGCCACCGATGGCGATCTCGAGCGCTGGGATGCCGAGGGCAAGGTGTTGCCGGTCAGCGCGCACGGTCAGATCGTGGCGCTGGCACCGGATGTCGATCGCACGACCGGAGCCGGCGGCGATGGCCGGCGCTGGGTGTGGATCCTCACCGATCGCGGCCTCGGCCATTACGACGTCGCCGCCGACATGTTCCATCCGCTGATGCCACCCGCGAGCATCGGCCTCGAGTTCGCGCTGCTCGCCGCGGAAGGCGCGAGCATCGCACCGTCGAACGACGGCGGCGTGTGGCTCGGGACCGCGCACGGGCTCGTCAGCGTTGCCAACGATGGCAGCTGGAGCGCGACCGGCATCACCACGCCGGTCAATGCGCTGTCGCGCGATGCGGCCGGCTGGTTGTGGGTCGCCACCAAGACCGGGCTCGTCGCACGCAAGCCGACCGGGGATCTGGTGAACGTCGGACCGCCGGAAGGCTGCGCGATCGTCGATCCGCGGCTGATGGTGGAGATGCCCGACAATCGCATGCTCGTGATCGGTGCCGACGAGAGCGGCCGCGATCGGATCGCGATCGGCAAGGAGCTCGCGTGGACCACGTACCGCGCCCTCCCCGAGGTCAAGTGGGATGCCGCCGCGCGCCGCGGCAACGGTGCCGTGGTGATGGCGGGCGAGCGGATCTATCGCATCGCTCCGCGCGACGCCTCGATCGTGCGACCGCTGTCGCGCGATGGCATGCGCCTCGTCGCGATCACCACGGGAACCAGCAAGAGCGAGTGGTCGATCGATCCGGTCAACGTCGAGGTGCCGCCCGGCGCGGTGACCCTGGCGTCGCTCGACGATCAGTTGCTGATCGGCACGCGCGAGCTCGGCACCGCGCGCTATCGCGATGGCGATCAGCGGCCGCGCGCGTGGTTGCGTCGCCGCCAGATGTTCCTCGATGCCACCGCACTCTCGGTCGCGTGCTCGAAGGTCAACGATTGCTGGCTCGCCACCGGCACGCGGCAGGCGTGGCACTGGAACGGCGATCGGTTCACACCGCGCGGCCCCGACGAGCTCGCTCTCGCGATCGTCCGTGATCCCGCCGGTGGCATCTACGCGCTGCACCGCGCGGAGGGCGAGCCCGTCATCAAGCTGAGCCGGATCGAGAGCGATGGTCGGTGGCGGCCACTCGACAAGGTCGCACTGACCACGGCGAGCGCCGAGCCATCGATCAGCTTCGCGCGGTTCGCGGCCTCGGGCGCGCTGTGGATCGGGCTGCGCGATCGCGAAGCAGGCGAGTGGAAGACGCACGGCGTCGCGATCGTCGATGTCGCCACCAGCCGCGTCGCGGTGCATCGCGCAGGCGATCCCAAGGCGAAGGTGCTGGTGCCGCCGATCATCAGCGACGCGGACGTCCGCGGTGGCGAGGCATGGTTCGCCACCACCGATGGCGTCGCGCGGCTCGCCAACGGCAAGCTCGACAGCTGGAACGACGAACCGCTGCGCGGCGTGCGCGCGCTGTCGATCGTCGAAGGTGGCGTGATCGCGGCGACGCCGAACGGCGCACTGCGGTTCGATGGCAAGGGCTGGGAGACGCCGCCGCCACTGGGCTTCGCGGTCGATGACATCGTCGCCACCCGCACCGGCCAGATCTGGATGGCCACGGATCGCGGCATTGCTGTGTGGGACGGCACCCGGCTGCGCCGCGTCGATACCCGGCGCGGCCTCGCCGAGGACCGCACCCTGGACCTCGCCGTCGATCAGTTCGATCGGGTGTGGGCCCGCGGCCCGGGCTCGCTGGCGTTGATCTCCCAGTAAATGGTTTTCGGGAAGATCCGCGGCCGCCGTCCGGCAGGCTCGACCTGTACGCCGTAGCCTCGGCCTGTCGGATGCGTCATGGTACGGCCATGCCCACGCCGACCTTCTCTCGTCTCGACCCCGCGGCCTCGCGAGAGGTCACGGCGGACGTGGCGCGTGAGGTCCAGAAGGCGAGGGCGCAGCCGAAGATCACGAACTTGCAGTTCGGAATCGCGCTGCTCGTGATGGCTGCGGTGTTCGCCGTGGTCGCGTATCTGTTGTTCTGGTAGTTGCGCGGAACCTCGGCGAGGGGCCGGTGTCGGACCTCTCGTGCGCGACGTCATCGAGCTCGTGGTCAAGCTGGACGACACCACCGTCGAGCATCGCTTCGTCGAGCTCGGCCCACCGATCGAGATCGCGGGAGCGTCGATCGATCCGGAGGAAGTCGGAAGCAGCTGGCTTCGTTGCAAGAGTGGGCTCGCCGAGGTCTCGGCACGCCGCACCACGCCGCCGAAGAAGCACCCGCTCGCAGCGGCGGTCGGCGATCGACGGTCGCTGGTCTACATCGGCGTGTCGCTCGCGGTGCACCTCGTGATCTGGGCGCTCGCGACCGAACAGCCGCCGGAGCCGACGGTCGTGATCGAAGATCCGAAGCCGATCGGCACGCGCGTCGTCGGCACGTTCTCGACCACGCCGTCGAACCGGATGGCACTCGAGGAGGGCGACTCGCCCGACATCGAGCGCGATGGCGGCGGCGCGCCGACCCTCGGGCTCGAAGGCAAGGCAGGTGGCGCGTCGCAGCGCGACTCCGGCCACGCTCGGCTCGCGCGGCGCGAGACGCCGGCGGTCACTCGCGAAGGTGCGATCGAGTCGGCGCGCACCGCCGGCATCCTCGGCTCGACGTCGCTGAAGGGGCAGGGCTTCGCCGCGATCACCGGCACCGCCGATCCGGCGAGCGGCTTCGATCGCAGCGACGTGCAGGGGCCGCTCTACGGCGGGAGCGGCGAGGCGAGCGGCACGTTCGGAATGGGACGCGTTGGCTTCCAGGGCAGCGCCGGCTGCACGGGCGCGAACTGCAACGGGCTGATCGGCACCGGACGCTACGGCACGATCAGCAACGGTCGCGGTCGCGGCGATCACTGGGGTGGCGACCGGGCCGGCGCAGGCGGGCTACCTCCGCAACCGCTACCGACGGTTCGGCTGTGCGCCGGAACGCGTCCCTGCGTGATCGCGCTCGGTGCGCTCGACAAGGCGATCATCCGTCGCTACGTCCGCCGCGAGCTGCCGAAGATCCAGTACTGCTACGAGAAGGAGCTGCTCGCGCACCCCGAGCTCGAGGGAGATGTCACGACGCGCTTCTTGATCCACGGCGACGGCACGGTGGCGTCCATCGATGCGAGCGGCGTGTCGGACGAGGTGTCGTCGTGCGTTGCCGGCGTGATCAAGAACATCCAGTTCCCGAAGTTCGAGGACGGCAGCACCGACGTGCGCTACCCGTTCACCTTTCACAAGGCCGGATCGTGAGCGAGCTGTGGATCGTCCTCCCGCCTCCGCGGCGCGAGCCCGAGGTGACGCTGACCGTGGTCCTGGCCATCGCCCTGACCGTTCACGTGTTTCCGCTGATCGCGGCGGATCCGGATCTGGGGGCACCCGGGGAAGAGATCACGTTCGACGAGGGGCCCTGCTATTTCCCCGGGGGCGACTTCCCCGAGGAACCACCGTATCCCGACGAGGATCTCTACGCGCCACTGCTCTTCGACAACCTGTCACCCGCGCTGGCGCGACAGCAGGCGATCGAGCAAGCGCGCATCGGCGGCGTCGGCTCGTTCGCGATCGAGGAGCACCATCACGATCCCGACGAGTACTGTGTCCTCCACGATTTTGGCTCGCGATTTCATCCGCTGAGGGTGGCGACCCCGATGCCACCGCGGCGGCAGCTCGACGATGACGAGCTCGAGCACCTGCTCGACTTCGAGAAGCCGCAGCCGATCGCGATCGGCATCGTGACCGGTGGTCCGGTCGACAAGTGGACGATTCGCCGCTCGTTGAAGCGCGCGACCGGCGAGCTCGCACGCTGCGATCACACCAGGCTCTCGCTCCGCCTCGGCGACGACGTCCATGTCGACGATGGTGTGTTCGGCGCCACCTTCACGATCGAACGCGACGGCCGCCTCGCGCAGATCATCACCGACGACACCGGGTCGACCAGCGCGTGCGTCACTCGGGTGTTGAAGACGATCGAGCTCCCGAAGGCCGACGCGCCGACGCCGGTCCGCGTGACGCTGCGCTACGGGACGACGGAGAGATCGGCCGGCGTCTTGGTGCGGTAGCTCGCGTCGATGTGATCCATCAGGTCGAGCAGGTTCTGCTCCATCCGCGCGGTGCCACCGAGCGGCGCGTCGAGATAGAACGTGCCGCCCTCGCAGAGGTCGCCCGTGGGATCGACCGGCACGCCGTCGCGCTGCGGCCGGCAGCGACCGTCGACGTAGACGATGATGAACTTCTGGAACCGGTACTCGATCGGCTGCTCGGAGAGCATGTAGTTCGCGAACACCGCCGAGAGATCGACGAGGTCCTGCGGCTCCTGACCGTAGCCGTGGAAGAAGTAGACGACCGGGTAGCGCTTGTCGGCGTTCGCGGGATCGTCGTAGCCAGGCGGCAGGAACAGACCGTACGGGCTGTCGCGGCCGGTGGTGGGCGACACGAACGTCAGGTCCTTGATCAGCGAGCCACCGTCGAGCGTCTCGTCGCGATCGCCGTCGGGCCACTGCTTGTCGAGCCATGCGAACGCGGTGGTGACGCGGTTGATGATCTGCAGCGCGGTGCCGACGTGGCGACCATCGCCCTGCGAGATCCTCATGTCCGACGCGTCGGGATCGCCGTAGCGCAGATAGACGTGGCGCGGCACGTCGTTCCACGGCACCGTCGTGAAGTCGTACGTGGACTCGGTGCCGTTCTGCGCCAGCGGGAGGAAGTTCTCGTACATCGCCATGTCGAGCCCGTGCACGCCGGAGAGCTGACCGCCGACCTGGTTGACGGAGACCGAGTTGTTCAAGAAGTCGCGGATGCCGGCGTCGAACCAGAACCGCATGTGCGCCTTGTCGGTGGCGTTCAGCGCGGCGACGCGCTCGACGGCGTCGTGCTCGTACCAGCGCTTGACGTTCGGTGACAGCGTCCACTCGCCGTCGCCCTCGCCGAAGTCGTAGCAACCGGCGATCGGGCCGCCCGGGGTCTCGCCCTGCTGGCAGGTGCCCATCACGCCGTCGAGACCGGAGTCCTCGAACGTCTCGCCCTCGTCGTAGTCGTCGTTGCCCTCGGTGCCGCGCGGATTGCGCTGCCAGTGATAGTTGTCCTTGTTGGGATCGGGGTTGGTGACCGGGTCGTAGCCCGGCTCGTCGACATCGGCGAGCCCGTCGCTGCCGAAGTCATCGAACGGCTCGAACGCGTTGGTGACGATCGGCTCGCCCGCATCGCGCAGGCCATTGCCGTCGAGATCGACCGCGAGCAGCAGCTCGGCGGGATCGAGCTTCGGCGTGCTCGGATCCCAGACGCCGAGGCCGAGGCCCTCGCGGGTATCACCACCGTCGCAGAACGTGATGACATCGAACGTGCCGTCGGGGTTGAACTCGCGATCGTAGAAGTCCTTCAGCTTGAGCGAGCCGTTCGCGGTGCAGCGATCCGCCGGCAGCCGATCGATCTCGGACAGCGGCACGCCCGGCGGCGTGTACGGATTGTCGATGTTGTAGTGCGCGGGGTTCGACATCGCGCGCGCCATGTCGCGGATGCCCTTCATGTAGAGCGAGCGCTGCAGCGTCAAGCCGACGCCATCGCCGTCCTGGAACAGCATGTGCTCGTAGTCCGAGTCGATCTCGAACTGATCGGGCTTGGTCGTCGTTTCCGGGCACAGCGTACCGACCGCGCCGCGGCCGGCAGCTTCGTCAGCGGCGGTGCAGAAGCCGCCGAACGTGAACCGGCGGACCATCGAGAGCGTGTAGCGCATCGACGGACCGGGCTCGCCACCGAGGTCGGCGACGGCATCGAACCGATCGGTGTTGCGCGTGGCCAGCGACATCGCCGCGTTGCCACCCATCGAGATGCCGATCGTGGCCTTGAACTTGAAGTTCTCGGTGACCGGCTGGCCGGCGTCATCGGCGACCACCGCCTGGTAGGTGGTGAGCTCGCCGGCGCGGAACGTGATGCGCGAGGCGAACGCGTCCTCGTCGTCGATCGTGCGGTTGGAGACCAGCGGGAAGAACGCGTCGGGCTGACCGGCGCGGCGGGCGACGATCCGGACGTGGCGGCGCTCGGCACCCTCGGGGAGGCGTGCCTTCTTGAACGGCAGCGTCAGCTCGAACGCGCGATCGGACCAGGTGCCTT
>JAEYYY010000171.1 GCA_023430775.1 Pseudomonadota bacterium
GTATAAGACACAGACACTGCACAGGCGCCCGACGTCAGCGCCGAGGTACAGGTCACGCCGCCGGAGGACGAAGACGAGGGCGAGGTCGTCGAGATCGAGGGTCGCGCTCCACCGGGTGCGCGCGCCCAGCTCGGCAAGGAAGATCTCGAGCGCGCGGAGCAGGACGACTTGCACAAGGTGCTCGGCGGGATCGCCGGCGTCTATCTGCGCGACGAGGATGGCTACGGCCTGCGCCCGAACATCGGCATGCGCGGCGCGGCCGCGGATCGCAGCGCGAAGATCACGCTGATGGAAGACGGCGTGCTGATCGCGCCGGCGCCGTACACCGCCCCGGCCGCGTACTACACGCCGCTGATCACGCGGATGTCGAAGCTCGAGGTGGTCAAGGGGCCGTCGGCGATCCGCTTCGGGCCGAACACGGTCGGCGGCGCGATCGACATGATCAGCGAGCCGCTGCCCGGCGACCGCGCGGGCTACGTCGACATCGCGGGCGGTAGCGATCGCTACGGCAAGGTGCACGCGCGCGCGGCGGAGCGTCGCGAGCGCTGGGGCGTGATGGCCGAGTACGTCAAGCTGCGCACCGACGGCTTCAAGGATCTCGACGGCGGTGGCCCGACGGGCTTCGACAAGAACGACGCGCAGCTGACCGCGCGCTTCATGTCGCCGCCGACGGCGACCGACTATCACACGCTCGAGCTGCGCGCCGGCTACGGCGACGAGACCAGCCACGAGACGTACACCGGGCTCGCGGATGCCGACTTCGCGCTCGCACCGCAGCGCCGCTACCTCGGATCGCAGCTCGACGAGATGAACTGGACGCACTGGCGCATGCGCGCCACCCATCGCGTCGATCTCGGGCTTCACACCCGCGTCGAGACTGTCGCGTATCGCCACAAGTTTCACCGCGCGTGGGGCAAGGTCGACGGCTTCGTCGGCCAGCGCGACTTCTACGATCTGCTCGCCAACCCCGACTCGGGATCGAACGCGATCTTCTACGCGATCCTCACCGGCCAGGCGGACTCGACGAGCCCGACCGAGCAGCTGATCCTCGGCACCAACGATCGCCGCTTCACCTCGCAGGGCATCCAGACCGCGCTCAAGCTCGAGCGATCGCACGGCGACTTCGCGCACCACTTCGATGCCGGTGCGCGCATCCACTTCGATCGCGCCGATCGCAAGCGCTTCGAGGACGGCTACAACATGATGGCCGGCTCGCTGATCCGCAGCGACCGGCCGCGCGACAACGTGCTCGACACGCGCGCCGAGACGCTCGCGCTGGCGACGTTCGCCGAGGATCGCGTGCACTGGAAGCGGTTCCAGTTCGCGGCCGGCGTGCGGCTCGAGCTGATCGACTATCGCTTCCTCGATCACCTGACGATGGATCAGCACGAGGGCAACTACGCGGTGCTGATCCCCGGTGGTGGCGTCGAGTATCGAGTCACCGACGAGGCGAGCGTGCTCGCGGGTATTCACCGCGGCTTCGTCCCGGTGGCTCCGACGGCGGGCTCGGGCGTCAAGCCGGAGTCGAGCATCAACTACGAGGCCGGCGGTCGCTGGCGCTCGGATCGCGTGCAGGCGGATCTGATCGGCTTCTTCTCCGACTACTCGAACCTCAAGGGTTCGTGCACGCTGGCCAGCGGCTGCACCGAGGCGCAGGAAGGCCAGGAGTTCAATGGCGGCGCGGTCAACGTGTTCGGCGTCGAGGCGCAGGTCGGCGGCGAGCTACCGCTGGTCAAGAAGCGCAAGCTGACGCTGCCGATCGCCGCGGCCTACACGTTCACGCAGTCGTCGTTCCAGACCGCGTTCGCCTCCGAGTTCGCCGGCTGGGGCGATGTGATGGCGGGCGACGAGCTGCCGTACCTGCCCGAGCATCAGATCGCGGTCTCGGCCGCGGTGAAGTCACCGAAGTACGAGGTCGGTGCGACCGCGCGCTATCGCGGCGAGTCGCGCGATGTCGCCGGCACCGGACCCATACCGACCGAAGAGAAGGCGGAAGGTCTGTTCACGATCGATCTCACCGGTCACGCGAAGCTGCACGACTACGCCGAGATCTACGCGACCTGCAGCAACCTGCTCGACGAGCAGGTGATCATCTCGCGCCGGCCGTACGGGGCTCGTCCCAATGCACCACGCCTGGAGACGCTCGGTTACAAGGCACGGTTCTGACACGACAATCCACACATGTTGCGGGATCGTGTAGTTGGTTATTGAAAATCACTTTCAAATCAGGGTAGGGGATCGGAATCATCATGCGAAAGCTTCTCATCGCGTCTCTGTTCGCCGCCGCGTGCGGTGACAACAAGTCCGTCGACCTCACGCCCGATAGCTCGAGCCCGGATCCCGATTCGGCTCCCGACACCAACACGGTCGAGCCGTTCGTCGCGCCGACGCCGTTCTCGTTCGAGCTGTCGGCGACCGGGCCCGATCAGGTGCAGTCCGCGGTCGCGGCGGAGGACGGAAAGTTCTTCGGCGCGGCGTTCGCGGCCGACACGCCGACGGGCGCGAAGATGATCAAGCTCGTCAAGTTCGGCGCCGACGGGCTCGACACCACGTTCGGCACCGACGGCGTGGTGACCACGAACGTCGAGTTCAAGGGCGGCAACGGCGAGCTCGGGATCGTCAAGGACGCGAACGGCAAGATCCTGATCTCGGCGACGGTCGCCGCCACGCTGAATGCCGCCGATCGCGACGTCGCGGTGATTCGCTTCAACGAGAACGGCACGCTCGACAACACCTTCAACGGCACCGGCGTCGCGGTGATCAGCCTCAACACGGCGCACGACAACGGCACCGCGCTGGTCGGCCCCGACGCCGCCCGCGGCATCGCGGTCAACGAGAACGGCATCTACGTGCTCGCCAACGCGCGCGGCATCGGCACCGCGATGGCGGGTGGTCCGCGCACGGATACCGACTTCACGGTCGCGCGCATCACCACGCTCGGAATCCTCGACGTCACGTTCGGCGACGCCGGCATCTTCCAGCTCGACATCAAGATCGGCGGCGTGCCGCAGGAGAAGAACTCGACGCCGCGCGGTATCAAGTCGCTGCCCGACGGCAAGGTGATCGTCGGCGGCTACCAGACCACGCCGGGGATCGGCGGCGGCGCGCAGCCCGTGATCTTCCGGCTCGACTCCGACGGCGATCTCGACACCAGCTTCGCCGGTGGCGTGTTCCACGAGGCGGTGCTCCAGGCGCAGACCGAGGTCTACAACTTCGCGATCCACGGCGACAAGATCGTCACCGGCGGCTACGGCCGGCAGGACGCGACGCCGAGCATCAACAACTACATCTCGCTGCGCTTCGACCTCGACGACGGCGCGCGCGACCTGACGTGGGGCGGCACCGCGAATGGCGCCGTGGTGTTCGATCCATCCGGCGCGGAGCTCGGCAGCAACTGCCGCAACGCGATCGCGCTCCCCGGTGGCAAGACGCTGCTGACCGGCTCGACCGGTCCGAGCAACGATCCCGCGCAGGACGCGGTGTTCGCGATCCTCGATGCCGACGGCGTGCTCGACACCGAGTACGGCACCGGCGTCCACAAGTTCGCGCTCGGCGCCAACGGCAACGATCAGTTCTGGGGCGGCGCCATCTCGGGTGACCAGATTGCCGTGGTCGGCTACAAGGGCGGTGGCATGAACCAGACCGACACCGTCAACGACGACGCATTCGCTGCGGTGTTCACCGTTCGATGACGGTCGCCGACGCGCTCGACGAGCTGGCTCACGATCACGCGGATCTCAATCGCCGCGTGCTCGAGATCGGCAAGCTGCTCGCCGGTGACGCGATCGATCCGGACTCGCAGGCCGATCAGCTCCTGATCGAGCTGCGCGAGGAGCTGTTCTTCCACTTCGCACGCGAGGAGGAAGGCCTGTTTCCGTTCGTCAGCGAGCGAGTGCCGGAGCTCGCGTCGTCGATCGACGCGATGGCCACGGCCCACGATGCGATCTGCGGCGTGGTCGCCCGGATGTGCCACATGGTGAAGACCTCGACGGTGGTCACCATGCGCCAGCTGTTCGAGCGCTTCGAGCTGGCGTACGCGCAACACGCGAAGCTGGAAGCCGAGTTGCTGCGCCAGCTCACGGCCAAGCTCGATGCCGATCAGCGACTGGCGCTCGCCGAGCTGGTGCGCGGCCTGTAGTTACGGATTGACTTCGCCGGCGCGGCATCGTGACAATGGTGCGATGCGTCGGGGCCTGTGGTTGTTCCCCGTGCTCGCGCTGGGGTGCGGTCGGCTCGGCTTCGACGAGCTCGAGGCAGTCACGCCCGAGCAGGCGCGCGGGACGCTGAGCGTCGGCGTCGGCTTCGCCTGCACGATTCGCGATGGCGACGTCTGGTGCTGGGGAGAAGGCCGCGCGGGGCAGCTCGGCATCGCCGAGCCAGAGTTCGCGGCCGAACCGGTCCAGGTGGCCCAGTTGCCGGAGATCTCGTTCGTGGCCGCGGGCAACAATCACGTGTGCGCGGTCGCCGTCGGGGGCGACGTCTTCTGCTGGGGGAGCAACGACTGGCAGCAGCTCGGCATCGTCAGTCCGCAGACCGAGAAGCCCGGGCTTCGCATCCAGCCGTTCCCGGTGCCGGTCCGCGTCGATGCCTTGCCCGGTCCGGCGATCGCGGTCGGTGCCGGCTCGGAGCACAGCTGCGCGCTCCTCGAAGATCGCACCGTGTGGTGCTGGGGCGCGAACCGCACCGGCGCGCTCGGCCGCGGCAACATCGAGGACGTTCCCGAGCTCCCTGCCGTGGTGCCCGGCATCAGCGACGTCGCCGACCTCGCGATCGCGGACGACACGTCGTGCGTTCGCCATACCACGGGTGCGGTGGCGTGCTGGGGCGAGGGCGGCACGGGGCATCTCGGCGACGGCACCGACATCACCCGCGGCACGCCGAAGGTGATCCCGGATCTGATCGCCGATGCGCTCACCCTCGGTGGCGATCACGCGTGCGCGCTCGTCGGCGGTCGCTACACGTGCTGGGGGGCCAACCCATATGGCCAGCACGGCGACGGCTCCGACCAGGGCGGCCGGATTCCGAAGCCGTTGTCGCTGGTCGACGGCTTCGTCGCGATCACCGCGGCGTTCGATCACACCTGCGCGCTGCGCGACGACGGCACGGTGTTCTGCTGGGGCGCGAACTTCGAGGGCAACCTCGGTGACGGGACCGAGCAGGCGCGGTCGTCACCGGTCGAGGTCGACAACGGCGGTGCGGTCGCGGCGGTCGCTGCCGGGCTGTACTCGACGTGCGCGATCCGCGTCGACAACCGCGTCGAGTGCTGGGGTTGGGGCTCGCGCGGTGCGGTCGGCGATGGCCGCAGCGCTTCGGCGACGGCGCGGCGGGTCGAGCTCGATGCCTCGATGGTCGCGGCGAATCGTTACCACACGTGCGCCGTCGTCGCGGGCGGCAACGTCGAGTGCTGGGGCCTCAACGACGCGGGGCAGCTCGGCGATAACACGCAGACGCTGCGCACGGTGCCGGTGATGGTCGCGCGAAAGTGGACCGCCGATGTCCAGCTGGTGACGGTCGGCGATCATCACTCGTGCGCGCTCACCACGACCGGCGAGGTGTGGTGCTGGGGCGAGAACAACGACGGTCAGCTCGGCGACGGCACCGATCAGCAGAGCTTCGTGCCGGTGCAGGCGCAGGTCGGCCCGATGACCACGGTCGATGCCGGCGACTTCCACACCTGCGGCATTCGCGCCGGCGACTCGAGGGTGTTGTGCTGGGGCTACAACGAGCTCGGTCAGCTCGGCAACGGCTCGACGGTGGGCTCGAAGATGCCGGTCGAGGTGATCGATGGAACCGGCACGCCGATCAGCGCCACCCAGCTCGTCGTCGGGGAAAACTCCGGCTGCGCGCTCACCGCTGGCGACGATGTCGTGTGCTGGGGCCTCAACAATCGCGGTCAGCTCGGAGTCACCGGAGGAAATCGCGACAACGCCACGCTCGTTCCCGGCGTGACCGGGGATGGCCTCGTCGGCGGTGCGAACGCGGTGTGTGTCACCGACAGCAACCCGACGCCGCTGTGCTGGGGCGCCAACGACGATCGCATCCTCGATCCCGATGATGGCGACGTGCTGGCTCCGCGACGGCACACGAACCCGAACGGCTTCGTGATGTCGCGCGCGACCGCGTGTGGCAGCGACGGATGCTGGGGCGGCAACTTCCTCGGTCAGCTCGGCGACGGCACGTTCCAGTTCCATTCGAGTCCGGTGCCGATCAGCGGCGTGCCGTCCGCACCGACCGCGTTTGCCCCCGGCTACGACCACACCTGCGCCCTGGTCGGCAGCGAGGTCTATTGCTGGGGCGACAACCTCTACGGTCAGCTCGGCAGCGGGATCAGGACGCGCGCGCTCGAGCCGGTCGGTGTCGTCGGCTTGCCCTGATCGCGCTCGGCTTATAGAACTGGTCCGCCGGTTGCTCGACTCGCGGGCGTGTCGTCGGAGTCCTCGATCTTGCTGGCCGGCCTGTCGTCAACCGTGTCAGGCAGGCGCTCGCGCCACCAAATCAATGCCGAGTTGGCAACGTGCCTTCGCGGGGTGGGTTTCTTGCGCGCCGTCGCGAACCGGGCGAACACTCGGCTCATGCGTCTCACTGTCTGCGCCGTGGGAGTGGTGCTGGCGACCGGTACGGCTCGTGCGGACGGGACCGAGGATCAACTCGGCCCCCGCGAGATTGCCGTCGGTGAAGCGATGAGAGGCGGCGCCACCGGCGCGACCGCGATCGGGCTCAACCCGGCCGGCCTGCCGCTCAACCGCGAGCTTGTCTTCGAGGGCGGCTACGGCTACCGGGCCTCGGACTCCGCGTCGCTGATCGGCGTCTCCGCATGCGACTCGACGAACGTCATGCCGGGCTGCTTCTTCTACGGCTACGCCGGGGCGAGCCCCGAGCTCGAGGGCATGAGCGGCACGCGCCGCACGCACGTCGGCGGCATCTCGCTGTCGCGCCAGTTCCTGCCGCGCGTGCTGATCGGCAGCACCACGAAGTACTACGACTTCGACTCGTCGATGATCGGCGAGAAGAACGCGAGCGGGTTCCTGGTCGACCTCGGCGCGACCGTGCGGATGACCCAGATGATCAACGTCGGCCTCGCCGCGCAGAACATCTTCGCGACCGAGAAGTCATCGCAGTTTCCGCGCACCTTCGGCGGTGGCGTGTTCGCGCGCCCGATCCCCACGGTGTCGCTGTCGTTCGACATGAAGTGGAACCTCGAGGGCGATAGCGCGGCTCGCTACGGCGGCGGCCTCGAGTGGTTCATTCGCTCCAAGCAGAACGGCTTTCCGATCCGGCTCGGCGCCGTCCACGACAACGCGCTCGACAGCTCGTACATGAGCGGTGGCATCGGCATGGCGACGATGAAGTGGGGCATCGATCTCGGCGCGCGCCGCCAGATCAAGAACGGCGACGAGACGCTGATCCTCGCGAGCATGCGGTTCTTCGGACCCCGGCTGGCGTCACCCACGCTCGACTCCGAGCCCGCCTTCCAGTAGTGGCCGCGGCGTTGCACCACTCCACCTCATGTGGATGCTGGTGCAACGAATCTTCGCCGGAATCGGCCGCGCACTTCGCGAGCTGTTCTCGGGACAGCGAGCGCACGAGCGCGCCGAGCGCGATCGCTCGGAGCGGTTGCGACGTCGGGAGCCATCGCAGTGAGGTAGAGTGCCGGCGTGGCGAAGCAAGACACGTCGGCGCTCGTCGAGGCAGCAGCCGTTTTCGATCAGGAGCTCGCGACCTATACGCGGCTCGGCAAGCTGTTCGTCGGGACGCCGCTCGGTAGCGTGAAGCACCTCGAGCGCGCGAATGCGACGCTCGCCGATATCGCCGCGTGCGAGGGACGACTCCAGACCGCCGGGCAGAACCTGGTGCAAGCGCTCGCCGGCGCGCGGCAGGGTCAGGAGCAGCTGGCCAAGCAGGTGGTCGATCATGTCCCCGTCGTGCAGGCGCGCAACAAGCAGCTCCAGGATCTGATGGCCGAGCTCGCAGCGGTCGCCGGCGAGGTCGGTGCGGTCAACGAGAAGATCACCGCGCGCACCACCAACGGCGATTCCGACAAGCCCACCGTGGTCGACGCGCAGGGTCTGTCGGCCACGATCCTCGATCTGTCGATGCGCGCCGAGAACCTCGCCACCCGCGCGCACGACGCCGAGCTCGAGGAGCTGGCCACCCAGGCGCACGCGCTTCACCAGAAGCTACAGGTCGTCGGCAAGAAGCTCGCGCTCGCCGGTCAGAGCTAGTTCGTGATCTCGAACTTCCACTTCGCACCGTCGGCGCCGAGCCCGGTGGCTCCACTCGGCACGTCGTAGCCGAACTGGAGCTGGCCGGCGGCCTCGTAGCTGCCCTTCGGTCCGGTGCACGTCATCTTGATCGTCAGCGTCTGGTTCTCCGCCTTCACCTGATCGCCGGACAGGTTGGTGTTGTCGCACTTGACGTCGCCCGGCACGATCGCCTTCCACTCGTAGCGCGTGCCCGGCTTCTTGCTGTAGACCAGCCAGCTCGCGAGCGTGACGGTGAGCGACAGCTCGAACCTCTCGTTCGCCTTGACCGTCTTCGGGCCGCTGACCTGCGTGGTGTGCAGCTTGATCGCGGACACCAGCGAGTGGACCGTCTTGTCGCGGAGGTCGAGCGCCTCGGGTGCGGCGCTGTTGGTGATCAGCTTGACCTTGTTGTCGACGTCGACGACGAGCGACACCGGCCCGGTGACGCCGAGCGCCTTGAACCACTTCGCGACCGCCGGACCGAACGCGACGGTGCCGCGGCCGACGCCCTCGCTGCCGCGGATCGGATCGAGCTTCTTGGCCTGTGCCTTGGTGCCGTTGACGTACGCGATGATGTAGACGTTCGCCGACGCCTCCTTGAGCGTGGTGAGGCGCGCGAGATCGTCGGTGCACCCGGTGGCCTTCGGCGCGCAGAACCAGTGAACGACGACCTTGCCGGCCGCGTCCTTCATGTTCGGGTTGTCATACATCCACACCAGCGACGGCCAGCCAACAACACCGTTGATCGGCAGCGTGTCGCCGGTGACCGGCAGGTTCTGTTTCGGTTGCGCGTGGGCGGTCGAGATCGACGCGCACGCGATCGCGGCGCAGAGAGCGAGGCGAGTCATGCGGCAACGATACCGCCGACGACGTTGCAGGTCATGGGGTCCCATGCGTAGCCTCGTAGACGTGCGAGCACGGATGCTGTTCATGGCTGCGCTCGCCGGATGTTCGGGGCAGGGTGCCCCAGCGCCCGACAAACCCGTAACCTCCGTCGCACCCGCGCCGCCGATCTACGTGACGCCCGACGCTGCGCTGCCCGCGATCGTCGGCGCGGCATGCAGCGACAGCGCTGCGTGTGGCCCAGGTCTCACGTGCGATCCGTCATCGCCCGGCGGCACCTGCAGCATGCCGTGCACCGGTGCGGGGACGCCGTGCGGCGACGGTGTGTGCGTGGAGTATCCCGCGCTCGACGCGTGTCGAGCGAGCTGCACCTCGAACGCCGATTGCCGCGCCGACGAAGGCTACGCGTGTGACCCGGTGTGGAAGGGCTGCGTGCTGGCGAACGCGCCGACGATCGCGCCTCTCGGTTGTCCCGTGCCGCCCGGCTTCGGCCGCGATCCGGCATTCGCACCGGCGATCGCGCTCGGTGGCGGCGCCGAACCGGCGGTCGCGATCGCCGACGACGGCACGCTGGTCACCGTGTTCGAGCGCGAGGATCGCTCCGGGCTCGCGGTGGCGCGACTCGATCACACCGGTCGCGGCGATGGCGCGCTCGACACCAGCCTCTCGGGCAGCGCCCCGGCGCTGGTGCGCGACGGTGGCGTGCTTCACCTGGTGACGGCGGCCGCCGGTCAGGTCGCGCTGCGGTCATCGCGCGATCGCGGCAAGTCGTGGTCCGCGCCGCAGCCGCTCGCGGATCGCGAGTGCGTCGGAGGCAGCGACTGTTCGCGACCGGCGATCGCCACCGGCAGCCTCGGTCAACGGCACCTGCTCTACGTCGCGTATCCCGCGAGCGATGGCATCCGGGTGCGCGCGTCGGCCGACGGCGGCACTTCGTTCGGGCCGCCGATCACCGCGCTGCCCGGCAGCCGCGCGTCGCTCGCGGTCTCCGGCGATGGCGTGCTCCATGTCGTGGCGCTGCGCGGATCGGGACGCGGATCGTACGGCGCGGGTGACCACGAGATCCTCTACACGACCTCGAGCGACGGCGGTCGATCGTTTCTCCGCAGGCCGCTCTCGATCAGCCGGAGCGGCGAGCGCGTGCCGTTCTACTTCGGCACGCCGCGCATCGAGGTCGATTCCGCGCGGCGCTGGGTCTACGTCGCCTACGTTCGCGGTGGTCGCGACGGCAAGTGGGACCTCGTGATCGCCGCGACCAAGGACAAAGGGAAGACCTGGGTGCGCAAGCAGCTCGGCAACGAGCTGGCGTGCGCGGCGACCAACCTCGCGGTTCAGCTCGCGCTCGATCCGACGACCGGCGTGCTGCACCTCGGCTGGTACGACAGCCGAGGCAACCGGTTCGCGCACGGTGTTTGCGCCGACGGTCTACGCTGGTGCCGGCAACTCGGCAGGATCAACGACACGCCGTTCGCCGGGCTGTCACTGGCGCGGCACGGCTCGCTCGCCGCCTCCGAATCCACTGCCATCGTCGTCGACGGGAAGCGCCGCGCACTGCACGCGGTGTGGTCGCAAGCGGTGGGCGAGCAACCCGAGTCGCGGATCTTTCACGCCAGGGCCAAGCTACCGCTTCGCTGATGATACGGTGCGCGCGTGAGCGACGCCGACAATCCGATCGAGCCCGAACCGCAAGTCAAGCCGCCGGGCACTCACGAGCTCACGGTGCGCGCGCTGATCGCGGGCATCGTGGTGGCGATGATCATGGGCGCGTCGTATCCGTACGTCGTCCTCAAGCTGGGCTTTGGCCCCAACGTCTCGGTCGTCGCCGCGTTCTTCGGTTACCTGTTTCTTGGAATTCTGTTCAAGAACTTCAACCGCTGGGAGAACAACATCGTCCAGACGGCGGGCACGTCAGCGGCGCAGACCGCGTTCATGTGCATCATCCTCGCCGCGTTCGATCTGGTCTCGCAGAACACCAAGCTCGATTATCCGATCCCGCAGGCGCTCGATCCGAACGTCGTGGCGTGGCTGAACGACAGCGGGTTCTCGGACACCACGAAGGAGTGGTTCTTCTGGCTGACCGGCAAGAACCTGGTCGGGCTCGACCCGAAGCTCTTCGGCTGGCTCACCGACTACTACTTCTCGCCGTCGACCCCGGTGTCGTTCATCTGGCTGACCTGCGCGAGCGTGCTCGGCCTGCTGCTCGCGGTGCCGCTGCGCCGCCACTACATCGTCGACGAGAAGCTGACGTACGCCGATGGTGTCGCCGCCGCCGAGACGATCGTCGTGCTCGACGCGCGCGGTCCGGAAGCGAAGCAGGCGGCGCGCGCGCTGTTCCTCGCCGCGCTCGGCTCCGCGGTGTTCTGGTTCCTCACCACCAAGTGGTCCGGCGAGATCTTCGGCAAGGAGGTCCTCGACGGCGATTGCAACCTCGTCTACGAGTCGATCCTCCCCGAGACCGTGCTGCCGACGATGCTCGGCCTGACCTGGGCGACGGCGGGTGCGGGCTTCGCGGTCAGCTTGCTCGCGATCGGCTCCGGCATGATCGTCGGCAATCGCATCAACATCTCGATGGCCGTCGGCGCGGTGATCGCGTGGGTGTTAGGGCCGCACCTGCTGCTCGACGCCGGCATCATCAAGGCGCCGATGGTCGCGCACGAGTGCGGCATGGCACCGGAGGCGTCGCCCGGTCGCGGCAGCATCCTGTTGTGGATGATGTGGCCCGGCACCGGCATGCTGGTCGCCGCCGGTCTGTCCGCGCTGCTGCTCAAGTGGAAGTCGCTGGCGCGCACGTTCTCGACGCTGTCGTCGAAGTCGATCGACGTCGCCGAGTTCCCGCTCAAGTGGGTCGGCATCGGCGTGGTCGCGATGACGGTCGCGCTGCTCGCGATCCAGCAGGCGTTCTTCGACGTGCCGATCTGGACCACCGTGATCGCGACGGTGCTGTCGATCCCGCTGATGCTCGTCGGTCTGCGCGTGCTCGGCGAGACCAACTGGGGTCCGATCAGCCAGCTGACGAACATGATGCAGGTGATCTTCGCGGGCCTCGTCCCGAAGAACATCACCGCCAACCTCGCCGCCAGCGGTACCACCGGCACGATCGCCACCCAGTCCGAGGCGATCATGCAGGACTACAAGGCCGGCCACATCATCGGCTCGACGCCGCGCTTCCTCACCTACTCGCAGCTGCTCGCGGCGCCGATCGGCGCGATCGCGGTGTCGCTGAGCTACCCGGCGTTCCGCGACCTCTACGGCGTCGGTGGCGATCACGGTCTGTCGGCACCCGGCTCGGTCCGGATCGCCGGCTTCGCCGAGGTGCTCAACGAGGGCTTCAGCAAGCTGCCGCCCGGTGCGCCCACCTTCCTCATCATCGGTGCGCTGGTCGGCATCATGATCACCCTGCTCGAGATCAAGTGGCGCAAGTGGGTGCCGTCGGCGACCGGCCTCGGCATCGGCATGATGGTGCCCGGCAGCGTCGTGCTGACCATGGTGCTCGGCGGGCTCTTCGTCTCGCTGTGGAGCCGCGCCAACCGCCAGCAGGCCGACAAGCTGGCGATGCCGCTCGCCTCCGGTCTGATCGCCGGCGAGGCCCTGGCCGCGATCGTGGTGCCGCTGATCGTGGCGCTCGGCCTGCTGTCCGCGAACCCCGATCCGATCCACGCCGCCTGCGGCATGTTCGGGGATGCTCTGCAGATGATCCCGGGCTGCCGGCCGTGATGTTACCGTCGAAGGTATGACCGTTCAGCTGCAGCTCGGGACTGCACAGCTCACGCTCGAAGGGCAGGGATCGCGGATCTTCGCGGGGCGCGATCCGAGTGCCTGCAAGCTCGCGCACGCCGATCCGACGCTGTCGCGGCGTCACGCCGAGATCTGGCTCCAGGATGGTCAGGCCTACGTGCGTGACCTCGGGTCCGCGAACGGCTCGTGGGTCAACGGTCAGCGCATGGGCCACGAGGCGGTCGCGCTCCAGCACGGCATGCAGGTCTACCTCGGGCACGTGCCGTTGCAGTTCGCACTCTCGGGTGGTCAGGCCGTCGCGGCGCCGCAGCAGATGCCGGCCGAGCTGGTCGCCGCGATCGCCGCGCATCGCCAGCAAGCCACCGCTCCGGCCGCGGGTGCATCGGCCTCGATCAGCGCGTCGGGCTCGACGTCGACGCCGCTGCCGGCGGAGATGGCGTACCGCAAGCAAGGGAGCAACGACAACGGCGTGCTGCTCCTCGCGCTGAACCAAGACACGCACTTCTCCGGTCACAACATCGAGGGCTACGTCGAGTTCACCGCGCTCGACAACGAGACCGTGGCGTCGATCACCGTCGAGCTGGTCGAGATCCATCGCCGCAAGGCAGCGATCGGCAGCTGGGAGAAGGAGCACGTGTGGGATCGCGTGCTGGTTCGCCAGGGTCCGTGGAAGGCGCAGCACAACGACGTGCTGCCGCTGCCGTTCTCGCTGCGCGTCGCGCCGGGCTGCGCGATGAGCAGCAAGGAAGTGACGTGGGAGATCCGCGGCATGGTCGACATCAACTGGGCGAGCGACATCGACGCGATGATCCCGATCACGATGCGCAACCCCGACATCGAGCGGCTGCGCGATGCGATGGGCTCGCTGGACTACCGCGTCGAGGACATCGACTCCGAGCCTGCCGGCCAGCGGTTCGAGGGCAAGTTCATGCCGCCGGCGCACATGGCGAAGGAGTGGGGCGTCAACAGCGTCAAGCTCGAGATCGAGTATCTCGGCGCCAACCTCAAGGTCCGCATGAAGCTCGACAAGAAGGGCCTCAGCCACGATCCCGCCGTCGATCAGGTGTTCGAGATCGGCCGGCTGCGCGCCGCCTCGCAGGCCGAGGTCAACGTGACGCTGAAGCAGATGCTGGATCAGCTGCTCAAGTAGCGGCCGCCATCCGGCGCGAGTACATGCCGTTGAACCACTCCTGGATGCACGCGAAGCCATGGTTCGCGGCGGCCATGACGTCGTCGGCGATCTCGGGATCGTGGGCGATGCGATCGAGCGTGCGGCCGAACGCGTTCCACTGGATGCTGACGTGACCGTGGTTGGCGGCGAGATACGCGGAGGCGTGCTCGATATCGAGACGCGACCGCAGGTTCTCGAGGATGCCGTCCTGCAGCAGCATCGAGCGCTCGATCACGTACAGCCAGCCCAGCGCCTCCGGAATGCTCGCGAACGTGGTGATGCGCTGGCAGTGCGGGATGGTCGAGAGCTGTGACGGGGTGAGGCCGAGCGAGAGCAGATCCTGCGCGATCAAGCCGGCGCGCGTCAGCCTGCGGAAATCGAGGACGCGCTCGAGCCCCGGCGTGTACTTGCAGGCGGCCTCGAAGGGAGCGACGAAGCCGTCGGTGCGAACGAGGAGTGCGAGATAGTCGGCGCGCGTCACGCCCGGACGCAGCAGATCCAGCCAGGGCTCGTCGACAGCGGCGTGCCAGTGGCGCGTCCGCATGTTCAAGCGCATGAGCAAACTGCCGAGCTGGTGCAAGACGTGTCGATGCAGAAGCAAGTCGCGTACTTGGGTTGACCGACGGTCAGACCACGGTTTGACCAGCAGACATGATGCACTGGCGCACGACGAGCGCACCCGCCACGCTGCGATCGCGCTCGATCAGAGGCTCGCCGTGTGATTCCGGTCAGTAGGAGACGGACACCGGGAAGAGATTCAAGACCGAGACCTACCCGCGTTCACGACACGGCGCGGGCGCGTGGAATCTCGTCGGAGGTCGGCGGCTGTGCAGGGGCTTTTGCCAGGATGGTGACGAGCAAGCCGAGGAAGCTGACCGTCGCGGCGATCAAGCCCCACGCGACGACGTGATGGGTATCGAGCATGAGGCCGCCGGTGGGTGGCGCGACGGCCATCGCGACGGAGCTCAGCGAGCCGGAGATGCCGATCGCGACGCCTTGCTCGTGCGGCCCGACGGCCTGCGTGATCCGGCTCGTCAGCACCGGGCGAAGCACGCCCTGACCGAACGTCGAGATCGTGGCCCCGACGTAGATCCACTTCCAGTCGGGCGCGAGCGCGACGACGGTATACGAGATCAGCGCGCAGAGGAACGCGGAGACCGTCAGCTTGAGCTCGCCGAACTTCTTGACCAGCCGGCCGAGCAAGCCGCCCTGCAAGATGATGCCGAGCACGCCGGAGTACGTGAACAGCCAGCCGACCTCGCTGCTGCCCCAGCGCAGGTTGTCGTTGTACTTCGCGAACAGCGCGAAGCCGGAGAAGAACAGCGAGAACGCGAACGAGAACAGGAAGAACTGGA
>JAEYYY010000257.1 GCA_023430775.1 Pseudomonadota bacterium
ACGCCGGCCGCGCTCGGACGGCGCATCAGCACCCGGCGACGCCCGGCGGACGATCAGCCGACGCGGTGTCGTCAAGACGACGAGCCGATCAGCCGATGCGGCTGTCGGTGATCGAATCGCTGCGTGACGCCGACGCCGGCCGCACTCGGACGGCGCATCAGCACCGGGGACGCCCGGCGGACGATCAGCCGAGGTCGGTGTCGGCAAGACGACGAGCCGATCAGCCGATGCGGGTGTCGGTGATCGAATCGCGCTGCGTGACGCCGTCGCCGGCCGCGCTCGGACGGCGCATCAGGTACGACAGCGTCAGGGTGGCCGCGATCAGCAGGATGATCACGGCGAGCGTCAGCCCACCCTGGCGGGTCGACCGATCGCCATCGCGATCGAGCAGGATCGGCGGCAGGAACGTTCGCCGCGTCTCGCGCGACCGGCGATCCTCCAGCGCGCGCTCGGCACCCTCGGGATCGGCATCGTCGATCACCGCGACCAGGGCCGGTGCGGCCGGCGACCGACGCCACGACGGCGCCGACGGCATCGCGAACGGCGGCATCCGCGGCGTCCACGGCTCGGCGAGCTGGAGCGGCGCCTCTTCCTCGACGCGCTCGAACCGGCTCGTCGCACCTTCCTCGTGCATCTCGATCACTTCGATCGACGACGGGCTATCGACGGCGACCGCGGTCGCGACCTGACCTTCGATCTCGCCGCCGGCCTCGGTGGTCTGCGACGAATCGATCGAAGCGCCGGTCTTCTCGCCGAACAGCTCGTCGGCGGCCGACGTCGCGCCGGAGTCGACGACGAACGTGGCGAACTCGACCGCGGCGGCCGACACCGTGGAGTCCTCGACGGCGACGTCGACATCCACCGAGGCGGCAGCTGCGAGCGACTCGATCGCGATCGCGCCATCGCTCGACGTGGTCTCGATGGTCAGCGAGCTCTGATCGCTCGGCGCCGGAGCGTCATCGATCGCGTCGGCGATCGTGGCGACCGGCTCGGCGGTGATCGTCTCGGAGTCGATCACCGTCTCGATGATCGGCGGCTGCACCGAGCCGCGCGGCTTGCGCCGGCGCGCCGGCTTCGCGGGTTGCTCGGAGGCGTCCGTCGCGACGACCGGCGTCGGCTCGGCCGGCGTGCCGGTGGCGACCTTGCTGCGGCGCGTGCGCCTGGGAGCTGCGCCATCGGTCGGCGCGGTTTTGCGCGTGCGCTTCTTCTTCGCGGTTGTCGCGGCGGGGATCGCGATGCCGGCGCTCAGATCCATGTCGGCGGGTGGCGCGACGACGACGGCATCGACCGCTTCGGCGATCACGGCCTGCTCGATCACGGCCTGCTCGGTCACGGCCTGCTCGGTCACGACCTGCTCGGCCGGCTCGCTCACGACCTCGAGCTTGTCGACCGCGGGCTCGTCCGGCATCGAGACCACTTCGCTCGCCTCGGCGAACGTGATCTCGACCGGCACCTCGGCGGACTCGCCGGAGTCCACGGTGGGAATCTCCATGCTGCCGGCAGCCAGCGACTCCGGCTCGTCGCGCAGGATCTTCGGCGTGTTCGCGCGCGCGTTGGGAGCGAGATCTCCCATCGCGTCGATCACCGCCCGCACGCCGGTCAGTCCGACGTTTGGCGGCGCCTTGCCATCGCGGCCGCACGCGCTGTAGCGGCGCAGCGCCTCGTCCTCGTCGAGCCCCACGCAGCGCGCGAAGCTGCGGACGAATCCGCGCACGAACACCTCGGCCGGCAGGCCATCGAGGCGACCGCCTTCGAGGCGCTCGAGGATCCGCGGCTGGATCTTGGTGATCCGCGCGACGTCCTCGAGCGAGTAGTTCTTCTGCGCGCGGCCGTTGCGAAGCCACATCGCCAGCGACATCTCCGCGGTCCCGATATGGGGAGTGGAGGACGTTCGGCGAGGATCGGCTTCGCGGTTCATTTCAAAAGTGCCGCGCTAGTCGCGCGCGGCGGTTTTCTGCACGGGTCCCAATGCCCCGCCATCGGCGCGACATTGCGACGCGATGCAACTACGGGGGGACAACTTGAGACACGCATCACGTGCGCGCCTTGCGTCATCGACGAGCCCTTGCTGCATCCGCGTCTTCATCAGGTAGAGGCTTGCTTCCTGCGATCCGCACGACGGGTCGTCCGACACCGTCTGGAAAAGTTCCGCCGCTTTTTCCCACTCCTCGCGCGCGAAGTAAACCCTCGCCAGACGATAAGTTGCAACGCACATGTTGGGTTGAAACTGGACCGCCTGACGGAGCTCCTTCGCGGCTTCGACCAGCTTGGACTGGTGGAAGAACGACCACCCCAGATGGGCCCGGGTGAGGCTCGGCGAATCGAGCCGCATCGGGTTCTCGAGCGCCTTCTCGAAGAATGTCGCCGCTCCGGAGTAGTCCTCGAGCAGGTTGTGGACGACCCCGCGATTGGCCCACCCCTCACCGTAGTCGGGAGTGAGCTTGGTGGCCCGTTCGAAGTCGAGATCTGCCTTTTTCAGGTGAGCGTCGAGATCTCGCTGGGTGATCTCGGCATCGACACCGGTCAGGCACGACTCGATCTCGAGCGTCCGCATGGTGTCGATCGCACGGACCATCGAGACGAGGCCGCGGATCACGTAGGCCTCGTCGTTGGCCGGGTTGAGCGCGAGGGCGCGATTGCTCTCGGTCTCGGCCGCTTCGAGCTGATGCTTGCGCAAGAAGTCCTTCGCCAGGTCGAGGCGTGTCGCGCTCTTGGCGACGTCCTTCTCGGTATGGCGAACACCGCAAGCAGCCAGAATCACCAGCAAACCAGTCGCGTAGCGAGGGCTCATACGACCACCACTATCAGGCGTGATCTATGGGCGCGAATTTCTGGCCCGGTGTAGAACGGGCCGCGATGTCCAAGTACCCAGGGCCGATCTCCCCGACGTCCACCCCCACCATCGGGGGCCTCTACGCCGAGCAGTTCCTGCCTTCCGGGACCCCGAGGGGGGTGGTCGTGATCACCCACGGCTACGCCGAGCACTGCGGCCGCTACCGCGAGCTCGCCCACGTGATCGTGGAGGCCGGCTGGGCTGCGCTGTCCTACGACGTCCGCGGCCATGGTCAGTCACCCGGCGTCCGCGGCTACATCGACAAGTTCGACGCCTACCTCGAGGACCTCCAGCAGATCGTGCGTGCCGCACGCGCCCTGGTGGCGAAGGATGCCCCGCTCGTCCTGCTCGGCCACTCGCACGGCAGCCTGATCACGCTGCGCGCGCTCACCGACGAGCGACCGATCGATTGCAAGGCGGCGATCGTGAGCTCGCCATACCTCGGCCTCAAGCTCGCGGTGCCCGGCTACAAGAAGGTGCTCGCGCGGATCGGCAGCGTCGTGGCGCCCAAGCTCGCGCAGCCGAATTCGCTGCAGGTCGATCAGCTGACGTCCGACAAGCAGAAGCAGGACGAGCGCCTCGCCGACAAGCTGTGCTTCGATATCGCGACCGCGCGCTGGTTCACCGAGTCATCGGCAGCGCAGGACTACGTGTTCGCCAACGCCTCGCGGATCAAGGTCCCGACCACCTGGCTGGTCGGTGGGGCGGATCCGATCGCCGATCCCGCGCGCTCGAAGGCGGTCGCCGCCAAGGTTCCGGGTGCGAAGTATCACGACCTCGTCGGCCTCAAGCACGAGGTGTTCAACGAGACTACGCGCGACGAAGTGTTTGCCGAGGTCACCAAAGTCCTCGCAAGCGCTTGATTGCCCGATCCCGCCGCTCGCCATTTTCCACCCTACCCAGTCGACAATTGGCGCGATCAGACCGAGCGCCTATACTCGTCGTGTTGTACGGACCGGGTGAGGTGGCCGGGTTTGGCGTGTTCCTTGATCCTTGAGGTCTCGTTTGGCTGCCGTTCGGCGTGCCCGTGACGCTCCGACCGACGGTGGAGTCATTTCCTCGATGAAGCTCTTCGCGTGCATGTGCAATCAACCCCAGCGGCTTGCTGCCGCGCTGGCACCCGTGCGTGCCACGCTGGTCGCGCAACCGCCGATCAGCCGGTGGGGCCTGGGCTACATCCAGGGCGGCGACGTGTTACTCGTGCGCACGCCGAAGGCGAGCACCGTGCAGGTCGACCTCGCGGGGCCACTGAGCGAGATCGCCACGGATTGCGCCATCGCACAGTCGGTTCACGACGCGCGCGGATTGTACAGCGGCACCGATAACACGCCGCCGTTCCGCTATCGCCGGTGGTTGTTCGCACAGAGCGGCGTCGAGCTGATGGTCAAGGGCCCCAACGGCAACGTCCCGGTGGCCCATTCCGGGGATGCCACCGCGAAGTTGCTCGAGCACGTGCCCGAGTATCTGCGGCGCAACATCAAGGGCCGCACGCCGAGCGAGGTCATCTTCCACGTCTTCCTCTCGATGCTGCACGACGAAGGCAACATCGACGATCCCAACCTTCCCACCGCGGCCACGCGCCGCGCGCTCGCGGCCACGCTCAAGCTGGTCAGCGCCGAGCTCGGCAAGCTCGATGTGCCGCCCGGCCAGCTGGTGATGGGCAACGTCGCGCTCACCAACGGCCGCTCGATGGTGGTCGCCCACCTCGACGAGCCGCTGCGGCTCCGCCGGCTGACGGTCAGCAACGACAAGGGCGAGCCGCTACCGACGTCGGCATCGTCGGGCGGCGGCAACGTCGATGCGTTCCGCGGCGTGCTGCTGGTGTCGGGTGGTGATGGCGATCCCAAGGAGGGCTTCGAGGATGTCCCGCCGCGCCATACCGTGCTGGTCAGCCGGGACCTCCAGGTCTCGTTCGCAGATCTCGCTCCCTGAGGCGAGCTTGCGAGCCCGAGCGCTTCTCGCGAGCCGATCATGGGACTCAGCTCGCCGGTGGTGGCTCTTTCATCCCCTTCATGATCGAGCGGATGCTGATGCCCTGCGTGTAGGCGAGCAGCAGCGCGATGACGACGACGATCACGGCCGACGACACGCCGAGCCGGACCAGCGTCGGCGCATCGGCGAGCACCCAGTGCGTGCCCTCGCCGATCAGGCCGCCGACGATCATGCAGATCGCGACGCCGGCGATCGACTTCAGGTAAGCGCCGATCGACCAGCCGGTCGACTGCACGATCATCCACAGCAGGACGAGGAACGCGAGCGGATAGCCGATCGCCCACGCGATCGCGACCGCCAGCATGCCGAACCGATCGCCGAGCACGATCGCGCTGACCAGGAACAGCAGCGGCAACAAGATCGACGCCACCAGCGAGTAGACGAACGTGCGGTGCGGCTGACCGACGCCATCGAGCAGCGGCGGCAACACGTAGCTGATCGATCGCACGATGGCGACGATGCACAGCACGCGCACCGCGGTCGCCGCCTCGACGTACGACGGGAACACCACCGCGAGTAGCTCGTCGGCGGTGACGAACACCACCGCCGAGTACAGCATCACCGACACCAGGTTGACGCGGGTGAACGACACCAGCTGCTCGATCAGTCGGTCCTTCTTGTGGCGCAGCTTCGCGAACGCCGGGAACGCGATGTCGACGACGACCGCCGAGATGATGCGCACCGGCTCGAGCACGACCTCGTAGGCGAGCCGATACAGGCCGAGGGCGTGGTCGCCGAAGTAGTAACCGACGATCGGGTAATCGAGGTTGGTGTACGTGTGAAACAGCAGCTGGCTGCCCGACGTGCGCATGCCGAACGCGACGTGTGCCTTGGCCTCGCGGAAGCTGAGGATCATCTGCGGCTTCCACGGGTGACAGATCTGGACGCCGACGGCGGTGACCAGGCCGCGCGCGATCGGGCCGAGCGCGAAGCACCAGATGCCCCACCCCGCCGCGGCGAACCCGACCTTGACGCCGAACTCGGCGAGGTTCGCGATCACGCGGATCACCGACAGCTCCTTGAACCGCAGCTCGCGCTTCATCAGCGCCATCGGCATCAGGTACGCGTTCTGCCAGATCAGCTTGGTGCCGTACGCGATCAGCATCGAGCCGATCACCGCGTGGCCATAGAACTCGGTGGCGAGGAACGGCGCGCCGATCGCGATCACGCCGAACAGCACGGTGGCGAGCGCGACGTTGAACCAGAACACCGCGCTCGCCGTGCGGTCGTCGTACTCCTCGTGCTGGACGACGGCGGTCGTCAGATCGGTCGCCACATCGAGGATCGGAAAGATCCAGATGCACTTGGTGACGACGCCGTAATCCTCGGTGCCGATCCAGAAGTTGAGGATCAGCAGCGTCGCGACGACATCGAGCACGCCGACCAGCGAGCTGGCGGCCCCGATCCACGCCAGGCCACGATTCACGCTCTTCTGCATCTGGAGCGAGTGGCCAGCGTCGGTCACGGAGTGACTAGCCTATGGGGACTGTCTCCACTTGGTACACTTGCGACGCCAACTATCGAGATCCCTTCGTCTGGCCGGGGACGGTGTTGAAATTCGATCCAACCGACGACGAGGAGTCGCGATCCGCGGACGGAGCGGCGAGCCCGACGACAAGTCAACACCGTCCCTGGGAGCCCGCACGATCTCTGGCACTTGCAGACGCAAGTGCACCAAGTGGAGACAGTCCCCGTAGCGAGCGAGCTGCCCGTAGCGAGCGAGCTGGTACCCGTTAGCGGGCGAGCTCGTATGCGTGGACCGCGTTGACCTTCTTGGCCTTCGCGGCGGGTCCGGTGCGCAGCGTCTCGAGCGCCTCGTCGTTGGTGCGGCGCAGGCGAGCGGCGGTGGCAGCGTCGAGGTACTTGCTCGAGCCGATCGCGGCGTTGCGAAGCTCGAGCACCTGGCGCGCGGCATCGGCGCCGTGGCTGTCGTAGACGCCGTTGGCTTCCTCGAGCGCCGCGGCGGAGCGCGCGGACTCGACGGCCTGCACGGTGCCGGGATCGACGCTGTCGGCGATCTGCGAGGCGTCGTCGACGACGTCGGCGATCGCCGTCACGCCGGCGTGGCGGATCGCGCCGTCGCCCGGGCGCTGCCAGCCGAGCTCGACCTTGGCGAGCGAGAGCGGGCCGGTCTGCTTCGGCGAGACGCGGACGCGGAGCACGACCTTGCGCGACTCGCCGGCGCGCAGATCGGCGATCGGGATGATCGCGTGATCGCCGGCGCGCTCCATCGGGTAGCCGTAGGCCTCGAGGATGCGCGCGTCGGCGTTGTCGGTGAGCACCAGCTTGGCATTGACGCCGATCGTCTCGGCGAGACCGCCGAGCTCGCGGGCGAACATGCTGTCGAGCCCGGTGGTGTCCTCGACGAAGTAGTAGTTGCCGCGGCCGACGTTCGCCAGCTTCACCATGGTGACCTCGTCGAAGTCGAGGCCGACGCCGACCGAGCTGATCGACGTGCCGGTCTGCGCGGTGGCCGCCGCGAGCTCCGCGAGCTCGCCGCGATCGTAGATGCCCTCGTTCGCCTGGCCGTCGGAGATCAGCACCATCCGGCGGAGCCCGTTGGCGACCGGCGACGCGGAGAGCTCGCGGGTGCCGCGCTGGATGCCGCACGAGATGCAGGTGCCGCCCTCGTCGACGATCAGCTCGATCGCGGCGAGCGCGCGGCGCTTGGCATCGGGCGTCGCGCGCGTCATCGCCTGCACCGTCTCGTCGCTCGACGAGTAGGTGACGATCGCGAACGCATCGCCGGCATCGAGCGAGGTGACCAGCTTGCCGGCGGCGCGCTTGGCATCGGCGAGCGGCTCGCCGGCCATCGAGCCCGAGCGATCGATGACGACCACGAGCGACAGCGGCGCGCGCGGACCGAGGTCGCGCTGCGGCGCGCTGATCGTCACCGCGAGGTCGTGCTCCATCGCGCCGGCCAGGATCCGTCCCGTCGGCAGCTTCGCCTCGACGCGCATGCCGTCATCTCCGAATTGATCGGAGTCGAGCGCCAGCGGCCGAGCCTGCGGGTGCAACAGGAGCGCGGCGATCACGGTGCCGGCAGCACCGGCGATCGCGAGCGAGGTTCTGGCTCTGGCGGCGTGCATGGGCATATCGACGTCTACTGTCTCCCATCGGTTTCCAGGTTTCTGTCTTGGCTTCAAAAGCGGGTTCGGAGATCTGAAGGCGATTAGACATGAACCCTGAGTCAGCTTTCGAAGTGCTTGATTCTCGAAGGGGTTTGCAACGCGGCCTACATTGGTAACTTCGCGTCTCTCCCTGACATTATCAGGCAAGGAAATGATGCTTGACCCATCGCGTTAACGGTACTAAAGCGGCGCCATGACGAACGCTCAAGAACGCAAGGCACAGGAACGGCAGGCTCGCCGCCGTCGCATCCAGGAAGCTGCTCGGACGGTGTTTGCCGAGAAGGGCTACGCCGGAGCCTCGATCGAGCTGATCGCCCGCGCGGCCCAGCTGTCGGTCGGTGCCATCTACCTCTACTTCCGCAGCAAGGAAGACCTCTACACCTCGCTCGTCGAGGACACCCTGATGGCGTTCGACGTCGAGATGGGTCGCGTTCGCGAGGACGTCGAGGTGTCGCAGCGCCTGCGCGCCACCTGGGACATCCTGGTCAAGTGGGCCGAGCGTGACGCCGAGGGTCCGCGGATCCTCCGCCTCCTCGCCCAGCCGGCGATCCGACCGCAGCTGTCGGACGAGGTCGTCGCCGCGGTGTCGGCCGGCATCGGCCGCATCCAGGACCACATGGGCGCGTGCGTCGCCGACGGCATCCACGCCGGCCTCTACCGCCAGGTCAACGCGCGCGAGATCGCCGACCTCGCCTGGTCGGTGCTGCTCGGCTCGCTCGATGCGGCCGAGATGCACGCCAGCCTCGGTCTCCCCACGGAGCCGCTCGCGACCCGCACGGACCGTGCTCTCTCGTTGATCGAGAGCGCGCTGGCTCCGCAGGTCGCTGCCACGCTCCGCGCGGTTGCCTGAGCACTACCAACGTCTGGCGAACCGCAGTCCTGCCATCAGGTAACGACTGCGGTACGAACCTGCATTGACGTTCGTCACGTCTGGATTTCCGAGCGGCGCGAGCTGCGGGACACCGGCATTGTCGAGCGGGACGTCGACGCCTTCGAGCGCGACGAAGCCCGCGGCTGCGCCGATCTGCCAGCCCGCATCCTCGTAGCCGCCACCGATCCCGATCAGGTGCTTCGCGCCATCGACCGCGAGCACGCTGACCGTGCGCGCCGGTGCCGCGGCGGTCTCGTACGAGTAGCCGGCACCGATCATCACCTTCGGGCCGTGCCACTCGACGCCGAGCGCGGGCGCGAAGGTGGTCTGGTAGTCGCGCGGGATCCGCATCGGCTGGAGCGCGAACGAGCCGGCGCCGACGGTGTCGATGGTGACGCCGTCGGGCGTCAGCGTGACCTCGTCGTGCATCGACCACAGCTCCACCGCGAACGCGGCCTCGACGCGCAGGCTCGATGATGGTCGCCACTCGACGCCAGCGCGGATCGCCGCCGGATACGTCAGCTCGAGCTGCGCGCGGTCGCCGGTCACGGTCGCGTCGTCGAACAGCAGCGCGCCGGGAAGCTCGAGCGCGAGCTTCCCGGTCGAGGCGATCGTGCGCGGCGTCTCGATCGCCAGCCCGAGCGTGAGGTTGGTGAGCGCGTCGAGCTGGACGCCCAGCGAAGCGGTCGGCGAGATCGCGTCGGTCTGCTCGAGCGCGAGGCCCATGTCGAACGACGGATCCTCCGGCGCGCACGTCATCGTCGATGGACAGCCCGAGGCGACGACCGCGAGCTTCGTCGAGGTGACGAACGTCGACAGCGTCGCGCCGACCCGCAGCCGATCGCTGACCTTGTAGCCGGCGCCCGCGGTGACGATCACGTACCGCGAGCCATCGAGGCCGACCGACGCGTAGCGCTGGACGCCCTCCGCGGCATAGCGATGAAACGTCTGGGTCGGCGACGCGATGCCGCCCGCGATGACGAGCCGATCGCCGATGCCGAGCGCGCCGGCGATCGTCGGTAGCAGCGAGCTCGGCTGCTGGTTCTTCACCTGCGGAAACGGCAGGCCCGAGGCGTCGAGGCGCGTGTACTCGACCGCCTGGTAGAGCAGCGAGACATCGAACAGCAGCGCCTGCTTCTTGTTGCCGGCGAGGTGCCCGAGGCCGCCCGGATTGATCCACAGCGCGTCGGCGTCGTCGGCGCCGGCGATGAACGCCCCTCCTCGCTCGAGGGACCGCACGCCGTGGGTCGGCAGCGTCAGCCCGCCCGCCGTGGCGGTGCCGGAGGCGAGGAGCAATCCGAGGGTGAATTTCGTCGGTAGCACGCGCATCACATCGATCGGCGACCGATGGCAACGTCACACACAAGCAAGCCGGCTGCTACCCTCGGTGCAGTGCAGATCTGCCGGGCCTGCTCGACGACCACGCCGGAGAGCACGGGACGCTTCTGTCCCGCGTGCGGCGGGACGCTGATGGCTGCCGCCGAGGCGCAGGCTGCGGAGACCGACCTGCTGCCCACCAGCAAGCCGTCGCGCGCGGTCGCCTCGACCCAATCGCTGAGCACGCCCGACAAGGACCTGGATCGCGGCAGCCTCGTCGGCACCAAGATCGACGGCTACGCGATCGAGGGCGTGATCGGCGGCGGCTCGTTCGGCACCGTGTATCGCGCGCGCCAGGCCGGGCTCGATCGCGTGGTCGCGATCAAGGTGCCGACCTACGAGATCGCCTCGGACCCCGTGATGGCGAAGCGGTTCGCGCGCGAGGCTCGCGCCGCGGCGGCGATCCATCACCCGGGCGTGGTCTCGATCTACGCGGTCGGCACGCTGCCCGATGGCCGGCCGTACCTCGCGATGGAGTACGTCGAGGGCAAGCCGCTCGATTCGATCCTCAGCAACGGGCCGCTGCCGGTCACGCGCGCGCTCGCCATCACGCGGCAGATCGCGAGCGCGCTGTCGGAGACCCACGCCGCCGGCGTGGTGCACCGCGATCTCAAGCCGACCAACATCATGTGGCGGCGCGATCGCAACGGCGACGACGTCATCACGCTCGTCGACTTCGGCATCGCGATCTGCAAGCCGGGCAACGCCGAGACCACGCGGCTGACCGCGAACAACCTGATCGGCACGCCGCACTATATGTCTCCCGAGCAGGCGCACGGCGAGGTCGTCGACGCGCGCGCAGATCTCTACGCGCTCGGCTGCTTGCTCCACGAGCTGCTCACCGGTGACACGCCGTACGATGGCTCCGGCTTCGAGGTGCTGCTCGCGCACCTGGGCCGCCCTGCCCCGCGTCCGAGCGACAAGGTCGCCGACATCCCCGAGCGAGTCGACCGCCTCGTGCTCGCGCTGATGGCGAAGCGGCCGGCCGAGCGCGTCGCCAGTGCCGATGCGCTGGTCGAGCTGATCGACGACACGCTCGAGGCGCTCGCCGATCACGACGTCCCCGAGCCGCCGAAGGCGCCGCGTGCCCGCCGCAAGACCGCGGCGACCAGGAAGGACCGGCCGGCGATTCCGATCCCGCGCTCGGCGCTCGAGGGCTTGCCGGTCGACACGTTCTCGGGCATTGCCCCACCACCGCAGCGTGCAAAGTGGATGGCGATCGGCGCGCTGCTCGCGTTCGCGCTGTCGATCGCCGGCGTGCTTGCCGTGCGCTTGATCGCCGGTCCCAACGTCGCGGCGGGAAGCGACGACGACAGTCGCGACGCGCCGACCAAGCGCCGCGAGGTGTTCGTCGAGGACGGCGGCCTCCGGCTGCGCGCGTGGATCCCCGAGCCGATGGTCGCCGGCCAGCGCCGGATCTGGATCGAGCTGCGCAACAAGCTCGGTGCGCTCGTCGACACCCGCGAGCTCGTCGTGTTCATCGACGATCCGAAGGGCAGCGCCACCGCCGGTGTCGCGCGCCCGCGGTCATCGAACCCCGAACAGTTCTCGTTCGCGTTCGATTACAAGGAGCCGGGCGCCTACCAGCTCCGGGTCTATCCGCCGGAGGGGGCCGCGCGCTCGTTCACGATCCCGTTCGAGGTCGTGGCGAAGGATTGAGGTCGAACCAGGTTCGACCGCTACGAGATCAATCCTCTTCCTTGCCTCTGGCGTCCTCTTCCGAGAAGTCGACCTTGCCGCTGTAGCGCTCGCCCTCGCCGAGGATCTTGAAGCGCGCCGAGCCGAGCACCTTGCCCTTGGCCTCGACCACCATCAGCAGCTGCTTGTTGACGCCGACGCTCTTGCGCTCGAGCACGATGTTCGACAGCAGCGAGTACTGGCCGCGCGAATCCGTGAACTGCTCGATCGTGGCGAGCAGCTGCTGGCCGCGCCCCTGGAGCTCGTAGACCTTGACCAGGTACTCGACGTCGTTGAGCGGCGCCTTGAGGAACGCGGCGAAGTAGATCTTCCAGTTCTTCTTCTCCTTGTCCTCGTAGAAGTTCTCCTTCGACTGCTTGCGGACCTGCGCGTTGAACGCGGCCAGGCTCTTGGCCGAGCGCGGGTAGTACTTGTCGCTCAGCATGATGCGACCGGCGAACGCGGGGTTCGCCTTCTCCTTCTCGATCTTGCGCGAGTCGGCGGCGGCACTCCCACCGATCACGAACATCAACATCACCAGCGACGCGAGAATGCTTCGAGCGCTCATCGTGGCGATGCTAGCCGAGCGAGATGTAGGCGCGAAAGCCCCTTTTGAGAAGGCCCGCCTACGTCAGCAGTGCGCGGATCGCGTCGAGACCTGCACGATCCGGTGCGTCGCGGCCGTCGATGCGTCCGGCGATCTCGACGGCGCGACGAGCAAGCGCGCGATAGATCTCGGCAAGCTCCGGGCGACCACGCAGCGCCTCGAGATGGCGTTGAATGGTGGGCGCGTCGCCGCGTCGAATCGGGCCCGTCAACCCGGCGGTCGTGCCGTGGGCGGAGATGTTGCGAAGCGCGCCCTCGGCGAGCGGCACCAGTGCGCGCGCCGCTTGCTCGGGCGCGACACCGGCGGCCGCCAGCACCGCAGCGGCCGCGTCGATCGTGGCGACGACGTAGTTCGAGGCGAGCGCGGCAGCGGCGTGATACGCGGCCATCTGGCTGCCGTCGAGCGGCAACACGACGCCACCGATCGCGGTGACCAGGCGCGTGGCCATGATGCGGCCGGCATCGTCGCCCTCGATGCCGAACACCGTGCCCTTGAGGGCGCGCATGCTGTCGCGACCATCGGCGATCGCCGACAGCGGATGCAGGGTGCCGATGCCCGCGACCTTGTCCGCCACGCTACCGAGCGCGTCGCGCGCGGCCGCGGCACCCGCGCAGTGCAGCATGACGTGGCGCTTGTTGACGAGGCCGGTGCCGACGAGCATCTGCGCGACCTCGCCGATCACCTGATCGCGCACCGCGAGGATCACGACCTCGCTCTCGAGCAAGATGTCCGGCGGTGCCGACGAGAACGCGGCCACCCCCGCCACCGATCCGGCGGTGCGAGCCTGCGC
>JAEYYY010000260.1 GCA_023430775.1 Pseudomonadota bacterium
CCGCGGCGCCCTCCGCACCACCCGTCATCCGCCGCGTCGTCGGCGACGCCTCGCCTTCGACGGCCGCGGCGGTCGAAGGCGTCAAGCTGTCCGATGTCGCCGACAAGGACATCCTGATCGTCGTCTCGAAGATGAAGAAGTACATCAAGGACCGCTCGGGCTTTAACTGCTCCGACGCGATCGCCGAGGTGCTCTCCGATCACGTGCGCCAGCTGTGCGACGACGCCATCCGCATGGCGGCGCGCGACGAGCGCAAGACCGTGCTCGATCGCGACGTCAGCCGGCCGCGCCGCTAGCTCTGATCGCCCGGGCCGTGGCGATCCAGTGACCGGCGTGCTCGCGCCAGCTCGCCTCGATCCGCGCCGGTAACCGGCTGGTCACCGTGCAATGCGCGTCGCCGATGTCGAGCTCGACCTCGGTGAAGCCGACGTAGCGCAGCACGATCGGATCGACCGCTTTGTAGATCGCTTCCTTGATCGCGAACCGCAGCGTCACCGCGCGCGGATCGGCGGGCAGCGCGGCTTGCTCGGCCGCGGTGAGGATCCGCTTCGCGATGTCCAGCTTCGAGGGGGCGGCGTGCTCGAGATCGATGCCGACCCAGCCGGCCTCGGCGGGCGCGACGATCGCGATCGCGGTGCCGGCCTTGTGACTGACCGAGCCGGTGAGCCCGGGCGGCATCGCCGGCGCGCCGCGCTGGCTCGACGCGATCGCCACGCCGAAGTCATCGAGCGCGAGGTGCAGCGCGGTTCTGCCGGCCACGAAGTCGCGCCGCGTGTGCGCACTCTTCGCGCGGGCCAGCGCTTGCTCGGCAGCCGGCAGCTGCTCGATCGCGCGTGCGACATCGTCATCGTCGGCGAACGCGACGAGCACGCAGCGACCGTGCGGGGTCTCGATGGTCTCGCTGCGCGTCACGCCGACAGCTTAGCGCCTACGGCTTCGGTCGCGTCACCATCAGGTGCGGGCGCTTGTTGACGTCGGGATAGCCGAACCGGAACGTCAGCGGTCGCTTCGGCTGGTCCTTCCACAGCTTGATGAACTGCTTGCGCACGTTCTTCGAGTCGATGACGAACAGCGGACCGGTGAACTCGCCATAGGTGATCTGCTCGAGGCCGGCCGGACCGGCATGTGCCGGCGGGATCCCCGATGCATCGGAGACCATCCACGCGATCGCGCCGAGGAGGTAGTTCCGGATATCGGTGAAGTCGTCGTACCAGAGCAAGAAGCTCGCGGCCTTCGTCATCACCGAGACCTTGCCCTTCTTCTTCAGGTGATGGATGACGCGCGGGTCGGCGCGCAGGTGCTCGTCGTCGAGGTTCTGGACGATGTGGCGGTAGACGCGCGTCGCCGCCTTGGGCTCACCGCGAGGCCGGTACTGGATCTCGATGTTGCCGAACGCCGAGTCGTGCGCGTACCAGTAGTGCGTGATCTTCTTCGGCCGCAGCTTGTCGCGCTTGGTGGCCGCGTACTCGGCGGCGCGCGCCTCGAGCTCGGTTCCCGACAGGTAGTCGATCGTGCCGTCGGGCAGCACGTCGAAGTAACGCATCGACACCGGCTCCATGTCGTGGAGCGCGAGGCCGGCGAAGATCATCATCAGCGTGCCGGGGAACGTGGCGTCGCGCGAGGCCTTCTGGAGGTTCATCGTCGCCGAGTACGCCGAGCCGTAGAGGTGACGGATGTAGCTCGACACCTCGCCGAGATCGCCGGCGAGCGTGCCGATCCGGATGTTGTCGATCTGGCGCGCATCACCCGCGGCCTCGAGCGAGATCGTCGTGATCTCGGTGGCGTCGGGGAACGCGACCAGCGCGCTCGATAGATCGCCACCGCCGAACGGATACACCACCGTCTTCGGCGCATCCTTGGGCCGCAGCTCGCCGAGGAACTGCTTCGCCTGATCCGCCCATCGCTTCTTGTGGCGCGCGTAGAGCTCCGCCATCTCCTTGCAGTGGCGCGTGATCGTCTTGTTGTCGAACCGCGACGGCGGCGCTTCATCGCTACCGCACGCGGCGATCCGCCAGATCACCCGTCCCTGCGCGATGAACTCGCCCGCCTTGTTCTCCGCGGTCAGTGGCACCCGCGGCAGTGGTTTGGGATCGATTTTCTTGGGCCTGGTGTCGGGCTTCGGCGCGGCGGCCGCCGTTCCCACCAGCGCCATCACCAACAAGCACGAGGATCGAACGGACCTCATCAACACGCGACGGTTCATCGCACGAACGGACGTTTCTCGGGTGGGGATTGTTCGAGCCGGTGTTTGCCGTGCTGTTCGGGAGTCGGGCGTCCATCACCAGACCTGATGGAAGCCCAACCGCTGACAGGGCAACCAGCTGGAATTGCAGGCGACGCGGCGTGGCATGACGCGTGGATTTTCTCCGGCCATGACCCGGCTGCTCGCCCTCCTGTTCGTTACCTGCGCGATTGCCTGTTCTCGCCCTTCGGTGATGGTGAAGCGCCCCGAGGACAAGCAGGTCGACGCGGCGGTGACCGCGATGTGGTCGAAGGAGATCAAGGACGTCGCGCGCGATGGCGACTGGATCCTGACGCGCTCCTACGTGCTGGTCGGTGACGCGATCTCGATGGTGACGCCGGGCGAGTCGCTGTCGCACGCTTCGATCTACGACGCCAAGACCGGCACGGTGATCGAGGCCGTCAGCGAAGGCATCCGCGAGATCCCGCTGTCGAAGCTGGTCGGTCGCAACCACTACGTGATCGTCGTGCGCCCGTCGAACATGACCGCCGCGGAGCAGACCGATGCGGTCGCCCGCGCGCGCACCAAGCTCGGCGGCAAGTTCGACATCAGCGGCATGTTCGGCTTCGACCACGAGGATGCGTTCTATTGCAGCGAGCTGGTCTACTGGGCGTCGCAGACGGAGGCGCGCAGCGGTCGCCGCGAGCGCGTGATCACGCCGTCGGATCTGATGAAGTACGGCGAGGTGATCTACTGGAGCGGCAAGCGCGATGACGAGCAGGTGATGTCACTCGCCGCTCATCGCGATCAGCACGCCGGCACGCGCTAGCGGATCGTCTCGATCGCCGCGCCGAGCGTGGTCAGCGCGCTGACGAAGCCGGGGAACGACGTCGCCACCTGATCGGCATCGTCGATCGTCCCGGGACCGTCGGCGACCAGGCTGGCGATCGCGGCCGCCATCGCCAGCCGGTGATCGCCGTCGGCGTGGATCGACCCCGCGGTCAGCTTGCCCTCCGGGCGACCGTGGACGACGAAGCCATCCGGCCTGGCCTCGCAGGACACGCCGAACGCAGTCAACAGCCCGCAGGTGGCCGCGATCCGATCGCTCTCCTTGACCTTCAGCTCCTCGGCGTCGCGCACGATCGTGGTGCCCGCGGCGCGGGCGGCGATCACCGCGAGGATCGGCAGCTCGTCGATCGAGCGCACCGCGAGGTCGCCTGCGATCTCGGTGCCGCGCAGGGACGGCGCCGGGCCGCGGATGACGAGGTCGGCGATCGGCTCGGGCCCGTCGGTGCGGAGGTTCTCCTGCGCGACGCTGCCGCCCATGTTCCGGATCACGTCGAGGAAGCCGGTGCGTGTCGGGTTGACGCAGATGTTCGGCAACCGGACCTCGCCGGCACCGACCAGCAGTGCCGCGGCAACGAGGAACGCCGACGACGACGGATCGCTCGGCACCGAGAAGTCGCTGCCGGCGAGCTTGCGGTGCCAGCCGCGCGTGTCGATCACGGTGCGCCGGCCGTCGACGCGCAGTGGTGCCCCGAGATACGCGAGCATCCGCTCGGTGTGATCGCGGCTCGGGCCCGGCTCGGTGACGATCGTCATGCCGTCGGCGTAGAGCGCGGCGAGCAGGATCGCCGTCTTGACCTGCGCCGAGGCCATCGGCAGCGTGTAGTCGATCGCCGTGAGGCGGCCGCGCGCCGGGCCGACGGTCAGCGGCGGCGTGACGTCGGCACCGGAGCCCTGTCCCGTGATCACCGCGCCCATCTTCATCAGCGGCTCGATCACGCGCCGCATCGGCCGCTTGCTGAGGGAGTCGTCGCCGAACAGCGTGGTCGGAAACTGCTGGCCGGCGAGCAGCCCGCACAGCAGGCGGATCGTGGTGCCCGAGTTGCCGCAATCGATCCTGGTCGCCGGGGCGGTCATGCCGTCGAGACCGACGCCGTGGATCACGAGGGCGTGATCGCCGCTGGCCGGCTTCTCGATCCGCGCGCCGAGCGCCGTGATCGCCTTCGCGGAGCGGCCGTTATCCGCGCCGTCGCCGAGGCCGCGCACGGTGACGGGCGTGCGAGACAGCAGCGAGAACAGCAGCGCGCGATGCCCGATCGACTTGTCGCCCGGGATCGTGATCGTGCCGGACAGTGGGCGCGTGGCGGGCTGGACGACGAGCTTCATGAGCCTTCCTTCGGCGAATCGAAGAACTGGTTGGCGCGCTCGACGACGCGCTGGAGGTGGCGAGGACCGATCGCGATGATCGTGCGCACCCAGGTGCCACGCGTCGCGAGCTTCGCACCCGACAGCGACGATGGCAGACCGAGCGCCTTGATCGTCGGTTCCTGCGCGAGCGTCGCGAGCGCGCCCTGGACGGTGGCCGACATCCGCTTGACGGCGTGCTTCGCCGCCTTCTCGCCGGGATCGGTGGAGTCGGCATCGATGATCACCGCGAAGTCATCGGCGACGTCCGCCCACAGCGACAGCTGGCCCGGGGCGTTCTCGATGCCGGTGATCCGCGCGAGCGCGATCCGGGCGTCGAACGACAGCCGCGCGGAGACCCGGATCGATGCGCCCGGCGCACCCTCGGGCATCGCGTGCTCGCGCAAGGCGACCAGGTCCTTGGCGGGGAGCAGGCCGGTGGTGTTGTCGATCGCCGCCCGCGACTGGACCTGCGCGAGCCAGTCGGCGGCGCCGAGGCCGTAGATGTTGTCGACGATCGGCGTCGCGCCCTGGAGCGCTTGCTTCGCGGTGAACAGCGTCACCGTCGCCGCGTCCGCGGTGCCGAGGCCATACGCCGCGAACACCACGCCGTCGGCATCGGCGAAGCCGGCGAGCTGCGGGATGCCGCCCGAGCCGAGCACCTTGACCACCAGCGGCCCGACGACGGGGTTCGCGCGCAGCCGGGCGAGATCGACCTCGACGACGAGCTGCGCGCCGTCGGGGAGCAGCGCGAGCATGCGATCGCCCGCGGTGGTGGCACGTGGAACGGCGGTCGACACCTTGCTCGGCGAGCGATCGCGGGCGCGACCGCCGCCACAGCTCGCGAGAGCGACAGCGATCGCCGCGCTCGCCATTAGCTTCATGCAGACAGGGTCTCGTTGATCGTGGAGATCACGCGCGGTAGCTCGCTGTCGCGGGCGATCGAGACGCGGATGCAGGTGGGCAGGCCCCACGCGGTCATCGGGCGAACGATGACGCCGCGGCGAAGCAGCGTGTCGTAGATCGGGCCGGACGGGCGACCGCACTCGATCAGCGCGAAGTTCGCGAGCGAGGGATAGACACGCACGCCGGGCCCCTTGATCTCGCGCTGGAAGCGCTCGATCTGCGAGCGCGCGAGCGCTGCACTCGCGGCGACGTGATCGCGATCGCCGAGCGCGGCCTGGGCCCCGACGAGCGCCAGGCTCGAGACATGGAACGTGCGGCCGACACGCGACAGCACCTCGACGACCTGCGGCGACGTGACCGCGAAGCCGATGCGCAGGCCGGCGAGACCGTAGATCTTCGAGAACGTGCGCAGCGTGATCACGCGCGGGTCCTTGGCGACCAGCGCCAGGCCATCGACGTGATCCACCTCCGGCCACGCGGCCGCGTACTCGGCGTACGCCTCGTCGATCACGAGCAGCGCGCGCTCCGGCAGCGCGGCGAGCACCTTCTCGGCACCGGCGCGCGTCACCACCGAGCCGGTCGGGTTGTTCGGCGAGCCGAGCACCACGAGCTTGGTGCGCGGCGTGATGCGAGCGATCAGCGCGTCGACATCGCACGCGAGCTCGGGCGTGGTCGGTGCGGCGACGAACGGCCGGCCCTGGACCTGGGCGGCCAGCCGGTACGACAAGAAGCCGTACTGGTGCGACAGCACCTCGTCGGCGGGCTCGCAGGTCGCGACCACCAGCTGGTACAGGAGATCGTTCGATCCCGGGCCGAGGCCGATCTGCTCGAGCTCGACCCCGTGGTGAACGGCGAGCGCGCGACGCAGCACGAAGCCGCCGGCATCCGGGTAGAGATGCAACTGGTTCAAGGCGGCGGGCAGCGCGGCCAGGGCCTTCGGGGAGGGTCCTAGCGGATTCTCGTTCGAGGCCACCTTGATCGCTCCCGAGATCCCGAGCTCGCGCTCGAGCTCCTCGATTGGCTTGCCGGGCTGATAGACGTCCAGGCTGCGAACGTGGGGCGGAACGAAGGCTTCGGACCTGGGAGCGGACCTGGAAGACGACACGGCGACGCACCCTACAACGCCGGCACGCCGAGGGAAACCGGCAACCAGGCTCCTCCAGCGACGTAAGAACGGGCGGAATGCCCCGGAGCCCCAGACCGGTCTATAGTGCCAACTCATGAGCCCGCGGAAGTCAGGTCTGTTCGTCACCGCGGTGCTGCTCCTCGTGCCCACCCTCGCCTTCGCGGCCGGTGGCGGCGACTTCGCCGCGGCGGAGCAGAAGGGCTGGGTGTGGATGTACCTAGGTGCGTTCGGCGCCGGGTTTCTGACTTCGCTGACCCCGTGCGTCTACCCGATGATCCCGATCACCCTCGCGATCTTCGGTGCCCGCGGCAAGGATGTCTCCAAGCGCCGCGCGATCGCGCTCGCCACCGCGTACGTGCTCGGCATGGGCGTCACCTACGCCGTGCTCGGCGTCGTGTTCGCGACGATCTTCGGCGCCACCGGCTTCGGCAGCCAGCTCAGTCACCCGGCGGTCGTCATCCCGCTGGTCATCCTGTTCGTGGCGTTCGCGGCGTCGATGTTCGGCGCGTTCGAGATCAACCTGCCGTCGGGGCTGCAGGCGCGGCTCAACCAGATCGGTGGCAAGGGGTATGGCGGCGCGTTCGCGATGGGCTCGGTCGGCGGCCTGATCGCCGCGCCGTGCACCGGTCCGTTCCTCGGTGGTCTGCTCGCGTTCACCGCGAAGACGTCGGCGTTCGGCGGCGGCACGCTGCTGTTCGTCTACGCGCTCGGCATGGGCGTGCTGTTCTTCGCGCTCGCGGCGTTCGCGATGTCGCTGCCCAAGAGCGGCGCCTGGATGGATGCCGTCAAGTCGATCGGCGGCGTGCTGATGCTGCTCGCGGCGATCTACTTCCTGCGCCCGCTGCTGCCGTGGATGCGCACGGTGGCGTCGCCGGAGATGTGGTTCCTCGGCCTGATGTTCGGCGTCGCGGCGCTCGGCATCGTGATCGGCGCGATCCACCTGACGTTCGGCGGCACGCCGTTCGAGAAGGTTCGCAAGGGCCTCGGCCTGTTGCTGCTCGTCGGTGGCCTGTTCGGCGCGTACATGTGGAAGCTGACGCCCAAGCAGAAGCTGCCGTGGGTGACCGACGAGAAGACGGCGTTCGAGATGGCGAAGGCGTCGAAGAAGGGCGTGATGGTCGACTTCGCTGCCACCTGGTGCGAGCCCTGCTACGAGTTCGAGCTGACGTTCGGCGACGACGAGGTCTACGGCGAGATCACGACGCACTTCGTGCCGCTCAAGCTCGACGTCAGCGATTCGTTCGACGAGAAGAACATCAAGCTGCGCGAGAACTACGATGCCAAGGAGCTACCGACGGTGGTCTTCGTGACCACCGACGGCATCGAGCTCGGCCGCTTCAAGGAGAAGGTCGGGCCCGACGAGTTCCTCGAGTCGCTGCGGCCGGCGATCGATCGGCTGCGCGAGAAGATCGGGTCTCGCTAGATCAGCTTGAGGTACAGGCGCAGGAACACCAGCGCCTCGACGTGAATGCCCTGGTAGTGGTTCGACACGTCGTTGACGGCGACGCCGTTCTTGAAGAAGTAGCCGTACTGCGCGGGTACCATCAACCCGAGATCGAAGTTCTTCGACAGGTGCGTGCCGAGCGCGAGCTTGCCGCCGAGCATGAAGCCCTTGTCGGTGATCTCGCCGTTGTCGAGCGGTGGATCGACCTGCTGGCCGGTGCCGAGGCCGAAGCCGGCCATCGCCGACAGCTGGAGGAAGGTGCCCTTGCGCTCCTTCTTCTCCTGCGTCGAGCCGAGGCCGACCTCGAAGTCGACGCCGGCCGAGAACTGCGTCCACGTGCGCAGGCTGTTCTCGTCCTCGCCGCCGACGAACGAGTACTGGCGGTGCGTGATCTCGGCGGCGAAGAACAGGAACCGTCCGCTGACCGACAGGCCGTAGGCGCCGTTCGGGGCATTGGCGAAGAACGCCTCGTCCTTCTGATCGCCGCCGGTGCCCTTGCCGAACATGCCGCCGCCGTGGACGTTGCCCATCAGGACGGCGACATCGGCACGAGCGGGCGAAGGAGCAGCAGCCGCCAGCGCTGCAATGGTCAGGACAGTCGCGCGCATGACGACGATTGTCCTCCATTTCGACGGCGAATGCATGAGCGTGGCCGATCGCACATCGTATGCTCACCGCGATGCTTCGAGTCCGCGTGATCGCGATCGCGGTCTGTACGATCGCCGCGTGCCGCGATCCGCAGCTCGAGCAGATCAAGGCGATCCGCGACGAGGTGTGTGCGTGCCGGGATGCCAGGTGCGGCGAGGACGCGCTCAAGAAGATGCCCGCGATCGTGGGTGACCCGAGTCATCGCGCTCGCGCGCTCGCGAACGAGATGACCACCTGCATGTCGAAACTCTACTTGAAGCCCGAGAACACGCCCGACGCCGGGGTCGAGGCCGACGCCAGCGACGCCGGGCCAGACGCTAGCGGCCCTGGAAGCGCGGATCCCGCTTCTCCAGGAACGCCGTGACGCCCTCGCGAAAATCGTCGCTGGCGAGCAGCTTCAGCTGACCGGTGGCCTCGCGGTCGAGCGCGGCATCGAGGTCGCCCGACAGCCCCGCGTAGACCGACTCCTTGACCAGCCGGTACACCATCGGCGGTCCGGCCGCGAGGCGCGCCGCGATCGCGCCGACCTCGGCGGCCAGCTCGGCATGCGCGACGATCTTGTTCGCGAGCCCGATCCGGTACGCGTCCTCGGCGGTCACCCGATCGCCGAGCAACAGCATCTCGAGCGCGCGGCCGGTGCCGACGATCCGCGGCAGCAGCCAGGTGCCGCCGCCGTCCGGCATCAGGCCGCGCCTGACGAAGATCTCGCCGAAGAACGCGCGGTCCGACACGATCCGCAGGTCGCACGCGAGCGCGAGATCGCAGCCGAAGCCGGCGGCCGCGCCGTCGACCGCGGCGATGGTCGGCCGATCGCAGCGAGCGATCGCCTTGATCGCGCCGTGAAAGCCCTCGCGCAGTCCGGTCTCGAGCGCGGGACCGACCTGGAGGCCGCGCCGCATCGCTTCCTTGAGATCGAGGCCCGAGCAGAACGCGCTGTTCGCGCCGGTGATGACGACGGCACGGATCGCATCGGGCAGCGCGAGCGCGGCGGTGATCGCGCGAACGGTGTCTTCGGTCAGCCCGTTCTTCGACTCCGCCCAGTCGAGCGTCAGCCAGCGCACCGCGCCGCGGTCCTCGACGCGTAGATCCTCGCGCGTCACTTGTCCGCGTCCTTCGGCGGCTCCGCCAGCGGATCGCCGGCGAGCCCGATCTCGCCGTGGGTCTCGAGCTCGGCCTCGCCCTGCTCCCACACCATCGGTGCCCAGGCCCGGCCCGGCAGGATCAGCGCCATCGCCGGCGTGATCACCACGTCGGCATCGGACTCGCGGCCGAAGAAGTCGGTGCGCTCGTAGTACTTGAAGAAGTAGCGCGCGAGCACCGCGAACGTCGCCGCGATCGGCACCGCGAGCACCACGCCGACGAAGCCGAGCAGCTTGCCACCCGCGACCACCGCGAGCAGCGCGCCGGACTCCGACAGCCCGACGCGGTGGCCGACGATCTTCGGCGTCAACACCGCGGCCTCGAGCAGGTGCAACACCACGAACACGATCGCGATCCCGCCGAGGATCGAGACGTTGCCGCCGCCGGTGATGACGACCAGGATCGCGAGCGCGGCGCCGACGAACGTGCCGATGAACGGGATGATCGTCAGCGCGCCGACGACGAAGCCGATCGGCACCGACAGCGGCATGCCGACGATCGTGAACGCGATCGCGTAGAGGATCATCAGGATCGTGGTGACGATGGCCTGACCGCGGACCCAGTTCGCGATCACGCGATCGATCTCCTTCACCAGATCGCGGACCTCGCTGCGCCGGCGCGGCGGGATGATGTGCTCACCGCGCTTGAGCAGATTCGGCCAGTCGACGAGGAAGTAGAACGCGAACACCGGCACCAGCAGCACCTCGGCGAGCACGCCGATCACGCCGGCGATGCCGGAGAACGCGATCTCGGAGAGCCGCTGCATCGGCGAGCTCGCGGCGAGCGCCCCCTTGACGTCCTTGCCGGCGACGTAATCGCGCCACTGCTGCGGGATCTCGAAGCCGAGCGTGTCGCGGAGCCAGCGGTCGAGGCTGCCGAGCGTCTCGTCGAGCCGGCTGATGAAGTCGCCGAACTGGTTCGCGATCGCGGGCGTCGCGATGCTGATCAGCACGACGAACGAGCCGAGCGCGAGCCCGAGCAGGATGCCCGCGCCCGCCGCGCGCCCCATGCCCCGCGCCACCAGCCGCTCGAGCCACGGGTTGAGCAGATAGGCGATGCCGAGCGCGGCGAGGATCGGCCCGAGGACGCCGGCGAGATAGCCGAGCACCACCCAGCCGAGCACGAAGAACACCGCGATCAGCAGCCACCGGACCATCGTCAGGATCTGCGCGAGGTCTTTGTTCGACGGACTTGCCAGCACCCGCAGCGGGCGTATCACGAACCGTGACCGCCAGGCATCCCGAGGCGAGATCTACGCGAGCCGCTCGGTGTAGCCGGCCGGCGCGACGGCGCGATACAGACGCTCGAACACCGCCCGCGCGTCGCTGCGCGTGACCGCGACGGACCACCGGCGATCGCCACCGTGGATGCCGAGCGCGATGTCCGTGCCGGAATCGTCGACGAAGAACCCCTGATAGGTCTCGACGTGGTTGAGACGAAAGTCGTGCAGCGCGACGCGATAGAGCATGCGCGCGAGCCAGTAGCGCGGCACCGGCACGGCCGTGCCATCGAGCGCGGTGATGCTGACCATCACCATGGCCGGATCCTCCGGCGACTCGTCGATGCGCAGCGTGGCGTGCTCGAACGGCAGCGCGCCGGGCGCACCATCCTCGAGGCGTGGAAACGGCGGTGCCGGCAGCTCGGTCCACGACGCTGGCACCGCCTCGGGCTCGGCATCGCCGGCCAGCACGAGCGCGCGCTCGATGCCGTTGCCCGCGAGCACGGCGCCGCGCGGCACGCGGATCAGATCGCATGATGCGTGGTGCTCGGCGCTTGAGAGAATCACTACCCAGCCACCGCGCGGTGGCGCGATCGCGGTCGGCCTCTCGACGAGCGCGAGCTCGGTGTTGCCGATCTTGCCGACGATGCCGGGCTTGCCGTGCAGCAGCGCGGCGAGCGACAGCGTCGGCGCGCCGGCGCCCTCGACGTACGCCTTGACGTCGTCGGGCTTGCGGCCCGGCGGCAACGCGACGACCGGTGCGGTCGATGGCGTCGGCACGCTCGCGCAGTACACGAGCGACACGCCGCAGCGCCGCATCCCCGGCGGAATGTCGAGGCCCTTGAACGGCGGGCGCAGCTTGCCGGGCCAGTGCGCGAAGCCGTGCGGGTGGAGCACGAGGTCGCCGGACCTGTGGTTGTAGCGACCGACGTCGGCGCCGGTGACCGGATCGCTGACGAACGTGCGCATCGGAAACGCGTCGAGCAGTGGATCGCCGGTCGGCAGCGCGACCGCGTACTCGTCGGAGATGTTGACGTGCGCGAAGTACAGCGGCTCGCTGGCGGTCGCGATCTCGAGCTGCGCGCAGCCGAGCTTCGCGACGACGATCAGGTGGTGCTCGAAGCGATCGGGCCTCGCGGCGAGCTCCTTGAGGTTGGTGCGCTCGAGGCC
>JAEYYY010000310.1 GCA_023430775.1 Pseudomonadota bacterium
CCGGCGACGGATGATGGTGGTTGCTGCAGCACCTCCGATCAGCGCACGCCGTGGGCGCCGTTCGTGCTCGGCGGCATCGTGTTCGGGTTCGTGGTGCTGCGGAGAAGGAAGTGATCGCAGCGCGCGCACTGTGGATCGCTACTCTACTTAGCCCGTCGATCGCCGCCGCCGAGCCCACCTTCCACGAGGACCTGCCCGACGGGTTGTTTCCGTCGGCGTTCGAGGTGGCACCGCAGCCCGAGCGTCAAGTGCTCGGGCTCAAGTACCTCTTCATCAACCGCTGCAAGGGCGGTTGCATCATCACCAAGGGCGCCGACGACGCGCGCACCGATTCGACGCAGGCTCCCGACGATCCGGCCGGCACCAAGTTCAACCTCTCGGAGTTCGCCCACGGCGACGAGTCGTGGAACAAGGTGATGACCTGCCTCAGGGAGGTCTACTCGCCGTACGACATCATCGTCACCGACGAGGAACCGCCGCCCGGCGTGCCCTACAACGAAGGCATCGCCGCCGGTACCCAGGCCGAGCTCCACCTGTCGGGCCTGCTCGGCTACGCCTACAACAACGACGACTGCTCGCCGCGCGCCTACGCGATCTCGTTCACGTTCGCGAACGAGTTCCGCCCCGACTCGATCAACTCGATGTGCCGGGTGATCGCGCAGGAGACCGCGCACTCGTTCGGCCTCCGCCACTCCTACGAGTTCACCGACGGCCGCTCCGCGTGCACCGATCCGATGAGCTACCGCACCAACTGCGGCGGCCAGCGGTTCTTCCGCAACGAGCCCGCGCGCTGCGGCGAGTACGAGCCGACGTCGTGCGGCGGCTGCGGCGGGCTGCAGAACACGCACGCGCGTCTGATCACCATCCTCGGTCCGGGCACGCCGATCACACCGGCGCCCGAGGTCGAGCTGCTCGGTCCCGCCGATGGCTCCCCGATCGCCGCCGGCAACGTCATCTCGGTGCGCGCCGGCAGCAAGCGCGGCGTTCATCGCCTCGAGCTCTGGGTCAATGGCTACAAGTGGGCCCAGCTCGGTGGCGCGGGTTGGGGCGAGAACGGCCAGCCGACCGTCACGTACGCGGTGCCGATTCCGCCCGAGCTCCCCGACGGTGTCCTCGACGTCGTCGTCAAGGTGAAGGACGACATCGAGCTCACCACCGAGACGCCGCAGATCACGTTGACCAAGGGCGCGCCCTGCGCCACGGCCGACACCTGCGCCGCGGGTCAGCGTTGCGAAGAAGGCCGGTGCTTCTGGGATCCGCCCGTCGGCGAGACCGGCGACGAGTGCACGTACAAGCAGTTCTGCAAGACCGAGCTGTGCGCGAAGGTCAGCGACGGCGAGGAGCGCTGCACCCAGCTCTGCGTGCAGGGCATCGCCGACTCCTGCCCCGAAAACTTCACCTGCCTCGAGAACGGCGATCCGGGCAGCGGCATCTGCTGGCCGGCCTCCGACCTCGATACCGGCTGCGGTTGCAGCTCCCAAGGCGAGCTGCCGCCCACCGCGCTGTTCGGCCTGGGCGTGCTCGGCCTCCTGTTCCGCCGCCGCCGTAACTAAACGCGGTACCATCGAGCGCAATGCGCGCTCTCCTCGTTGGCGTTGTTCTCGGATCGACCGCCGTCGCCACGGCCGAGACCACGGCACCGACGGGCATCAATCGCTTGATGGTGCTCGAGCCCGGTGACGAGGCCTACAAGCTGTTCCACGGCGCGGTCTGGCTCGATGCCGACAAGGCGACCTGGAACTACCGCTGGGGTGGCCTGCAGTGCAAAGGCCGCGATCTCTCCGACACCAGCGTGCAGCTGCTGTTCGCCGCGTTTCGCTCGGAGTACCAGGTCGCCGTCGAGTACGTGACCACCGAGTACAAGGGTAAGCAGTACCGCTGCCTGACCGGCTTCACGATCTCGAAGAGCTGATGTTCTCGGGCCACCTCGATCTCGCGCGCGATCTCGTGTGGACGGTGCCGAACGCGCTCTCCGCCGAGCGCTGCGCCGACTACATCGCGCGCTTCGACCGCTCGATCGCCGAGCAGGCGCCGGTGATCACCGCCGAGGGAGTCGCCGTCGATCTCGCGGTGCGCAACAACAAGCGCGTGATGTGGGACTCCGCCGAGGAAGCCAACGCGCTGGTCGACCTGCTCGGCGATGCCGTGCCCGCGCAGTGGAAGACCGAGCGCCGGATCGGCGGCAACCCGCGGCTCCGCCTCTATCGCTACGAGCCGGGCGAGCACCACAGCGCCCACTGGGACACCGTGGTCGAGCTCGCCGATGGCGTGGCGAGCAGGATCACGCTGGTGTTCTATCTCAACGACGACTTCGCCGGCGGCGAGACCGAGTTCCCCGAGCTGAAGAGGACGATCCGGCCGGTGCGCGGGACCGCGCTGCTGTTCCAGCACCGCGTGCTGCACGCGGCGCTCGGCGTCACCTCCGGCGTCAAGTACGCGCTGCGCACCGACGTGCTGTACCGAGCTACTTGAGCTTGTCGGGACCGATCGTGTCGCGCGCGGTCTTCGCGCAATTCCGCGTCATGTCGTTGTCCTGGTTGCTCGGGCCACCGCGCACCTCGAAGATGCACTTGGTATCGGCGTCGAAGAACCTGAACACCTGGGCGTCGAACGCGCCGGTGGGCACGATCTGGACG
>JAEYYY010000320.1 GCA_023430775.1 Pseudomonadota bacterium
CCCTTGCGGTGCTCCGGTCCGGCCACCTGGTTCGACGAATCGAGGATGGCGTCGCGCTTGGTCGCATCGCCGGGCAGCTCCGAGAGCATCGGCATCACGCCGGTCCGGGTGCCGCCGCCGCCCGTTGCAGACTTGGCGGCACAGCCGGCCGAGACGAGGAGCAACGCGAGGACGAGGCGCATGACGGTGCGTGAAGCATGCAACGTGCCCGGATTTCGCGACATCGTGTTGCCAGCTTACGCCCGCCACGAGCGTGGCGCTATCGCCACTGTGGTGACGAAGAAACGGTGCGGGCGAGTGAGCTTGCGCGTGCTCAGGGCAGCTCGAGCTTCGGGAGATCGAGCGGCTTGTTCCACGCGCGTGCCCTCGGCTTGACGCCCTTGTCGAGCGCGTGCGGCTTGAGCGTGCCGCGCACCGTCAGCTTGCGCTTCTTCGCGCCGATGTCCCACGCCTGGAAGGTCAACGGCCGGAACATCACCCTGCCCGGCTGCGGGTACTCGTACGCGTTCTTGCTCACCGGGACGCGCAGCGTGGCACCGACCGGCAGCGCGACGATGTACGGCGGCCCGCTCGCGTGGCTGCCACCGATGCCCATCGGCGGGATCTCCTTGCCGGCCTCCTCGACCGTCAGCTGGAGCATGTCGCCGACGTAGCCCCACGGCAGATCGATGCCGCCGTCGACGTCGCTGACGTTCTCGATCTCGAGCCAGATCTCGAGCTGCGGGCGCTTCGACGCGTCGGTGGTCGGAGTCGCGATCAGGCGAGCCCGCACGCCATCGACCGCGGGCGACCACGCCGGTGCAGCCGCGGCCGGCGCGGAGACGAGGGTCGTCAGCAGAAGCGCGTGCAGCCAGGTCGACATGCCCTCATCGTAACGGAACAATTGCGCCGTGCCACACGTTGGTCCGCCGCCATGCCGACGCTGATCAGCCGCGATGAAGCGCTCGCGAGGATCCGCGCCGAGGGCAGCTCGCCGCCGTGCCTGATGTGCGCGATCCGCGATCGCCAGGTCGGCGCGACGCACGCGGTGTTCGAGGACGACGACATCCTGGTGTTCCTGCCGCGCTACGTCCGGCGCTGGGGCCACCTGGTCGTCATGCCGCGCGACCACGTCGTGACCTACAGCGGCATCGCGCCGGCGCTGTGGGTGCGGGTCAACGCGGATGCGCTGCACGCCGCGCGCCTGCTGGAGCGCCTCCGATCGCCGCTGCGCATCTACATCACGTCGACGGGCAGCAGCGCCGGCGAGCTCCTCCAGACGTCGATGCACCTCCACATCCACGTCATCCCGCTCTACGACAACCTCGATCGCCCCGCCGACGTGTTCAGCTGGCAGGCCGGTGTCTACGTCGCCGACGACGAGGAGTGGAGCGCGCTGCGCGACGAGTACGCCACGGCCTGGCGCGCCACCACCAGTGGCGGCCCGGCCGGGTCGTAGTGACCGAGCGTCTCGATGATCTTGTCGAGCTGTGCCGGCCGCGCGCGATAGCGATCGTTGTCGAACGCGAGCGTCGCCTGCCACAGCCGCGCGGGCTCCGTCGGCGTGCGCGCCCAGTTCTCGGAGGCAGCGCGCTCGGTCGCGCTCGGGGGAAACGCCGCATCGTGGACGTCGCGCAGCAGCGCGATCTCGGCGGCGAGCTTGTCGCGGATCTGGGGCGTCGCGATCGACCACGCGGCCACCATCGCCTCGCTGACCACCACGTACTCGCGAAACGGCACCGGCGCGTCGAACCGGACGTGGTAGACGGCGCCGATCCGCTCGGGCTCCCGGAGCGCTGACTCGATCGGGATCATCGCGCCACCGGCATCGACGAGCTCGAACGGCTCGGTCGGCTCGAACCGCGCGAGCCACGCCTCGGGGCGCAGCTCGATCCGGACCAGCGAGTTGCCATACGTGCGATCGCCGATGCCCATCACGGTCGCGAACGGCGACGGCCACGCGTAGCGCCGGCGCAGCAGCGCGGGATGCGTCAACAACGTATCGGCGAGCGCGGCGCCCGCGATCCGGCTGCGCCGGTGGCGAGCCAGCGCGCTGATGAACGGCGACACGAAGCCGCCGGTCGTCGCCGTCGCGGTGAGCAGCTTTCGGGTCGCGCGCAGCTGCTCGATCCCCTTCACCGTGGTCCAGGTGTAGAGGTCGCCGCGATAGAAGTCGTTGCTCGCCACCACGAGCCGGCGAAGCCGCGCGCTCAGCGAGTGATCGGGCGGCCCACGGCGAGGCAGCGCGCACCCGGCGAGCGCGGCGGCGGTGCCGAACAGGACCTCGCGACGCCTCACGCGCCGACAACGTACCCGAGGCACCCGGTATTTCGTTAGGATTCGATCATGCGGGTCGCGGTCTTGCTCGTCGTCGGCTGCGCGAGCTCGCCACCGGCGACGACGACCACCACCACGACCGACGACGACCAGGTCGAGCGCGAGCGGCTGCGGCGCGCCGAGCTGACGGCGGCGCAGAACGAGCGGCTCGACGAGCAGGCCACCGCCCTCGCGGCGACGTGCGATCCGGGCCAACCCGCGCGGCCGCGCTGTCTACCGAGCTGCTACGCGAAGGAGGCCGACGATCCGCGCAAGGGCAAGCGACTCGCCGGCGCCGTCGAGATCCAGCACCTCGCGTGCACGCGCGGCGACTCCGGGCCGGTGATGCTCGCCGACGAGGTCGCCCCGGTCGAGGTGCGCGCGCTGCGCGGTCGGTTCCCGAAGGCCAGCAAGCAGGGCTCGTGGCAAGCCGACGTCGAGGCCGCGGTGACCACCGCCCTCGAGCCCGAGCTCGCGCGCGGCGATGTCGTGCGCGTCACCGGCACCTGGAAGCCGGCCTTCCATTCGGCGACGCGCGAGACGCTGCGCTGCGTGACGGTCTCGCACTACACGCGCGCGCTGCGCACGGCCCTCGACGGCTGCGGTGGCCGCGGCGGCATCGCCTGCGAGGCGACCGGCAACTCGGCGGCGCATGGCCTCAACGTGATCCGCTACCGGCTCGCCGAGGCGCAGCGGCTCGGTGACGGCAAGCCCGCCGAGTGCCAGCAGGCCGCACTCGAGGCGATCGCGGTGGCGCGCGGCATGCCGCGGTGGCGCCAGTACATGTCGCTCAACACCACGCAGTGGAAGGCGTTCGAGCGCTACCGCACGCGCTTCGATGGCGTGCTCGACGAGGACGCGCTGTTCGCCACCGCGATCGCGCTCGGCACCGAGGCCGAGGCCGTGTATCGCGCGTGCGGCGGTGGCGCGGCCAAGACCACCGCCGCCGACGAGCAGTCGTTCCACACCTGCTGGTGATCACGTGGGTGGGTGCGGTCCGGTCGCGACCTCGGTCGGCGACACGTGCGGCGGGGCGGCCGCGCTGAGCGGCGGGGCGACGTCCTCGAGCGAGCGCTGCTCGGCGTTGACGCCGAGGAACCACGCCACCAGGCCACCGGCGAACATGATGACCGCGGCGCCGATGTAACCGAGCGCGAGCGGTGTCTGATCGACGACCACGACCGTCGGCACGCCGTTGACCACGCGCTCCTCGGTCGCCGTCGCCACGATCGAGCCGAACAGCGCCGCCCCGACCGCGCCGAAGCCCTGCGCGATCGAGAAGATCAGCGAGATCGACTGCGCGCGGATCTCGAGTGGAAAGATCTCGCTGACCGTGAGGTACGCCGACGACGCCGCGGCCGACGCGATGAAGAACACCGCACACCACAGCGCGGTCTGCGTGGTCGCGGTCAACGCGCCGGCATCGAACAGCCAGCCGGTGACCGCGAGCAGCACCGCCGACGCGCAGTACGTCACCGCGATCATCTTGCGCCGGCCGATGGTGTCGAAGAACCGGCCGAGCAGCAGCGGGCCGATCAGGTTGCCGGCCGCGAACGGAAAGAAGTAGTAGGCCGTGGTGCCCGACGGGATGTTGTAGATCCGCTCGAGGATCAGCACGTAGGTGAAGAAGATCGCGTTGTAGAGGAACGACTGCGTGATCATCAGCGTCAGGCCGAGGACGAAGCGCTTGCCGTACTTGCGCATCAGCGTGCGCCCCACCGCGAGCACGCCGAGCGGAGGTCGCTTCTCGATCACGATCGCGTGCTCGGGGTTGACGTCCTCGAGCACCACGCCCCTGGCCGCGAGCTCGGCCTCGATCTTGTCGATCGTGGCCTCGGCCTCCTTCTCGTAGCCGTGCGTCAGCTGCCAGCGCGGGCTCTCGGGGATGTACTTGCGCAGCGGCCAGATCGCGAAGCCGATCGCCGGCCCGAGCAAGAGCGCGATCCGCCAGCCCCAGTCGACCGGCACCAGCTCGACGTCGAGCAGCACGAACTGCGCCGCCGCCGCGATCATCGCGCCGCCCCAGTAGGTACCCGCGATCGCGATGTCGACGCGCCCGCGATAGCGCGCCGGGGTCAGCTCGTCGATCGCGCTATGGATCGCCGCGTACTCGCCGCCGATGCCCATGCCGGCGAAGAACCGGGTGGCAAAGAACACCGCGGGGGTGAACGAGAACGCGGTCAGCCCGTTGGCGATCAGATACAGCGCGAGCGTGACGATGAACAGGCGCCGGCGACCGAGCCGATCCGCCTGCCGCCCGAAGTACAGCGCGCCGACGATCTCGCCGATCAGGTAGACCGCGCCGGAGTAGCCGACCATCTGGGTGTCGATGTGCAGCGTGGCGTCGCGATGCGCCGGGTTCGACAGGATGCCGCCGATCGCGCTCGCCAGCCCGATCTCGACGCCCTCGAGCACCCAGGTGATGCCGAGCGCGATGACGACGCGCCAGTGGAACGCACTCCACGGCAGTCGATCCATCCGCGCCGGGACCAGGCTGCGAACGATGTCGCCCTGTGCCATCTGGCGATGGAACCGCTCGTGGCGGCATCCGTCAACCCCGAGCGCTCACGCCACAGCGTCAGAGCTGGCAGCGAAACGTTCCGGAAGCGTCGATGCGACCCTCCACGAGATCCAGCACGATGTTGTCGAAGCGACCGGCGACCTCGGTCCCGAGCGCGTCGCCGAGCTCGTCGAACGTGATCGTCCCCTGCTGGCTGCCCTCGTTGATGTCGTTGTCGTCGAGATGTGGATCACCAGCACCTCGGGGTTGAAGTTGTCGTTCGGGTACGTCATCGCGACGGCACCGCGCTCCCAGATCACCATGAAGCCGAGCTGGAGATCGCTGTCGAACGTCTCGACCGTGCCGCCGTTGTTCTCGAGCCGCGAGAAGCACGGCCCCGAGATCGCGAACGGCGTACCGCCGCGCGTTCCGCTCGCCGTGAACACGAAGTCGCCCGGGGCATCGACGCCGCCATCGCCACCGAGCCGAGGACTCTCGCCGCCACCGCACGCGCCGAGTGCCGCACAGGTCACCAGCATACGAAGCATCCGCCTATCGTCCGCCGATCCTCTGCAGAGTGGAAGTATGGCCACCGTGAGGACGGGCGATACTACGGCCGAGTGGCGACCCATCACGTCTTCTTGATTCCGGGCTTCTTCGGCTTCGTCAACTTCGGCCGGCTCGTCTACTTCACCCACGTCCGCGAGTTCCTCGAGGATGCGTGCGCGAAGCAGCGGATGAACGTCGAGATCCACCGTGTGCGTCTCAAGCCCACGGCCTCGCTGCGGGTGCGCGCCCTCGAGCTGGCAAAGATCATCGCGGAGATGTCACCGCCCGACGCGCCGATCCACCTGATCGGCCACTCGACGGGCGGGCTCGATGCGCGCCTGCTCACCGCGCCCGGCGTCACGCTCGATACCGAGCTGCCGATCGAGGCGCTGGCGTCGCGCGTGCGATCGGTGGTCACCGTCGCCACTCCCCACCGCGGCACGCCGCTCGCCGCGTTCTTCTCGAGCCGGATGGGCCACCACGCGTTGCGCCTGCTGTCGCTCGCCACGATCACGCTGCTGCGGCGCGGCCGGATCCCCGTCGCGCTGATGGCGCGCGTCACCGGTTCACTGCTGCGCCTCGCCGTCGATCGCGGGAACGAGCCGGCGGCGCTGCTCGATCACCTCGAGAACGAGCTGCTCGGTACCCTGCCCGACGATCAGCGCGATCAGATCGGCAGCTTCGTGCGCGACGTCTCCGGCGACCAGGCGCTGATCCCGCAGCTGACGCCGGCGGCGATGGACGTGTTCGATGCCGCGACTGCCGATCGTCCCGGCGTGCGCTACGCGTCGGTCGTCGCGTCCGCGGTGCCCCCGCGCCTCAAGACCCGGCTCGCGCTCGGACCGCGGCCGTGGAAGCAGGCGACCTACGCGCTCTACACCTGGCTCCACCATCAGGTCGGCGACGGCGACGGCATCGTGCCGACCGCCTCGCAGCGCCGCGGTCACGTGCTGTACGAAGCGCGCGGCGATCACCTCGACGTGATCGGCCACTTCCACGGTCCCGATCACCAGCCGCCGCACACCGACTGGCTCAACACCGGCAGCAAGTTCGACCGCGCCGAGTTCGAGCAGCTGTGGACCGCGGTCGCTCGCTTCATCGCGGCCTAGCGCGCACGTAGTCGATCGTCATCCGTCATCACGCCGTGCTCGAGGCCACCGGTCAGCGCGATGTAGCTGCCTTGATCGTCGACCCAGGTCTGCCGGCTGCGCGCCGCGCGGGCGAGATCGCGATGTGCGGCGGTGGGCACGAGCGCTGGCGCCGCGTGCGCGTCGCGCATGGCGCGGTCGAGCAGCGTCGCGGTCGACGGTGGTCGAGCAAGCGTGAAGGAAGGCTCGACGTGCGAGCAGGTACGACCTCGCATCCGACGGAACACACGTGAGATCGCCGAAGGGCTGCTCGAGGTTGTCCCACCGACAGTGGGCCCGGCGCGCCTCGACGATCGCCGCGGCGTCGAAGCCGACCACTCGCAGCGATCGCCCGCCGGCGTCAGCGCCTCTCGCGTGTACTCCTGATCCCGGTTGTAGATCATCGTGATCGCCGGATCGGCGACCACGGCGGCGCGCCCGGCCTGGCGGATGATCACCGCCTCGCGCGGGAACACGAGCAGGTGGCCTCGCGTCGGCCCGGTGTCGCGAAATCGCCGATCGCTCGAACAGCGAAAGCTGCCGATGGTCGCCGCACGCGGTAGACCGTTCGCGAGAGCTCTGCCACCCGGCCAGTTTCGCACGGTGTGCGGTGGTGCTCGGCCAGAGTCGCCGATCGGTGCTCGGCGCTCGGCTTGCAGCAGATCCTGGCATGACCGAGCCGCGCCAGAACCGACCCCAGAAAGCCGACGAGGAGCTCGAGGAGCAACGCGCCGCGCGCAAGGCGGCGAGTCGCGACCCGCAACTCCAGGAACAGGTGAAGACCGAGACAGAGCAGCGCCCGTACCTCGACACCGAGGGCGGCGAATAGCTACGTGCGCCCGAGCAGTCGCGCCTTCTGAGCCTGAAACTCGTCCTCGGTGAGCACGCCATCCGCGCGGAGCTTGCCGAGCCGCTCGAGCTTTCCGATCGTGTCGTCCTTGTCCTCATCCTTCAGGTGCTCGACGTACTGCTTGCCCTGCTCGTAGGCAGCGCTGTACTCGCGCTTCGCGTTCGCCATGTCGACGTTCGCGAGGCTGCCGTCCTTCTCGAGCTGCGTCTTCGCGACGCGGCCGACGGCATACGTCGCCGCGCCCGACATGATCGACATCGACGCGCCACCGATCAGCGTGCCGATGCCGGGGATCGCCTTGACCACGCTGGCGCCGATCCGCGCCACCATGCCGCCCGTCAGCGCGGTCACGAAGTTCTCGAGCACCGACTCCGAGAGCTCCGAGCGATAGAGCTTCGTCAGGTCGCGCAGCATGCTGACTTGCACCGCGGTCACCGCGGCGACATCCGCGAGCGGGATCGGGATCAGCCCCGCGCCCGACGACCACAGCACGTGCTTGCGAATGATCGCGTCGGCCTTGGGACCGCGCGGCGCCTCGCCGACGATCGCGAGGTCGGTCGCCGCGGTCTCGAAGAAGCCGCGGATCGCGGTCTCGACCATCGGCCACGGCGCGAAGTCGGGCTTGCTGTCGATCGTCACCACGACGACCTTGTCGTTGAACGTGTAGCCACCCGCGATGCCGTTGCCGGCGAACGTGCCCGTCACGTGATCGCCGGTGAACGTCGCGCCGTGCTTCTCTGCCGCCGCCCTCGCCTTGGCGACGACATCCTTCGGATCGCCCGAGAACCCGACCTCGATGACGTGGCTCATCGCGAGTCGATACCACGGAAGCTACGAGGCCTGGTCGTGAACGGCCGGCGGCGTCGCGGTCTCGCGAAGGAACCCGCCGGACTGGTGGGCCCACAGCGTGGCGTACTGACCGCCGGCGGCGAGCAGCTTGTCGTGCGGTCCCTGTTCGACGATCGCGCCATCCTCGAGGACGACCAGCCGATCCATGCGGCGTACCGTCGACAGCCGATGGGCGATCACGATCGCGGTGCGGTCGCGCATCAGCGTGCGCAGCGCATCCTGGATGTGCATCTCGCTCTCGGAGTCGAGCGCGCTGGTCGCCTCGTCGAGCACGAGGATCGGTGCGCCCTTCAAGATCGCGCGCGCGATCGCGATCCGCTGGCGCTGGCCACCCGATAGCTTGATGCCGCGCTCGCCGACCAGCGTGTCGTAGCCGGCGGGCAGCTGATCGATGAACTCGGCGGCGTGGGCGAGCGCGGCGGCGCGGCGAACCTCGTCATCGCTGGCGCCCGGCCTGCCGAACCGGATGTTGTCCGCGATGGTGCGGTGAAACATCGCCGGCTCCTGCGGCACGATCGCGATCGCGTCGCGCAGCTCGGCCTGCGCGATCTTCGAGATGTCCTGACCGCCGATCCGGATCGCCCCGGCCTCGACATCGGTGAACCGCAGCAGCAGCCGCGTCAGCGTGGTCTTGCCGCCACCGGACCGCCCGACCAGCCCGACCTTCTCGCCGGCGGCGATCTGCAGGTCGAAGCGATCGAACAGCGGCCTCGCACCGTACGAGAACCGGATCGAATCGAAGTGCACGCTCGCATCGGCGGGCTCGAACGGCTCGACCGGATCGGCGTCGCGGATCGCGGGCGGCTCGAGCAGCAGCTCGGTGAACTGCGCGGCATCGGTCAGCGCGGTCTCGAGGCCGCGATAGATCTTGGAGAACTCCCACATCACGCGGGTCGCCTGCGCGAAGTACGAGAACGTCAAGAACACCGCCTCGACGGCGATCTCGTTGCCGCGGCCGACCGCGAGCGCGACGACCAGCCCGGCGGTGTTGGTGAGCACGTAGAGCGGCGACGTCAGCACGTCGACGCGGGTGTTGCCGTAGTCCCACGACCTCAGCATCTTCTTCGTGAAGTCGTCGACGTTGCGCGCGTGGATCGCGGCCTCGTGCGGCTCGCGGGCGAACGCGCGCACCGTCTCGGCGTTGGTGATCGAATCGGCGACGTGGCCGGCGAGCGCGGTGCCGGCATCCTCGCGGATCTGGACCAGCCGATGCCGCCGCCGGATCAACGGGCGCACGCAGACGAAGGTCAGCACCAGCATCGACAGCAGGATCGCGATCAGCCAGCCCGAGAACTGCGCGAGCACCACGATCGCGAACACCAGCGGCACCAGGTTGCCGACGAGCGAGAACGCGAGCACGTCGAACACGTCCTCGAACCGCTTCGCGTAGCCGAGCGCGCGCTTGGTCAGCGAGCCGGAGAAGTTGTTGTGGAAGAAGCCGACGTCCTTGGCGTAGAGCTCGTCCATCGCCTCGATGTGGAGTGCCGCGATGCCGTGGTACTCGAAGCGCGCGAGCAACCAGCCCGCGAGCCGCCACAGGGCCTCGCCGCCGAGCCACCCACCGGCGAGCAAGACCACCGGTAGCGTCAGCTCTCCCCACGATGCGTGCGGATCGGTCGCCAGCGTGCCCAGCAGGTGCGCGATCGCGAGCGCCGGGACGTAGTGCACGAAGATGTTGCCGAGGCCGGGCAGCAGCAGCGACGCGGCCGCGAGCCCCGGCCGCTTGCGCAACTGGCGCGCGTAGCGCTGCAGCACCAGGCGCACCGATGCCCGCAGACGTGACGAAGCTACCGGGCGCGAGGACGTGGACATGAAGAGGACGAGCGCGTCACCACGACGCCCGAACTGGGCTTTGTAGCGCCCGTCCCGCTGGATGCAACCGGTCGGCAAGGCCTGGGAATGCACCACCCCGTGCTGCGGTATCCTGCCCACGATGCGCGCCCTGGCGATGGCACTCCTGGTCGGCTGTAGCTCGTCCTCGGCGAGCGAGCCGGTCGAGATCGCGGTGCCGGTCGCGAAGTCCGAACCGATCGTCGGCACCACGCCGCCGGAATGGCAGGCGGAGCGCTGGATCAACTCGCCGCCGCGCTCGCTCGCCAGCCTGCGCGGCTCCGTCGTGCTGGTGCGCTGGTGGACGGCCGGCTGTCCGTTCTGCTCGGCGTCGGCTCCGGCGCTCCGCGAATTCGATCGCGCGTACCGTGCGCGCGGGCTCCAGGTGATCGGCATGTATCACCACAAGGAAGCCACGCCGTTCGAGCCGAAGGTCTACGAGGACACGGCGAAGAAGTACGGCTTCACGTTCCCGCTCGCGTTCGATGCCGAGTGGCACACCCTGCAGAGCTGGCTGCGCGACAGCGAGGGCAAGCCCGTCGACACCGGGTTCACGAGCGTCACGTTCCTGCTCGACCGGCAGGGCGTGATCCGCCACGTCCATCCGGGCGGGCAGTACGTCGCCGGCGACCCGGCGCATGCCGAGCTCGATCGCAAGATCCGCGAGCTGCTCTGACGGCATCGGCGATGCAGCGCCTCGCTTCGGAGGATTGCCATGCGCACGCGTTCGATCGCTCTACCGGAGCTCGCCCTGATCAGTGCAACCCGCGGGATGCTGGGGCTCGGGATCGGGTTTCTCGTCGGCCCTCGGCTGAGCGCCGATCGGCGCAAGCTCGCCGGCACGGTGCTCGTGCTGATCGGTGCGATCAGCACGCTGCCACTCGCCCTCCGAGTGTTCGGGAGACGCGCGACCAATTCGCACTCGCGGACCGGGTGATCACTCCATCGGGATCGAATCGAGCACGAGCGATCCGATCTGGGCGGCTGCATCCGCCTGGCAGTCCGCCGCGATCACGGTCTCGAGGCTGCCACCGGCCTCCCCGCTCGCAGCCGCGACCACGGTGCACGCGCTGATCGCGGCGCCGAGCGCGGTGTCGAGCGCGGCGCTGATCCGCTGCTCGCCGTCGGGGACCTCGAGGAGCGCGGCGAGCTCGGTCCCGGCGATCCGGGTCTCCTCCTCGATGCACTCGCGCAGTGTGGTGGCCGCCGCGATCGCATCCTGCGTCGATACCGCGTCCTGCTTCGCCGCGTCGTAGGCCTCGCGGCAGTCGACGAAGTCGGCCTCGCGATGCGGCACCGCGATCGCCACGCCATCGTCGAACGCGACGTAGGCATCGATCAGCGCTGCCAGATCGCGCGACCGAGTGACCCGACACCGCGCCACGAAGCCCTCGCGCGAGCTCTCGACCAGGGACTCGCCGAACGTCGCGCAGATCGAGCCCGCGCGATCCTCGTAGTCGCCGAACAGGGCCGAGCTCGCCACCACGCCGCCGGCGATCGAGTCGATCGTGGCGGTCGCCGCCTCGTTGGCCGCGCGCACGCAGAGGTGGGTCTCGAGATCCTCGCCATCGCCACACGCCGCGACCGCGCGTGCGTGGACGGAGCGTTCGCCATCGGCCTTGCCACCCTCGAAGGGCGTGGTCTCGGTGGCGCACGCTAGTAGTGACAGGGAAACGAGCAGGCCGATGTGGTGGGTCATGCGCGCGGACGATTGCGACTCGCACGCCACGCGCAACATCGCGGAGCTGCTCGGCGAGCGGCACGCGGGTGTCGCGCGCCGAGCAACAGCGACGGGTGTGGTTGCTACGAACGCCGGCGCGGCCGTAGCTGGCGATGCACGCGAACCGGTGGTCGCGGCGCCGGGCGCTGCGGTCGTTGCGGTGCCGGGCGGGCCGGTACTCGCGGCGCGGGCTCGTTGGTGTTGGCCGGCTTGTCGGTGACAAGTGGCAGGAGCTTGGTCAGGTCGATCGGCATAGAGGTCTCCATGCAGGACGAAACTCGTCCCGCTCGAGGGGCGACCACGCGCACGACGATGTCGCCGATAACCGTGTTACCGACGAGACACTCGCGAACGCGCAGCCAGGACAGGGTGATGCCGTCTCGTTCGAGACGAAGGCGGCAACTGGCGGGGTTGTTCAGCGAGTGCGCATGAGACGACGCAGAGACCTGCGTCGCTGCTCACTCTACGCAATCCGGCGACGCTGTCCAGCGTGTTTTTTTCTACGACGCGATCACGGCGGCGGCGCCGGCGACCGCCACCACGATGCCGGTGACCGCACCGAGCACGCGACGCGCCCACGTCGGCTTCGCGGCGACGGGACGAGCGAGTGGCTCGATCCCGCGGGTCCGCGTGAACCGGCGGCGGCGCGGCGGCGTCTTCGCGGCGACGAACGCCGCGCGCACCTCGGCGAGCGTCGGCCGGCACAGCGGCTCCTTCGCGAGCATGCCGATCAGCGCGTCGCTCAGCGGCTTCGGGATGTCGGGCCACAGCATCGCGGGATGCGGCGGCGGCGCCTTGAGGTGGCGGCAGACCAGCTCGACATCGCTGGTCGCGGCGAACGGCGACTGGCCGAGCAGCAAGCGATACGCGACCACGCCGAGCGAGTAGATGTCACACGCCGGCGTGATCTCGGCACCGAGCACCTGCTCGGGCGCGACGTAGCTCAGCGTGCCCGCGATCATGCCGCGCAGCGGATCGTCCTCGCCGATCAGATATGCGAAGCCCCAGTCGAGCAGCTTGATGCGACTGCCCAGCGGCGTCTCGAGCACGAAGATGTTGTCGAGCTTGAGATCGCGATGGACGACCTTCGCGTCGTGCGCGGCGGCCAGCACGTCGCACAGCTCGAGCAGCAGCTCGAACGCCTTCTCGCGATCGATCGCGCCGCGGTCGCAGAGCTGGGTCAGCGTGTCGCCGCGCAGCCGCTCCATCACCAGGTACGGCCTGCCCTCGTGCGTGCCGGTCGCGAAGATGTCGGGCATCGCCGGGTGATCGATCAGCTGCACCACCCTGGCCTCGCGATGGAACACCTTCGCGCCGAGCGAGCCGCCATCGATCGACGTGTGCGAGATCTTCAACGCGGCACGCTTGCCGAACTCGCGGTGCGACGCGGCGTAGACCGCTCCCATGCCACCGCGCCCGAGCTCGAAGCCGATCCGCCAGTCGCCGATCAGGGGCTCGTCGTGCGGGTTCGGGGTCGGTCGCGGCAGCGGCGGTGGTTGCGTCGTGTGACGGCGCGGTCGCGGCTCGTGCGCGATCAACCGCGACAGCTCGCCGGTGACGTCCTCGAACGTCTCGACCGGGGCGGCCTCGACACCTTGCGGGAGATCGATCACCAGGCGCGGGATCGCCAGCGACCTCGAGCGCGCCGGCGACGACAGCGGGATCAGCGGCGGCAGCTTGGTACCGGCCGCTGCGGCAATGGGGGGCAGGATCGCGCGAGACGTCGTCGCACGCC
>JAEYYY010000350.1 GCA_023430775.1 Pseudomonadota bacterium
GTGATGGCGGAGCACTGCGGCTGGGCATTCATGCGCGCGCCTATCGAGGTCGTTTCCCGCGGTTGCGTGGATTTTCGGGAGCGCTCGCAAGGCGGCCGGGAACGCGGGGTTAGCCGGGTTTCGCGACACTCGGGATCGCGCTCGCGCCACCGGAGTCGGCGCTCGTCCCCCGCCTCACCCAGGTGTCTGCAGGCTGGGGCTGCCTGGTCGCATGCGGGCATTCCTTCTCCTTCTGATCGCGTGCGGCCGGCCACCGGCGACGTCGACGCCTCCACCCACGCCGGATGCGGCGGCGGCGACCACGTCACCGGTGCTGCTGGTCGCCAACAAGGGCGACGCGACGCTGTCGATCCTCGAGCTGCCGGGCGGCAAGGCGCTCGCGACGCTGCCGACCGGCGTCGGGCCGCACGAGATCGCGGTGTCGCCCGATGGCAAGCGCGCGGTGGTCAGCAACTACGGCGACAAGGACTCACTCGGCAGGACGCTGACCGTGGTCGACCTGCCGACGTTGTCGGTCACGCACACGATCGATCTCGACGATCTGAGGCGGCCGCACGGCATGGCGTTTCTCGATGACCATCGCGTGGTGGTGACGTGCGAGGTCAACGCGACGCTCGCGGTCGTCGACCTGACGACGCAGCAGGTGGAGCACCGGATCTCGACCTCGCAGGAGGGGAGCCACATGGTCGCGGTGACCCGGGACAAGCAGCGCGCGTATGTCGCCAACATCGGTTCCGGTTCGGTGACCGCGATCGATCTGGTGGCGATGACGGCGAGCGAACCCGTCGTGGTGAGCCCGGCGACCGAGGGCATCGCGGTGACCGTGGATGGCAGCGAGGTGTGGACCGGCTCCTTGAAGTCGGATCGGATCTTCATCCTCGACACGCCCGATCTGAAACCCGATGGCGACATCGCGGGCGGCGGCGTGCCGATCCGGATCTCGCCGACGCCGGACGGCAAGGCGATGCTGGTGTCGAGCGTCAACGGCAGCGCCGTGCAGCTGGTCGACATCGCGACCCGGCAGGCAACCACGATCGCGCTGCCCCCGCAGGCCGGCCCGACGGCGGCGCCGGTCGGCGCGGTGATCGCGCCCGACAGCAAGACGGCGTACGTCGCGCTGGTGGCGGAGAACCGGGTGGCTGTGATCGATCTCGAGGGGAAGGCCGTCAGGGAGCATCTGAGCGTCGGCAACGGGCCGGACGGCATCGCGTACTCGACGGCGTTCGTCCGGTAGCATTCGCGCGTGCAGCGTTCACGGATCTGGCTCGCCGGCGGCGCGGCGTGGTTGGCACTCGCGCTGGTCACCGCGGTGCAGAACTATTCGTTCGCGGCGTGGCTCGGCCGCGAGCTGCCGGTGTGGCCGGCGGTGTGGCGCGAGCTGGTGATGTTCGGCAGCTGGGCGGTGCTGACGCCCGGCATCGTCTGGGTGACGCTGCGACTGCCGCGGTGGGCGCACGTGCCGGGCGTGATCGTCGCGTCGATCACCCATAGCGCGCTGCTGGTGGCGATCCACTCCGCGATCGTCGGCGAGGCACCGCCGTCGTTCGTCGACGACGTGATCTCGATCGTCGGCCGCTACTTCGTGATCGACGTGCTGTTCTACGCGGCCGTGGTGTTCGTGGTGATGATGGTCGTCGCGATGCGCGCGAAGAGCCGGCTCGCCGTCGACCTCGCCGAGGCCAGGCTCGAGGCGCTGCGCGGGCAGCTCCAGCCACACTTCCTGTTCAACGCGCTGCACGCGGTGTCGTCGCTGATCGACAGCGATCCGCCGGCGGCGAGAAAGACGATCGTGCGGCTCTCGGATCTGCTGCGCGCCACGCTCGAGGTCAAGGCGCCGGCGGTGTCGCTCGCAGAGGAGCTCGCGCTGCTCGATCGCTACCTCGACATCCAGCGCGTGCGATTTCGCGATCGCCTCGCGGCGACGATCGACGTGCCCGATCCGGTGCGCGTCGCCGCCGTGCCGCCCCTGATCTTGCAGCCGCTCGTCGAGAACGCCTTGCAGCACGGCATCGGCAAGCGGCCCGGCCCGGGCACGCTCGAGATCACCGCGAAGCGGACCGGCGATCGCCTGACGCTGGTCGTGCGCGACGACGGCGGCGGGCTCGCGGAGACCTACAGCGAGCGGATCGGTCTCGGCACCACGCGCGCCCGGCTCGCTGCACTCGGCGAGGCGTCGCTGACGCTGGCGAATCGCGACCGCGGCGTCGAGGCTCGCATCGAGCTGCCCTGGAGGGTGCTGTGAAGGTCGCGCTCGTCGACGACGAGCCACTCGCGCGCGAGCTGCTCCACCGCATGCTGCGCGCGCACGCGGATGTCGAGGTCGCCGGGGAAGCCGCGGATGGCGCCTCGGCCCTCGCCCTCGTGCGCGCCCAGCGCATCGATGCCGTGTTCCTCGACATCGAGATGCCCGGTGGCGGCGGCTTCGACGTGCTCGCCGCGCTCGAGCGCCCTCCCCTCGTCGTGTTCGTCACCGCGCATGGCCACTACGCGGTGCGCGCGTTCGATGTCGAGGCGGTCGACTACCTGACCAAGCCATTCGACGAGGATCGCCTCGCCACTGCGCTCGATCGGCTGCGCGCTCGCCTCGCCGCGCCGGAGCCGCCCGCGATGATCGGCACGCGCGCGCGGATCGCGGTGCGCGATGGCGACGCCACGGTGCTGATCGCGCTCGACGACATCGAGTGCGTCGAGGCCGCCGGCAAGCTGGTACAGCTGCAGCTCGCGACCGGCAAGACGCAGTCCGCGCGAGAGACGCTCGCCGATCTCGAGCACCGCCTCGATCCCGCGCGCTTCGTGCGCATCCATCGCTCGCTGATCGTCAACCTCGATCACGTGTCGGTGATCAAGCCGTGGTTCGCCGGCGATCAGGAGCTGGTACTGACGTCGGGCCGCACCGTCACGACGGGTCGCGGCTATCGGGATCGCCTGCTGGCGCGCCTGCAGCGCTGAGCGCGGCGGCGAGCGCGGCCGGCAACCTGGCCTCGGCGAACCGGGCGGCGGCGCGGATCGCGGAGAAGATCGCGTTGGCGTCGGAGCGACCGTGCGCGATCACCACCGGCCTGGTCACGCCGGCGAGCAGCGCGCCACCGATCTCGGTGTAGTCGATCCGCTTGGCGAGCCCGCGCAGCGCCGGGGCGACCAGCGCGGAGCCGAGGCGCGCGAGCGGCGTGCGCTCGAGCTCCTGGCGAACCAGGCCGAACATGCCCTCGGCGATGCCCTCGCAGGTCTTGAGCACGACGTTGCCGGTGAAGCCGTCGGTCGCGATGACGTCGACGACGCCGCGGAAGATGTCGCTGCCCTCGACGTAGCCGACGTAGTTGATGCCGGTCTGCGCGATCAGCTCGTGCGCCTCGCGGGTCAGCGGCGTGCCCTTGCCCGGCTCGGAGCCATTCGACAGCAGGCCCACGCGGGGCTGCTCGCGGCCGTGCGCCACGCGATCGTAGGCGCTACCGAGCAGCGCGAACTGCGCGAGCTGCGAGGCCTTGGGCTCGGTGTTCGCCCCGGAGTCGCACAGCACGAGCGGGCCGGTCGGCGTCGGCAGCACGGTGACGATCGCGGGCCGCTCGACACCGGGCAGCCGGCCGAGCCCGAACAGCGCGCACGCCAGCATCGCGCCGCTGTTGCCGGCGGAGACCACGGCATCGGCGTGACCGGCCGCGACCCGCGCGACCGCGACGCGCATCGACGAGTCCGGCTTCGCGCGATACGCCTGCGCCGGATGGTCGTCCATGGTGACGACCTCGGACGCGTGGATCACGCGCACGCGATCCTGCGGATCGAACTCGCCGAGCTTCGCGGCATCGCCGACCAGCTCGATCTCGACACCGAGCTCGCGCGCCGCGCGCAACGCTCCGGTGACCTCGGGCCGGGGAGCCCGATCGGAACCCATCGCATCGACGACCACCTTCATGCGGCCTCGTGCGTATCAAACCCTCGCGCCGTCGCGCGACGTGCGGACTACTCTTCCGCGGCTTGCTTAACGATCACGGTCTCGCCGTTGTACTGGCCGCACGACATGCAGACGCGGTGCGGGACCTTCGGCGCCTTGCAGTTCGGGCAAGCCTGCACGGTGGGGCGATTCATGCCCGACTTGCGCATCCATGCCGATCGTTGCTGGGCCGTACGTGCGGGGCCGCGCCGCTTCTTTTGCAGTGCCATGACAGTTCTCCGGGACGCGCGTGTGCGCCGAGTTTACGAGGCGGGGGAACTTGCCTTATCAGGAAGGGAGTTTCAAGCCCTTGAGCGCGGCGAGGCGCGGATCGATCGGGGCCTCGCAGCTGCAGGTGCCTGTATTTCGGTCGATCCCGCACTGCGGGCACAACCCTTTGCAATCCTCCCGGCACAGCGGGGCGAACGGCACGGCCAGCACGAACTGCTCGCGGAACAGCGGTTCGAGGTCGATCGTCTCGCCATCGAACGGGAACAGGTCGAGATCTTCCGACGCCACCTCGGCGCCGTCCTCGCCTGCCGGCTCGTCGTCGTCCGACGGCATCTCGCTCGCGGGCATGAACGTGACCTGGAGCTTCTCGTCGATCGGCAGCTTCACCGGCCCGACGCAGCGGCTACACGCGACGGTGACCTCGCCCGCGAACGTGCCGGTGGCAAACGCGTGCGTGCCCTCGGTGTAGAGATCGAGCTCCGCGGTGCCGTGACCCGCATCGGGATCCGGATCGGGCGCACCGAGCGCGTCGCGCATCGGGTGTCCCTTCAGCCATTCGCTGACTCGCTCGGCCGGAATCTCGAGCCGACGGTGGGTCGGGAGATCGCGAACGAGCACGCTGTAGGGGGACTTCGCCATGGCGAGCGGCGGAGTATAGGAACGTGATCTCGCGTGTCAAGCTGCCGAAAATCCGGCAGGATGCCCGCGTGACCAGGTACCTCGCAGCGTTGCTGCTCGCCGGTGGATGCGGCGGCGACGACCCACCTCCGTCGATCTCGTACAGCACGCCCGGCCCGCTCGTCGGCGACGCCGGCCGCGGCAGCTGGCGCTTCGGCGCCGCGAGCGCCGCCACCCAGATCGAGGACATGAACACCTCGACCGACTGGTACTTGTGGACGGCGCCGGAGTCCGAGGGCGGGCTCGGCAACGGTGCCGCGTTCGTCGGCGATGCGACCCGCGGGTTCTCGAAGGTCGACGAGGATCTCGCGCTGGTCTCCGATCTCGGCCTCGACGCCTATCGGTTCTCGATCGAGTGGGCGCGCATCGAGCCAGTGCGCGACCAGATCGACGAGGCCGCGATCGCGCACTACCGGAACCAGCTCGAGGCGATGCGCGCGCTCGGCATCCGTCCGATGGTCACGCTCCATCACTTCTCGAACCCGGTGTGGATCGCCGACCCGCGCGACGCCGGCTGCTCGATGGGACCCAGCGATACCAACCTGTGTGGCCTCGGCTCCGCCGGTGGCCCGCAGGTGATCGAGGAGATGGCCGAGCACGCGGCGCTGATGGCCGAGCGGTTCGGCGACCTGGTCGACGAGTGGTGCACGGTCAACGAGCCGATGAACTACCTGATGGCCGCCTACGGCATCGGCTTCTTCCCGCCCGGGCGGACGACGTTCCCCGATATCGAGGAGAAGCTCGTCCCGGTCGTCAAGGACTACATCGCGGCGCACGCCGAGATGAGCAAGGCGATCAAGGCCGCCGACACCGTCGACGCCGACACCGATGGCGCACCCGCCGCGGTCGGACTGTCGCTGTCGGTCGCCGACTGGCGCGCGACGCGCGACAACAAGCTGTCCGACAACGTCGAGGACGTCGCGGCGCGCGAGCGCATCGTCTACGCTTTCCACTACGTGTTCGCGGACTCGCTGGTCAACGGCACGTTCGATCCAAACCTCGACGGCATCTCCGACGAGGCGCACCCCGAATGGACCGGCACGCTCGACTGGCTCGGCCTCCAGTACTACTTCCGCGGTGGCGTCACCGGCGAGACCGCGTTGATCCCGCTGATCGAGGCCACGCCGTGCTTCGCCGGCTTCGACCTCGGCTCGTGCCTGGTCACACCGGAGCCGACCTACTGCGTGCCGCGCATGGGCTACGAGGGCTTTCCCGACGGCATCGGCGACGTCACGATCGAGTTCTCCGAGCGGTACCCGAACCTGCCGCTGGTGGTCACCGAGGCAGGCATCGCCACCGACGTCGGCAAGCGCCGCGCCGAGAACATCGTCCGCAACCTCGAATCACTCGAGCGAGCGCGCGAGGCCGGCGTCGATCTGCGCGGCTACTATCACTGGAGCCTGACCGATAACTTCGAGTGGATCGAAGGCTACGGTCCGCACTTCGGACTTCACACCGTCGACTACACGACGTACGCGCGCACGCGCACCGAGGGTGCCGACGTGCTCGCCGAGATCGCGGCGGGCCGCTCGCTGACCGGTGCGTTGCGAGCGCGCCACGGCGGCAACGGGCCGATGACGATCGAGACCGGCTTCGAGCTCGATCCGTCGTGCAGCAAGGTCATGGCGGACTGAGCTCCTTGACCATCTTCAGCGTCTCGCCCGCCTTGACCGTGATCGGGAACGTCCACTTCGACGTGCCGGCCTGGAACGTGATCTTGTGACGCCCCGGCGATAGCTTGATCTTCGCCGGGGTGTTCAGCCCGGTGTCGATACCGTCGACACTTATCCGCGCGGGCGGCTTGCTCGCGAGCTCGACCCACGACGCCGTCGACGCGCTGAAATCCTTGATCATGCGATAGGTCTCGCCGGGCTTGATGCTGACGGTGGCGTTCCACGTGCCGCTGCCGTCGAGGGCGGTGAACGTCACCCGGTGAAGGCCCGGCGCCAGGCTGAGGCGCAACGGCGTGGCCCCGACTTCCTGGCCATCGATGACGACGCGGGTCGGTGGCTTGCTCTGGACCTGGAGCTCACCCGGCGTGTTCGCCTTCGGCGATGGCAACGGGCGCTTCGCACGCAGATCGAAACGCTGTCCGGCGCGCACGTCGATGATCGTCTCCTCGCTGGCTGCTCCGGTGGTCGAGCCTTCGACGATGATCGTGATCCGGTAGCGCCCGGGCGTGAAGCCCGAGAGCGTGAACCGACCCTCGACGACCTCCTCGATGGTGTGCTCGCTCGGACCACCCTCGAACATCAGCGTCGCGCGAAGCCTGGCCTTCGCAGGGACGGCGCCCATCACCGTCGCACCCTGATCACCGACCGGAACGAGCACGACATCGGCGAGCGTCCTCGTCTCGCCCGGGCGCACCTCCGGTTCCACCCGCACCCGGTGATAACCGTGGAGCGCGACCTCGAACGGTCCGGTCACCGCGATCGCGTAGGGGACCTGTTGCTTGTCGACGATGATCTTGCCCGCGGCGATGCCCGCACCCGGATGGTCGAGCAACCGCGCACGCGCACCGGCGAGCTGATCGATCGCCAGATCCGGCAGCGCCTGGATGCAGTCGAACGGCCAGCGACCGTCGGGCAACCGATCGGCGACCGTGCACGAGCGCGCCTCGGCCTGCGCGCAGTACGAAGGCCATCTCCTGCTCGGCAAGCGCTCGTCGATCGTGCAGTGCCGGCGATCCGCCAGGCGATGCA
>JAEYYY010000447.1 GCA_023430775.1 Pseudomonadota bacterium
GACGAGACCTTCGGCTCGCTCGCCGAGCTCGATGCGGTGCCGTACATCGGTCCGGTCGCGTTCGCCAGGCTGCTCACCTACGTGCACGACGCCGAGCTCGTCGGGCCGCCGCCGGCACCGACCGGTCAGTGGAACGTCTCGACGATCGCGAATGGCAGCCAGCCGGACTTCGCGCTGACGCCCGATGGCGAGCCGGTGATGCTGCTGAACTCGGGAGGCTTCAAGCTGCGGCGTGCGGACGGCACGATGGTCGCGCTGCCGACCGATCTCTCGACCTGGAACGCTACGCCGCAGGTCGCCGTCGACAGCACGGGCACCGAGCACATCCTCTATATGGGCTCGGGCTCGAACCCGGCGAGCTTCAAGCACGCCTCGCTCCGCAACGGCCAGTGGGAGCAGCACGACCCGATTCCCGGCCACCAGGTGTGGGTCGACCAGAGCCCGACCGGCACGATCTTCGTGCTCGCGCGCACGAGGGGCTGCTCGCAATGCTCCCACGGGCTCGCGATCCACCACATCGCGGCCGACGGCTCGCCGACCAGCGAGTCGCTGTGGACGGTGAGCGACCGCGCCGAGATCGCCTTCACCGTCGGCAACGACGAGCTCCCCGCGATCGCCTACGGCGAGTCGCGGATCGAGCACGCGCGGCGCGGCGCGGCCGGCTGGCGCACGTTCCGCGTCACCAAGGAGACGGTCTGGGCGGACAGCGTGGCGACCACGGGCGGTGACAACGCCACGGTGTTCGCGGCGGCTGATGGCGTGCGTACCTATCGCCAGGCCGGCAGCACCTTCGGCGAGCTCCAGCACATCGGGTTCTCCGAGTTCACGGCGCACGTCGATGCCACCGCTGACTCGCTCGGGACCGCGCAGGCCTGCTTCCAGCGCGACGGCAGCCTGGTGCTCGTCCAGGCCGACACCACGGGTGCGGTCAACGAGACCGAGCTGGGCGTCGCGGATGGTCGCTGCTGGCTCGGCTCCGATGCGACCGGCGTGGTGCACCTGTTCTTCACGAAGGGCAACGTCATCAACCACGCGACCTACGAGTAGCCTACGGGCCGGCGTACTCGGGGTCGCTCGGCGAGCGATAGCGATCGAGCGGGCTCCGCCGTGCGTCGCTGCCGTAGTAGCGGCCGTTGCCTTCGAGCGCACCGAACAACAGGTGCATCGGGGCGCGGGTGCCCTCGGCGGGCGACTTCATCCCGATCTCCTGCGCGGTCTTGCCCGAGCTCGCGAGATACGGCCGCGTCAGATCGGTCTCGATGAAGCCCGGCGTACACGCATTGACGTGCAGCTCTGGATGAGCGCGTGCGAAGGCGAGCGTGAACGCGTTCGCGCACGCCTTCGAGAGCCCGTACGCCTCGCCGTCCCCGAGGCCCGCCTCTGCGAACGAGCCGCGCTTCGCCGCGATCGCGAGCGCCTCCTTCATCAGTGCCTCGATCTGCGCCCACTCGACGCCTGGATCCGTCAGCAGCTGCTTTCGCTCGGCGCTGCACTTCGCGACGAAGCTCGGCCCCGACGCGGACGTGATGTTGACGATGCGCCCGCCGGTGGTGACGAGCGATGCGAACGCTTCACAGACCCGGCGAACGCCGTAGGTGTTGACGTCGAGCACCGTCGCGAGGCTGGTGACCGCGACGCCGACGCCCGCGTTGTTGACCACGCCATACAGCTGCGCTCCCCCGAGCTGGGAGCGTGCGCGCGCGACCGAGCTGTCATTGGAGACGTCGAGCGGCAGCACCGCGATGCGGTCTCCCCATCCGGGGCGAGCGGCGAGGGTGGTGCGAGCGGCATCGCCGCGGACGGCATCGCGCGAGCCGAGGTAGACGAACGTGTCGTCCGCATGCTCGAGGATGGCGGAAGCGAGCGCGAACCCGATTCCCTTGTTGGCGCCGGTGATGACGATCCTTCGCATGTGCGTCTGCATACCGCAAAACGATCCGGGACGACGCGGATGAGGATGCAGAAGGGCGAGGCGAAGCCGGTGCACCAGTCGCTCGAGTGTCGTGTGACACTGGGAGGTATGAGAGCGATCCTGGCAGCCACCCTCATCGCCGCGTGCTCGAGCGAGTACACCGCCGAGGTGCCGCCGCCGAAGCCACCGGAGATCAGCGTCGGGCTCGCCAGCACGCGGCTCGGTGCCAACTGCAATGAAGCGCGACCGGAGCCGCCGGCCGAGACGCCGCGATCGCCGGCGACGGCCAAGCCGGATCCCACGCCGGAGCCCGCCCAGCGTATTCCATGCGATCAGACCGCGGTGCAGCTGTCGATCCGCTCGCCGGCAGGAGTACCGGCAACCAGGGTGACGATGAAGCGGGCCGAGCTCCTCGATCGCGACGGCACGCTGCTCGAGGTCCTGCCCTCGCATTCGCCGAGCAAGTGGGGCACCGACCAGTTCGTTCCGTGGGACGAGTACGCCGTTCCAGGGAAGACGATGGCGGTCGGCTACAAGCTGAAATCGCCGGACTGGTCGAAGATCCCGAACGCCAACAATCGATCGTTCAAGCTGCGCGTCACGGTGGCGGTCGGCGACAAGGTGCAGACGTTCGAGGCGACCGCCGAGCTGCGGATCGAGGACACCAGCAACGTGGTGACCTAAGGGCGATAGGTGAAGCGCAGCTCGTGACCGCCGAGGCGGAACACGTCGCCTTCATCGATCCGCTTGTTGTCGATCATCATCCCTCTGTACTCGATGCCGGTCACCGAGCCGAGATCCTTGATGTAGTAGGTCCCGTTGCGGCGAAGGACGCACGCGTGCGGTTGCGAGATCGCGGGGTCGTCGATCACCAGCTGCCCGGTCGCGCTGCCGATCACGAACTGGTCGCTGGTCAGCGTGTAGCGCTGGCCACCGTAGAGGAGAAACGCGGGGCCAGCCGCATAGGCGGGAGCCGGCGGGTTGTAGGTGGGCATCGGCGGGTTGTAGATCGAGGGGCCCACCGGCGGCGGTGCGATCGCGCCGCCCATCATCACGCGTCGCCGTCGCAGATCGCCATGGCTACGCCGCGGAAGGATGTCGACCACGACGCAGGCGCCGGCCTCGACATGATCTCGCGCGATCTCGACGGTGGCGGCGTAGTAGACGTGCTTGTTGCAGGCATTGCAGTGCCGCACGTCCTTGCGCTCGGTCTCGGCCATCGCGCTCCACTCGCGCGGGCAGTTGAAGTTGAAGCGCGTCTCGCAGCCCTCGACGGCGGGTCGCGCCACCTCGTACCGCCAGCGCATATCGATCGACGCGGCGAGCTCGCGCAAGCGCGTTGCCCGGGCGAGCGCCTCCGGTTCCACGGCCTCGTCGAGCGACAAGCCGACGAGTGACTCCTGCAGGCGCAAGAACTCGGCGCGTGCGACGTCGCCACGCTCCTCGAGCCAGTCGGCATAGACCTGCCGGCTCGCCGCATCCTGATTCGTCGCGATCGCCGCGAGGAAGCGCTCCTCGATCGGGTCGACACCGGTGCCGGGCTCGACCCTGAGGCGAAACGGTCCGATCTGGATCTGGCTGGCGCGCGTGATCGAGGTCCTGGTGATGCGAGCCCCGTCGACGTAGGTGCCGTGAGAGCTGCCGCGATCCTCGAGCACCAGGCTTCCGCCGCGCTCCTCGATCACGGCGTGGTTGCGCGAGACCTCCGGGCTCGGCAGCACGAGCGCCGAGCGGGTGCTGCGACCGATCGAGATGCGCGGCTCGTCGAAGCCTCGCGGCGGCATCCCCTCGACGTGCACCGTGAACACGTCTCCAAGCTTAGCCCACGCCCCGGTCGGGTCGCGGCGTTTTGCGGGGCTGTCGGAGTACCAAGGACCTTGGGTACGAGCGCGATCCAGCTTAGCCTGGCAGGCATGTTGTCTCCGCGCATTACTTCCCTTGTCGCTGCATCACTCCTCACCGTCGCGGCTGGCTCTGCCGACGCTGGACCGGGGCTCCGCATCGGCGGTTCGTCAGGTCCGGACTCGATCTTTGCCGGACTTCAGTGGCGCATCCCACTCGCCACCCAGGTCGGTCCCGGCAAGCTGTTGATCCAGCCGGGCGCCGACATCGGTCTCGTCGAGGGCCCGGTCGATCTCTTCATCCGTGGCACGCTCCACCTCGGATACCTGATCCCGCTCAACAGGGACATCGCGCTCTACCCGTTGGTCGGGCCGGAATTGATCTGGGCGAAGGCGGGCGATGTCTCCGATACCGATGTCGGGCTCGACGTGGGCGTCGGTCTGCAGTTCCGCAAGTTCGCCCTCGAGCTGTGGGTCGGCGCTGTCGACTCGTTCGATGCGCAGCTCGCGATCTCCTTCAACCTGTAGCGCGGCAGGCGATCACTCCTTCGAGAGCGATCACGAGCCCAGGATCTGAGTCTCGCGAAACCGGGGAGGTACAGTCCCCGGGTGGCGAAGTCACTCGATCAACAGCTCGTCGATGCCGCGGGCTGGCACCGGACGGATGCCGACGTGCGCGAGCTGATCGAGCGAGGCGCCGATCCGAAGAGCCCGGAAGGCGATCGCGCGCTCGGCTGGGCGGCAGCGACGAACAAGCTCGCCTCGGTCATCCTGCTGCTCGACAAGGGAGCGAACGTCGACAGCCACGGCTACCCGCAGAACACACCGCTGATGCACGCGGCGAACGCTGCGATCGCGAAGGTTCTGCTCGACCACGGCGCGCGAGTCGATGGCTGCGATCACCAGATGATGGGTGATGCGCTGCACCGCGTGATGGATCGCGGGGACGACGTCGAGCTCGCGGCGTTGCTCCTCGACCATGGCCTGAAGCCGCTGCGCTATCTCGCGGGCGCCTCACCCGGCAGGCTTCCGGGGCACCTCGAGAAGGCGATCGGAACCAAGCGCACCCGGATCGAGGCGCTCCTGCTCGAGCGTGGCTGCGGTCCCGGCGAGGTCACCCACCGTGGCGATTCGCTGATCGGCCACGCGCTCTACCACTCCGAGACCAGCGTCGTGGCGCTGTTCGAGCGCGGCGCCACTGCGACGGCCAAGGATCTCGAGATCGCCTGCGCGCGATGCAGCCCGGCGATGATCGCACTCGTGCTCCAGCACACCACGGGGGATGCAACGCGTGCCGCGGAGGCCGCGGCCGGACGAGGTGACCTCGACATGCTGCGCATCCTGATCGAGAGCGAGCGGGTCGAACGCCTCGATGCCCTGCTGCGTGCCGCGGCTCGCAATGCGCGTGCGCCTGCGGTGGAGCTCCTCCTGCATTGCGGTGCCGATCCGACGGCGCGCGATGAACATGGCAGCTCGTCGGTTCACGCTGCCGCGTACGGTGGCTCGATCGAGTTGCTCGACCGGTTCCTCGCACTCGGCTGTTCGATCGATGTCGATGGCCGGGGGCGCACGCTGCTCCATCACGCCGCGTGCGGGAAGAAGCCGGTCGACATGCTCCGCGAGCTCGTGCGACGCGGCGTCGATCTCGAGGCGCGTGATCGCGATCGCGCCACGGCGATGAAGCTGTGTGCGACCGCTCTCGATTCGCCCGCATACGACACGCTACGCGAGCTCGGGGCCGAGGTGACCGACGACGGCGAACGTGACAAGGCGGTCAAACACCGGGAATGGATGGAGAGCAAGTATTGATGCGCGACTTCAGATCGTCGCACTGGCCAGTCGTGGCGCTCGCGCGAGCTGTGCCGCGAGCTCGGCGCGTCCGATGGTTCGCGTCGGCGGCGCGTCGAGACGAAGCGCCTCCGCGACGTAGTCGACGAGCAAGCGGCGATCGCGCCGGCTGGCATCGGTGATTCGCAAGCCCGCGCGACACCAGAACCGGTGCGGCTCGTCCGGCTTCGCGCGCGGCAGTGGCGTCAGGTAGGCCCGCGTGACCGTCGCGCCGGCCCAGATGATCTCGTCGACGCCGGGGAGCTCGATCTCGAGCTGGACCACCCTGCGCGCCTGCGCGGGATCGAACACGCGCTCGGCCTGCAATCCGGCAAACGACAGATCGCGCATCGTGGCGTGGCGCAGGTGGTCCCCGGTGACGACACCACAGAAGCCATCGATGGCGACACGCGGAGCATGACGGCGCGGATCGGACTGATTCACGCCCGAAATTGTACGGAGGCCTCGGCTGCTGGGCCAAGAAACGGCGATCGCGCGCTGCGAACATTTTCGCGCCTCGCGGATGCGGTCGCCGCACGAGACGCGTAGCGTGCCGTTCCGATGAGGATCGCGATCTTGCTCGCCGTCGGCTGCACCACGCATCACCACGTGACTGCCGGGCCGACCGCGAGCGTGGTCAACGGTACCGCGGGTGCCGAGATCACCGGCGAGGTCACGGGAGGAGGCGACGGGCCGATCGTGATCGCCGGCGCGACCGCGCGAGCGGGCCACGATCTCACCGGCGCCGCGCTCCGGGTCGGCTTCGGCCTCGAGAAATCGCCGAAGACCCCACACAAAGTATTCGCCGAGGATCCCGAGCCGTCGAAGAAATGGTCGCCGCTCGGCCTGCGCGGTGGCGTGACGGTCGGACCGACCATCTTCAGCGACACCGGAACGACGCGGGCGAAGTTCGAAGCGCGCGGTGCGTTCGCCGCCACCTGGAGCTTCGCGCGCGCGCCCGCGAGCAGCGGCTTCGAACGGCGCGTGACGCTGGGCCTCGAGCTGTTCGCGAGCGTGATCGGCTTCGACGACACCGACGCGCTGGTCGGCCTCGGAATCACCGTCGGCTGGTGGGAGTACGGGACGCTCGCGCTCGCCGCGAGTCGGCCCGCCAGCCGTCTGCCGGTCGTGAGCGGACTTTGCGGTCCAGCCGGTTGCGTCGAATGATCAGCTGAGATGTCAGGGGGCGCTCCTCGCCGTACCTCGAGCTTGTAGTATCCGGCATGGCCAAACAGCAGCCGACGTATCTCGAGCCCGCACCACCAGACGCTCCGCGCAACCCTGCGCTCGAGAAGGTCATCCTCGACAGTCCCGACGACAAGGCCGGGTATCTGGTCTACGCCGACTGGCTCACGCAGCAGGGTGATCCGCGCGGCGAGCTGATCGTCGTGCAGAGCGAGGGCAAGGCGGATCGCGAAGCCGAGCTGCTGGAGAAGCATTCTTTCATGCGCGGGATCGGGCGGACGGAGCGTGTCCAGGATGCAGGCCCCGGGATCGCCAAGGCGACCTGGCGGTGGGGCTTCTGGCAGAAGCTTCACATCTTCAACATCATCGACTGGATGGACAGCAAGTTCCCGACGAAGGAAGTGCTCGAGCGGTTGTTCACCAATCCCGCCGCGCTCGCGCTCCAGGAGCTCGAGGTCGGCGTGATTCGCTGGGAGTACCAGGCGTCGGACGTCAAGCTGTTGATCGAGGAGGCTGCCAAGGCGCCGTTCTCGAAGACGCTCAGGGCGCTCCGGTTCGGCAAGGTCGACGGCATCGATATCGATTGCGGTCACCATCCGCTCGGTGACCTCGGCGGGATCACGAAGGCGGCGTTCCCCGAGCTTCGCGAGCTGACGATGTGGGGCTGCGAGATCGAGCTTGGCGAGCTCGATCTGCCGAAGCTCCACAAGCTGGCGGTGCGGACCTGTGGGCTTTCGCAGGCCAATGTCGAGGCGATCGCGAACGGCAGCCTGCCCGAGGTCGAGTACCTCGAGCTCTGGTTCGGCTCGGAGGACTACGGCAACGACAGCACGCTCGAGTCGATCGAGCCGATCTTGCAGAGCACGAAGTGGCCGAAGCTCGCGCACCTCGGCCTGATGAACTGTCCGTTCACCGACGGGATCTGTGAACGGCTCGGCACGTCGGCGGTCGTCCGTCAGCTGTCGTCGCTCGATCTGTCGATGGGAACGATGACGGATGCCGGCGCCCGGGCGCTGCTGCAGCACCGAGCTGCGCTCGCGCATCTGAAGACGATCGATATCAGCCAGAGCTACGTGACCGAAGGCATGGTCGCCGAGCTGGGAGCGATCGGCGCCACGATCGTCGCGAACGACATGCGCGAGGACGAGGATCCGGACTATCGCTACGTCGTCGTCGCCGAGTGACCGTTCACCGGATCATGCGGATCGACAGCGGGTAGCGGTACGACTGGCCGCGACTCGCGGCAACGGCGCCACGGACGGTGAACACGATGTCGAACACCATCACGCCGAGCATCGCGAGCACCACGAGGATGAAGCCGACCTGCAACGTGAAAGCGACCAGCATCACGGCGACGAAGGCCACGATCGAATAGATCGTGATCGAGATCTGGAAGTTCAGGACCTCCTTGCCGTGCGCGTCGACGGCGGCGTCGCTGTGGCGCTTGACCAGCCACAGCACGAGCGGGCCGACGATGTGCACCATCGGGATCACGTAGCCCGCGAACGCGAGCACGTGACAGAACATCGCGAGGTTCAGCGAACGCGCCTGCGAGCCGGAGACCGCGGGTTGCATGGTCTCCACCTGTAATCACTCGCGACGCGAAAACAATGACCTACGTTGACGCGTGCCGTCGTCGACGACCAGTCAGCAACGCGAGGCCCGCGAGGCCGGCGAACAGCCCGCCATCTCCGCCCTTCGACTCGCAACCACAGCCACCAGCAGTCGTTTCCGGTTTGTCTGTTCGCGCGGCGCCCGAGCTGCTGGGCGGCGGCTCGACGGGGAGCTGGGGAAACAGCGAGCCACCGGTCGCATTCACCGCGATCTCGGGAATGTCTTGCTTGACGAGATCGGAGAGCGGAGTGCCCGTGCGCGGCATGAACGCGATCCCGGTCGCGGCGATCGGCTCGTTGTCGCGCGTCACCTGCGGAGGTGGCCCTCCCCAGATATTGCGCCGCGGGTTTGCACACGTGATCGGTCCGGCCCAGACGTGACGGATCGCGTACCGCGCCTGGAAGTTGTTCTGCGATCCGGGCTGCGCACCGTGCTCGAGCGTCTTGCCGTCGCGCCGGACCTCGCGACCACCGGTGATCGCGTCGGCCTTCTTGAACACGAGGTCGTTCGTGATCTCCTTGCCGTAGCGCGCGTGGAGTCGGGTCAGCACGAAGTCCGAGCCGAAGCCGCGTCCTTGCCCGGGACCGAGCGCGAACGTGATCGGGTAGGAGACCGCAACAGTGCCGGTCTTCGGCCTTGGAAACTCGATCCGCGAGACGACGTCGACGACGCACTTCGACACCTCGGGGCTGACACCCGAGCCCTCGGGTGAGGTCACTGCGCCGGTCGCCGCGATCCCGAACGCGAGGGTGATCGTCCCGGCGATCGCCGGCTTCTGCAGCAGCTCCTTCTCGTAGCAGTAGGTCAGCTTCTGGATGTTGCGCTTGAGGTAGCGCCGGACGATCGCCTGAGCGAGGTCGCCGGTGACGGTCGGCTGACCGAGCGACACCGTCGGGATTCCTCCTCCCTGCACGGTGCCCTTGTCGAGCACGTCACCGCCGAGCGTCGCGAGCTCGTGCGGCTGGAGCGTCGGGCCGGTGCACGGATCGCAGGTGGTCGCTTGCCACGCATACTCGGTGACCACGGCACCCGGATTGCGGGCGAGCGTGGTGTCGAACAGCTGCGCGTAGAACACCCCGAAGCTGTTTCGCACGCGGTCGTCGACGTCGATGTTCGTCGGGATCGTGACGTTCTTGTAGTTGGCAACCTCGTAGCGCTGGTACGGCGCGAAGATGCTGACGATCAGATCCTGCGTACCGCCGCTGTTCGCGAGCCCGAGCCGGATCGGCAGCGAGAACTCCTCGCTGTCGTAGTGAAACCGGAGCGGCGAGAGCGCCGCGCGTCCGTTGGCGTCGAACTTCACCTTCGACGGGTCGACCTTCGCGACGAAGAACTTCATGCCGTTCTCGACGTACGGCCGCAGGAGCGGCTCGGCGCCCTCGGGGATCGTGTACTTCTCCTGCCGCAGCCAGGTATCGAGCCCGGTCGAATCCTTCGCGGAGAGGATGAGGATCTGGTACTCGCCGACCGCGAACTTCGCCTCCACGGTGACGCCGAGGTCGCGCCCTCGCATCCCGCCACGCCCGCCGCCGATGCCGTACCCGGTGCCGGTCCCGGTCCCGAAGCCGAGGGCGCCATAGTGCTCCTCACCCTGGGGACATGGATCCTGCTCCCAGTACTCGACGAGCCGCGGCGCACCCATCGCTTCGACGTGCGCGAACACCTCCTTGGGAAGCGTCTTGACGTCCTCCTCGCGCAGCACCGTCGGCACCGGCACGACGAGCGCGAACGCCTCGGGCGGCCCCTTGTAGTCGTTCTGCATCGCCAGCACCGTGCGCGTGCCCTTGCGCATCAGCACGACCTGGGTCGCGTCGTTGGTCAGCTTCGCATTCGAGCCGGCGACGTAGAAGCCACAGAACGCGCTGGCCGTCTCCGCGAGCGCGGTCAGCGTCAACACCACCACAGTCAGGCGCAGCATCCGATGACGATACCGCGGCCCGGTCTTCAGTACGTCGGGTGCGCCGGATCGAAGAACGCGATCGGTGCGGCGAGACACTCGGGCGGGATGGCGAAGGCATCGACGATCGTGCGGGCGTGCGGCGCGAGCTCGAGGAGGAGCGCCTCGACCTCCTTGCGGATCGCGCGGGTCTTCGCGGGCTCGAAGTAGTTGGCCTCGAGGAACCACGACGCGTGCGCCTCGAGGCGGGCGAGAAAGCTGAGATCTCCGAGGCGCGCCAGCAGCGGCGCCACCGTGGCATCGGCCTTCGCCTCGGCCTCCGCGAACCATTCGCACGCGCGCCGCTCGGCGAACGCCTCCGCGATCGCCACCACATGCTCTTGCACCGCGAGCACCGCGGTCTCGCCATCGGCGCCACCGTCGAGGCGCTTCTTGACGCGGAGCAGTGCGGTCTCGACGAGGTGCTCCTCGCGGAAGCGAAACGCATCGAGCTGCATCGCGCGATCGCGGAGATGCGTCGAGCTTCCACGCCGCGATCGGATCGGGTTCGCCTCGGTGACGCGCGTGGCGAGCCGTGCCCCGACGGCGCGGAGCACTGCGAGGGTGCCACCCGCGGCGAGCTGCTTCCGGCGACTGCCGAGCAGCGCCTTGCCGACGAGCTGCGAGAGCACGACGTTGTCGCCTTCGAACGTGGTGAAGATGTCGACATCGACGCGCAGCTCCGGGATGCGATTGACCGCGAGGTAGCCCTGGCCGCCGCACGCCTCGCGCGCTGCCTGGACGGCGGCGATCGCATGACGACTCGCGCACACCTTCATCGCGGCCGCCTCTGCCTCGAGCTCGCGAAGGTCGGCATCGCGGTCGGGTGCGAGCTCGGCGTGCCGCGCCCGCAGCGCCTGGAACGCGATGCGCAGCACGACCGTATCGGCGACGTGGGGAAGCAAACGCCGGCGGTGCGTGGGGTAGTCGATCAGGTGGCGCTCGCCGGCCGGTCCGAACTGACGCCGTGCATGGGCGTAGCGCACGGCGATGGCGAGGGCAGAGCGGGCTGCGGAGACCGCGCTCGCACCCACGGCGACGCGGCCGCCGATCAGCGTGCCGAGCATCGTGAAGAACCGGCGATCCGGGCTCGAGATCGGGCTCGCGTACGCGCCGGCCTCGTCGATCGTCGCGAAGCGATCGAGGAGATTCGCGACGGGCACCCGCACCCTCTCGAACCACAGGCGTCCGTTGTCGACGCCGTTCAAGCCCATCTTGACGCCGCTGTCCGCCGCCCGGACACCCGGCAGCATGCCGCTGCCGTCGCGCAGCGGGACGAGGACGGCGTGCACGCCATGGCGCACGCCCGCGACCTCGAGCTGCGCGAACACCACGGCCATCGTCGCGTCGTGGGCAGCGCCGCCGATCCACTCCTTGCGTGCACTCTCGCCGGGCGTGTGGATCTCGAGCTCGCGCGTCGCGTGGTCGTAGACCGCGACCGTCTCGAGCGCCGCCACGTTGGAGCCGTGCCCGATCTCGCTCATCGCGAAGCAGCCGAGCTCGGTACACGCCGCCACGGCGGGGAGACGCGCGTGATGTCGCTCCGTGCCGAGCGCCCAGATCGCGCCGCCGTAGAGCCCGAGCTGGACGCCGACCTTGACGAGCAGCGACAGGTCACCATGCCCGAGCTCCTCGAACACCGCGGTGAACTGCGCGAGGTCACCGGGCGAGGTCACGCCGGGAAAGGCGAGCTTGCCGAGGCCGGTCGCGGCGAGCTCGTGCAGCCAGCCGCGGACGTGCGTGCGTTGCTCCGCCGCGGGGAGCCCGTACGCGCGGCGCGGCGTCGAGAGAAACCCACGCACCTGCGCGCGCAGGTCGGCGTGGTCGCCATCGAGCACCGCTTGCAGCGCGGCCGTCGTCGGGGCGTCGCCGGGTTCCGTCGCGACGGCGGCGAGCGGCTGACCGGCGACCAGCCCGAGACTCGACGACAGCTCGGCGATCACCGCACGCGCGGCCTCGTCCGTGGCGATGCTCTCGGCGATCCGCGCGAACGATTCCTTGGCTCGATCACTCTGCGTGGTCGCCACGCGATCGATGAGGGCGCGCAGCCGGCCGAGCTCCTCCGCGGTGGGCGGGGTCGCGGGCTCGATCCAGGTGGCGATCACGGCGCGTGCGGCCGGCCGCAACCAAGGCTGCTCCGCGATCTTCGCGAGCACGCGTGCCCGCTCGTCGGCTTCGAGGTCGAAGTCGCTCCACGCGACGTACAACAGCGGGGCGAATGCGCGCAGCTGCGCATCGTCGAGACCAGCAACGCGATCCATGCCGGCAATCTAGCGCGGGCTCGTAGATAACTCCCCACCCGTAGGCGATTTGAGCGAGCATTGCTGGCATGAAGCGCGCCGTGCTCGCGTTCCTCGTCGGCTGCACATCCCCGGAGTGGAGCGCCACGACCTCCGAGGTCATCGGTGGCGAACCGACGTCGCCGGGCGAGTACCCCGGCGTTGGCGCGCTGATGTACGACTTCGGTGACGGGCAGCCGCAGTTCGGTTGCACGGGCACGCTGATCGCGCCGACGGTGGTGCTCACCGCAGGTCACTGCCTCGATCCACAACTGGTCGGCAGCAGTGTTCCCGGCTTCACCCTCGCGCTCGACACCTTCACCACGCCCCCGGTCGTGCCCGGCGCGATGGCGATTCCGCACGAGCAGTTCGATCTGGAGATGCTCCCGCCCGAAGGCGGCTTCTCCGAAACATTCGACATCGGCCTGCTGGTGCTCGCGCAACCGATCACCGAGGTCGCGCCCAATCTCATGCCACGCCCGACCGATGTGCCGTCTCTCGTGCCCGGCATGGAGATGCAGATCGCCGGTTACGGTGCCACCGATGCGCAGGGCGGCGGCGGCGGCGTGATGTTCGACGCCACGACCGCGATGATCTCGCTCGACACCACCGAGCTCCAGGTCGGCATGGGAGCGCCGCAGCCGCAGAACTGCTACGGCGACTCCGGCGGTCCGGGCTTCGCCACGGTCGGCGGGACGCGCCGCGTGATCGGCGTCGTGTCGCGCAGCTTCGCCAGCGGCCCCGATTGCGACGCGGGCGGCATCGACACGCGCGTCGATGCGTACCTGCCCTGGATCCACGCGCACCTTCCGCCGGGCACCGCGGTCCCGTGCGACTCCGGCCTCGCCGAGCCGTGCGAGGAACCGGAGCCCGAGGAGCCCGAGCCGATGCCCGGAGATGACGAGGACGGCGGCGGTTGTTGCTCGACCGGCGGCGGCGGCACCGGTAGCGCGCTGCTGGCGCTCGCGCTCGGACTTCTGATGCTGCGCCGTCGGGGTTAGGGACAATCGGGCGCGACGCGACCGTCGGAGCCGGTGAAGACGTAGACATCGGCGACGAAGCCGGCGCCGATCTTGTTCCACAGCTTCGACGTGCCGTAGGTGCCGGTCACCGACTGGCCGATCTTCTGGCAGGTGATCGCGATGTGCGCACCGTCGGCGACGGAGCCGATCGCGTCGGTGGTCGTCGAGGCGCCCTTGCGGATCGTGAGCGGTGCGCCGCTCGTGTTGACCCGCGCGGCGAAGCCGGCCCCGCTGTTGCTGGTGCCCTGGTTGCTCAGCGCGAACTTGGCCTGGACCGTCGCCTTCGCGGCGTTGCTGAACGAGTGCCACTTGTAGAGCGTGTTGCTGACGAGGCCGTTGCGACCGACCAGCCACGATCGCACCTGCGAGCGCAGCGCTTCCTTCATCCTGCAGTTCGCGTAGACGCCGTGGATGTGCTTCGAGCCATTCCAGCCGTCGAACCCGGTCTTGCGATACCAGGCGGCATAGCCGACCTTGCCGAGCTTCTCGAGCAGGTTGTGGATCTGCGCCTCGGTCATGCCGGTCGTCGAGATGTCGACCGCGGCGGTGTACGGCTTGCCGTTGACGGTGCCATCGGCGAGGTGCACGCCGGCCGACGCAGGGGCATTGCCGACGGTCTGCGTGATCCGCGCTGCGGAGACGCCGGCGGCGCGCAACGCGTCCGAGGCGCGCGGGTGCAGCCCCGCCTTCAGCAGCGGCTGCGCGCGATCGGTGTTCGCTGCCGTCTCGTCGACCTCGACATCGAACGGCGGGATCACGAAGTCGTCGTCGAACGCGGAGGTGTCGTCGGGTGGCGCCTCGGCAAGCGCGCCGTGCTCGTGCACGTCGGCGACATCCTCGGGCAGCGCGGATCGCTCTCGCTCGGTGAGCTCGGGCTCCGTGATCGGGTCCTCTTCGAAGTCGTCGGTCGAACAACCGACAACGATCAGCAACACGGCGAACGATCGGATGGCATGCATGGAACGGCCGTTCGCAACCCGTATGCCGCGTGGAGCCCCGCGAAACATCTGGCGTTCCCGGCGCGGCTGTAACGGCCTCCGTTACACGTGACGCCGGGAGGTCCCAGCGCGATCACGCGGTTGCACCTGTAACACCGGACGTCACAGCGCCGATCGCGGACCTCGCGATCGTACGCACTTACGAGCGGCTCGCGGCTTGCTGACCGGCGAGGCATGAAGCTGCAGACCCTCAAGCTGTTCGCGATCGCGATCTCGCTCACCGCCTGTGCCACCGACGGTCTCGACGACGAGATCTGGGATGAAGGCCCCACGCCGGAGCTCGATGGGCCGGCGGCCGACGAGGAGATCGTCACCGACGTTCGCGCGCTGGTGCCCGGCTTCCAGCTGCCGTTCCCGTGCAACCAGACGTGGGTCGGGCAGACGCGCACCAATCACAGCCCGCAGAACTCGGTCGACTTCAACCGCGCCGATGACCTCGGCGACACCGTCGTCGCATCGGCGGCCGGCACCGTCACCCGGGTCGCGAACGAGGGCAACACGAGCTATGGCCGATGGATCGAGATCCGCCACGGCAACGGCTACACCACGCGCTACGCGCACCTGTCGACCCAGACGGTCAGCGTCAACCAGGTCGTGGCGCGCGGCCAGAAGATCGGCACCGTCGGTAGCACCGGCGGGTCCACCGGCCCGCACCTCCACTACGAACAGCGCCAGAACGGGGTCGCGGTTCGTGCACGGTTCAACGGCACGGGCGCGCTGTACTTCGGCAGCAAGAGCTACAAGAGCGCGAACTCGTGCGGTGGCGGTGGTGGCGGGGTGACGGGCAGGATCAACACGACGTCGGGTGCGCGGCTCACCGTGCGAGCAGGCGCGACGACCAGCTCCGAGGCGATCGGCTCCGTCGGTGACGGCGTGTTCGTCACCATCGAGTGCCAGAAGAATGGCCAGTCGGTGACCGGCACCTACGGTACGTCGAAGCTGTGGGACGACATCGGCCAGGGCTTCGTCGCCGACGCCTACGTCTCGACCGGCTCGGACGGCCGGGTGGCGCCGCTCTGCAATTAGAGACAGAAGTCGTCGTTTCCGGGCTCCGCGATCATGCAGCCGTTCGGGCACATCATCCGATCGACGCCCTGACCGGCATCGCAGCGATACAGCGATGCCGGATCGCCGACGACCTCGTTGCCGCCGCAATAGAACCCGCCGGTGACGCAGGTCATCGGCCCGCCGGCGCAGCCGTCGTCGATGCCGGGACGCACCGTGCAACCGTGAACGCAGCGGCCTCGCGCGATGGGGACGCCATCGGTGCAGCGGTACAGCGTGTCCTCGTCGCCGGCGAGCTCGTCACCACCGCAGTAGTCGCCGCCGGTCACGCACGTCGAGCGAGGTGCGAGCACGAGATCGAGGTCGACGCGCTGGTTCGCGTCGAGGGTGGTCGATGCCGCACCGATGCCGAGCACGCCGCCACTGAGCTTGCCCGCGGCGACCACGCCGACCTCGGTCGGTGCGGCGATGTCGAGCGCGATGGAGGTGACGATGGGCAACGCGACCGCCTCGTTGGTATCGAGCGCGGTCGTGATGGTGTCGTGGCTGTCGCCGTACAGGATGTCGAGCTCGAGCAGGTCGATCGCGTCGACGGTGTCCGAGTCGACGCGCAGCGCGATGCAAGCACCCGGGGCGGTGGCACACGGATCGGGATCCGAACCGCACGCGAGGGGAACGAGCGCGAGCATCACGCACCTCATTCACGGACCTCCCGGGCGACAGCCGGCGGCATCGCAGATCACGCCGGGAAACACCGACGCCGGATCGTCGCGCATCGCGAGCACGACCGCGCCGGTCACCACCGCCGCCGCGCCGACGAGCGCGGGCACGAACCACCACCGGCGCGTGATCGGTGTTCGCGGCCGCGCCAGCACGAGATCCAGATCCACCGTGCCACCGGCGGTGACGTTGAACGCGCGCTGCAATCGCTGGAACCCGCGCGCCTCGGCGACCACCGTGTGATCGCCGACGGCGAACGACCCCGAGCGATACGGCGCGAGGCCGACGAGCGCGTTATCGATCCGCAGCTGCGCGGCGACCGGCGTGGTCCGGATCGAGAGCGTGCCGGTGCGGCTGCACAGCTCGCGCAGCCGCAACATCTCGGCGCGTCGCGGATCGGTGTCGGCGACGCGCTCGAGGAACGCCTCGATGTTCCCGCGTGCGCGCGCGCAGTCGCCGAGCTGCACCTCGGTGAGTGCGAGCCAGCGATACGGGTTCGCCTTCGCGGGGACCAGCTTGTTCGCCGCCTCGATCTCGGCGTGCGCGCCGAGGTAGTCGCCGCGCTCGAAGGCCGCCACGCCGCGATCGAGATGGACCTGGGCGGCGTCTTCCACGGGATCCGCTGATGCCGCGCGCGCCGCAAGCATGCCGATCGCTAGCACCGCAGCTCGCATCTCGTGTCACGATATCGCGCGCCACCGCCATGCGCACCGCCTCCGACTATCGATTGCGAGAGTTGCTGGGGCGCGGTGCGTCGAGCGAGGTCTACGCGGCGGAGCACGCCTCGTACGGTGACGTCGCGGTGAAGCTGTTGCGGCCGGAGCTGGCCGAGGACGCGGCTGCGATCGAGGCGCTGGTCGAGGAGGGCGCACGCGTACGTGCGATCGATCACCCCAACGTCGTGCGCGTGCTCGACGTCGGGGTCGACGGGACCGGCTGTTACCTCGTGATGGAGCGCGTGCGCGGCGAGCCGCTGTCCGCGCGGCTCTCTCGCGAGGGCCGGCTGGCCGAGGCCGAGGTTCGCCGGCTCGGTGCCGAGCTCGCGGAGGGAGTCGCAGCGGCGCACGTGCGCGGCATCATCCACCGCGACCTCAAGCCGGCGAACGTGATGCTCGATGGCGCGCGGCCGAAGATCGTCGACTTCGGGATCTCGAAGTACCTCGGCGCGCGCTCGGCGGTCACCACCGGCCGGGTCATCGGAACGCTCGCGTACATGGCACCCGAGCAGCTGACGAGCGGCATGATCGCGCCGTGCACGGACATCTGGGCGCTCGGGGTGATCCTGTTCGAGGCGATCGCGGGACGTCACCCGTTCGACAACTTCGACGACGGCCGCTGGGCACAGCTGGTCGACGAGCCGGCACGCGTCAGCTCGATCGTGACCGCGGTGTCGCCGGAGCTCGACGACCTCCTCGCACGCTGCCTCGCTCGCGAGCCCGCCCGCCGGCCAGCCGCGGACGAGCTCGCGCGTCTGCTCCGCGGCGACGCCACCAGCGATGATCGGATCACCGTCGATGCGGGTCCGCTCGTGGCGGTCCAGGACGATCGCGTCACCGTCGACGCGGGACCGCCGGCGCTCCCGCGCAGGCGGGTGACGCCGTGGCTGATCGGCGGCGCGGTTGTCGTGATCGCCGCCGGGGCGGTGGCCTCGGTCGCACAGCGCGATCCCGAGCCGGTCGCGAGCATCCCGATGGCGCCTGTGGTTCCGCGACCGGAGCCAGCACCGCCACCGTCGAAGATCGAGAGCGAGCCGCAGGCGATCGAGATCGAGCCCACGCCGGTGGTGCCCGCCGTCGAGGTGCGCAGCAAGCCAGCCGGTGCGCGGGTGATCGTCGACGGCAAGCTGCGCGGCGTGACGCCGCTGACGCTCGAGGTGGAGCTGCCGGAGGTCGTCGTCATCCAGCGCGCGGGGTATCGCAGCGTCAAGCAGCGCGTCGAGCGCGCCGGCGTCGTCGAGGTCACGTTGCGCCCGCAGCGACGCCCCACGCGACCGCCGCCTTCGCGACCCACCACGATCCGAGAACCGCTCGACTGATGACCGAAGATCCGCGCATCACGGAGGCGATCGGCGGCGGTGACATCCGCGCCAGCGTGCGCGAGTGCAGGCTCGTCGCGATCGAAGGCGGCAAGGTCCACACCTTCGCGTCGCCGCGCACCGTGATCGGCGCCGACCCGCGCGCGGACATCGTCCTCGCGGATCCCTCGCTGTCGCGGTTTCACTGCGAGATCGAGATCGATCGCGGCCGGCCGGTGCTACGCGATCTCGGCAGTCGCAACGGCTCGCACGTCGACGGCGTGTCCGTGCTCGCCGCACCGCTGCGCGACGGCGCGCTCCTGCTGCTCGGCCGCACGCAGCTGCGCTTCGAGATCGGGACGCGCAATGTCGACGTCAACGTCTCGCCGCGCGATCGGTTCGGCCGGCTCGTCGGTGGCTCGATCCCGATGCGCGCCGCGTACGCCCTCCTCGAGGCCGCCGCCGCGAGCGACGCCACGGTGCTGCTCGAGGGCGAGAGCGGCACCGGCAAGGATCTCGCCGCCGAGTCCACCCACCTCGCAAGCGCGCGCGCGGCCGGTCCATTTGTCGTCGTCGATTGCGGCGCCATCCCGGGCAACCTGCTCGAGGCCGAGCTGTTCGGGCACGAGGCCGGCGCGTTCACCGGTGCCACGGCGGCGCGGACGGGTGCCTTCGAGGCGGCCGCGGGAGGCACGCTGTTCCTCGACGAGATCGGCGAGCTCGCCCTCGACATGCAGCCGAAGCTGCTGCGCGCGATCGATCGCCGCGAGATCCAGCGAGTCGGTAGCACCAAGCGCATCCCGGTCGACGTCCGCATCATCGCGGCGACCAATCGCCGGCTCGTCGAGGAGGTCAACGCGCACCGGTTCCGCAACGACCTCTACTTCCGCCTCGCCGTGCTCGTCGTCCGGATGCCGCCGCTGCGCGACCGCATCTCCGACATCCCGGCGATCGTCGCCGCGATCCTCGATCGCATCGGCGATCGGACGTCGCCGATGGCGCGCGCTCTCGATGGTGGCGAGCTACTGCCCGAGCTGTTGCGCCACGCGTGGCCGGGCAACGTGCGCGAGCTGCGCAACTACGTCGAGCGCTGCCTCGCGGGGCAGCCGATCGAGCGGTTCGATGCCGTCGATGCGGAGCCGGCGATCGATGTCACGCAGTCGCTGCGCGTGGTGCGCGAGCGCTGGGTGCACCACATCGAACGCCACTACCTCGAGCGGCTGCTCGCCGCGCACGGCGGCAACGTCAGCGCCGCGGCGCGCACGGCCGAGGTCGATCGCGTCCACCTGCATCGCCTGATCGCCAAGCACCGGCTGCGTTGAAGCTGGTGGAGTCCAAGCAGCGATACGCGCTCGCGGCTAGGCGGCGCGAGAGGTCGTCGCCGGCGTGCCCCAGGTCGAGCGAGCCCACGCGATGGTGGCGTCGATGGCGTCCTGCCACGGCGTCGGTGCGAGCCCGAGCTCGCGTCGGATCCTGGCATCGTCGAGCACGTACGGTTGCTTCCACTGGTACGTCATCTCCGCGATCTCGCGCATCGTCGGCGAGAACACGCCGACCGTGCGCAGCAGCCAGGTCGGCACCGCGCTGACGCGAATCTCGCGATCGAGGGCGCGAGCGAAGCGCGCGATCACCGCGCGCGTGGTCTCGGCAGGCTGTACCGGCAGCATCCACACGCCCGCGGTGTCGGTGCGAGCGCCGAGCGCGACCAGCGCGGTCGCGACATCGGGCACGTAGGAGTAGCTGTGCACTTGATCGGGGTCGCCGAACACCTGCGCCGACTTGCCGCGCAGCACCCGCGAGAAGAAGTGCTCGCCGAGCATCGATAGCGGGGTGTGCGGGCCGAAGAAGTCCGCCGCGCGCCCGATCGCGGCACCGCTCTCGAGCAGCAGCTCGCCGGCCTCGGCGCGCAGCGCGCCCTTGCGCGAGACCGGCGCGACCGGAGAGGTCTCGGTCATGTGGGCCGTGTCGCCATACATGTAGAGGCAATCGAGGGCGACCAGACGCGCACCCGAGCGCCGCGTCCCACCGGTGATGCCGCGCACCATCGGGAGCAGCATCTCGCCCCACTGGTGGTAGAGCGGGTTGACGCAGCTATAGACCACCGCGGCGCCCTCGGTGGCCTTGGCGACGGCGTCGGCATCGCGAACGTCGAGACGGATCGCCTCGGCGCCGGCGATCGGGGACGGATCCGCGGAGCGGCGCGCGATCCGGACCCGATGGCCGCGCTCGACGAGCTGGCGGGCGACCAGCGGACCGACCTGCCCCGAACCGAGAACGACGTGGAGCTGTTGGGCTTGCATGGCCACACCATGAGGCTTGCGCGAATGCAGCGCCATATGGGTTTTGGCAGTGCTAGGTTGCAAGAATGCAAGACAACCCGACGACGCTGGAATGGGAGCAAGTCCGGCTGTTTCTCGCGATCGCCCGCGAACGCTCGCTCGCGGGCGCGGCCGGTCGGCTCGGCGTCGACATCTCGACGATCAGCCGGCGCCTCGATCGACTGGAGTCCGAGCTCGGGGCCGCGCTGTTCGACCGCACCCGCACCGGCACCACGCCGACCTCGCTGGCGGAGACCATGATCCCGCACGCCGAGGAGATGGAGCTCGCCGCGCTCCGGTTCGCGACCGCCGGTACGGCCGTCGAGACTGCGGTCGAGGGGACGATCCGGCTCTCTGTGCCACCCGGCATCGCCGACGCGTTCGTCGCGCCCGCCCTCGCGAAGCTCCACGACCGGTACCCGAAGCTCGTCATCGAGATCGACGCCAGCGTGGGCTATGCCGACCTGACGCGGCGCGAGGCCGATCTCGCGATCCGCGTGCAGCGACCGACCAGCGGCGATCTGATCGCGGTCAAGCTGGTGACCGTGCGGGCGGCGGTCCTGGCGTCGACGTCCTATGCGCGCGCGCTCGGCAAGCTGCGTCGTCTCGAGGACGCGCGCTGGATCGTGTGGGATCGCGATCTCGCGCACCTGCCCGACGCGCGGTGGCTCGCGAAGCACGGCCAAGACATCGTGCCGGTGCTGCGCACCAGCCACTTTTCGTCGCAGCTGGCGGCGGCGCGCGCCGGGCTCGGCGCGATGATCGCCTCCGCACCGTACGCGCGCGATGGTCTGGTCGAGGTCGCGCACGCGCGCTCGCTCGACGATGCGTGGGCCGAGCTGCCGTGGGGCACGCTGTGGCTGGTCGGCCACCGGGCGCTGCGCAACGTGCCGCGTGTCGCCGCGGTCTGGCAGTTCATCATCGACACGCTCGACGCGTGAGCGGTCCGAGATCATCACCGCGACAGATCAAAATGCCGCGCGCATGCCGAGTGCGACTCCGACCTGACCGGATGCGACGACACCCTGCGTGAAGAGCCGGAAGTGCCTGGTGTGTAGCTCGACCCCGCCGAGCGCGTGCGCGGTCAGCGAGCTCGGGCTCGACGACCCCTCGGCCTCGATCGTGGCCTCGCCGAGTGCGATCGGGTTGTCCTCGAACATCGAGAGCTGGCTCTCGAGGGCAGCGTCGATCGTGGTCTTGCCGGTGGTCAGCGCGATGCCGCCCGCGGCGTAGACGCCGAACACGCGTCCGAGTCGCACGCCCGTCGAGACCTCGAGCGGGACGGAGAGGGTGCGAGCCTCGACGGTCAGATCGCCCGTCGACGCCATGCGGATGGTTCGGGTGCCGATCGCGAACCGGTTCTTGATCGTATCGACCCGGCCGACGTTCAGCCGCACGTGGTCGAGGCCGCTCGTCACCGCGAGGCCCGTCCAGCGCGCGTTCGACGTCCCACGGCCGGGAAGGAGCTGGTACTGGACATGCGCACCGACGCTGAACAGATCGCCCTCGAGACCGCGCAGCTCCGTCTCCCAGTAGCCGGCGCCCGCGAACACCGTCCACCGATCCTTGACGTTGACGCCGGCGGTGAGCGCGAGCGCGATCAGCGAACCGGCCACGTATTCGTTGACCACACCGACCCCGACGTCGCCGTGGAACCCGGCGGCCGTGACACCGAGGAAGCGCTCGCCCGGGTCGACGTCGTAGCTCGCGCCCAGACCACGCGTGGAGAACGCCGCGGTGTTCGACATCGCGTGCAACAGGTCTTCGATGTGGGTGACCTGGTAGAGGAGGTCGATCTGATCGGACATCTGGGCCGCGAGCTCGTCCGCGGTGAGGCCGAACTCGGCTGCGAGCTGCTCGCCCTCGGCGTTGAGCCGGATCTCGACGTCGGCGTGTCCCACGCTCGCGGAGCACAGCACGGCCACCATCAATCCGCGACGCAGCATCCGTGCGGAGCGTATGCCGGGCGACGCACCGAAAGCAGTGCAATCGCCGCGGGTGAGGAAACCTGGCGCGCGTTCACCCTCCGTCGTCGTTGCCAGAAAACCAGCGGCTCGACGACGAATCGCTGACACCCGACCCGCAGGTCGCACACCCGGCGGCGCGAAGGGTCGGCACGTCGCGTGCTTGGGTGCGGCACCGTGCGCCGCGCCATGATTGTCCTGCTCCTGGCGGTGGCGTCCCCGGCCTGGGGCGAGGCCCCGAGCGCGGTGATCGGCGCGCTCGTCGAGGGCGATCCGGCGAACGCAGACGTCGAGGCCGCAGCTCACGACGTCGCGGCCACACTCCGCATCGAGCGAGCGTCCCACGTGCCGATCTGGCGGGAGGCCGCTCGCGACGAGTACGAAGCACCGTCCGCGACCGAGCTCGGAGATGCCGTGCACGAGGTCTTCAAGCTCTGCCTTGCCGGCAGCACGCGCTCGCGCGACGACAACGCGCTCGAACAAGCCGCGTCGACGCTCGCACGCGCCACCGGCGAGGAGCCGAGCTATCGCGGCACCGCCGGCGATCGATGGCACAGATACCGCGCCGCGGCCGAGCGCGCCGCAGCATGCCTGCGCCGCGGACCACAACGCCAACGCGTGACCGTGACGGTCGTCGCCCGCGATGATCGAGCGTGGACCCTGTACGCGAACGGCCTCCCGGAGGCCTCGGGGATCGGTGACAGGACCGTCGAGATCCGGCTGCCGCACGGCGACGAGCTCTACCTGCACGCGCGCTGCGACGACATCCGCTGCACCCGAACGATCCACCGCAAGGAGCTCGCGCAGGCGATCGAGCTCCAGGTCGACGCCGTCGGTGCACGCCTTCACGGCCGGATGTCCGATGCGTCGCTCTCGGTCTCGTATGTCTCGGCTGCCGACCGGAACGAGAAGGCTGCGCGCGACGCGGCGGTCGCCGCCGAGATCCTCGCCGCGGCCGGCGCGCCTCGCGGCGATGCGATCGTCGTGATGACCGAGGGGCCTGACCTTCGCCTGGTGTACAGC
>JAEYYY010000449.1 GCA_023430775.1 Pseudomonadota bacterium
ACGCACTTCCACGCCGGATCGACGGGCGTGTAGCGGAGCTTGCTGCCCGCCGGTGCGGACGTCGCGTAGCCGTAGGTCTTGCCGATCGAGAACACGCCCGCGGGACTCTTGCCGTCTCCCTCGCGCTTCACCGGACCGCTGCGCCCGGCCGGTGCACCGTTGCCGTGCAGGCCGCTGCCCCACGCGGTGCCGGAGCGACCGACGACTCCCTGCCACGGCTCGCCGACCAGCTGCCAGGCGTCGGCCTTGCGATAGCGCCGCAGCGTCACCTTGGTTGCGTTCCAGTCGTCGACGATACCGACGACGAGCTCCTTGGCATCGCCGGGAATCACCGTGGCCGGAGCACGCGGTTGCTCCGGTGGCGGTTGCTTGACCTCCGCCGTCTCCGAATGTCCGCACGCCGCGAGTGCCGCGACGACGAGGAGCTTCACACCGACATCTCGAGCATGCGCTCGATCGGCTTGAGCGCCCTGACGCGCGTCGCCTCGGGAACCTCGATCTGGGGTGTCAGATCGCGCATGCACAGGTACAGCTTCTCCAGCGTGTTGCGACGCATGTGCGGGCACAGGTTGCAGGCGCAGCTCTCGTCCTCCGGTGGCGCAGCGATCAACGTCTTGCCGGGGGCCGCTTGTTGCATCTTGTGCAAGATTCCCGCTTCGGTGGCGACGATGAACGTCTGCTTGTCGGACTTCTTCGCGTATTCGATGAGGCCGCTCGTCGACGCGACGTGATCGGCGTGGCGCAGGATGCCCTCGTGGCACTCGGGTGCGCGATGATCTCGGCGTCGGGGTGCTTCGCCTTGAGCTCGAGCAAGCGCTTCTCCGAGAACGTCTCGTGCACGATGCAGGTGCCTTCCCACTTCACCATGTCGGGGCGGTTCGCCTGCTTCTGGACGAACGCGCCGAGGTAGCGATCGGGCGCGAACACGATCTTCTGGCCCTCGAGCGCCTTGACGATCTTGACCGCGTTCGACGACGTCACGATGACGTCCGACAGCGCCTTCACGCCGGCGCTGCAGTTGATGTAGCTGACCACGGTGTGGCCGGGGTACTGCTCGAGCCACTTCTCGAACACCGGGGCAGGGCAGCCATCGGCGAGCGAGCAGCCGGCCTTGAGATCCGGGATCACCACGATCTTGTCGGGGTTCAGGATCTTTGCCGTCTCGGCCATGAAGTGCACACCGCAGAACACGATCACGTCGGCCTTGGTCTTGGCCGCCGCCTGCGAGAGCTGGAGCGAATCGCCGACGAAGTCCGCGAGATCCTGGATCTCCGACTCCTGGTAGTAGTGGGCAAGGATGACCGCGTTGCGCTCCTTCTTGAGGCGCTGGATGCCCTCCTCGAGCTCCTGTGGCGTCATCGCTTCCACGTCCGGCGGGATCACGACCTCCGGGTAGTTCGCCACCAGGCTCGGATTGCCCACAACAGGTAGCTTCTCGCTCATAAGGCTTCCTTAGCACGCCTGGGGTTGTGCTTGCTCTTGCACAACCACACGTGCATGGATGCGCCGGTGGGACGACTCGTTGCCTTGCTCGCCTGCCTGGCCGCGTGCGCGAGTGCCATGGATTCGCAGCTCCAGAACCAGCCGGTCGAGGACGCGCCGCCGTCCTGCGAGCCCTCCACCGAGCTGTGCAACGGCGTCGACGACGACTGCGATCAGACGGTCGACGAGGGCTACGCCGACACCCCCGAGAAGTGCGACACGATCGACAACGATTGCGACGGCGCGATCGACGAGGACTTCCTGGTCGGCACCGCGTGCGACGGCCCCGACGCCGACACCTGCAAGGACGGCATGATCGTGTGCGATGGCCCGGCCGCCACCCGCTGCACCGATGCCGAGGGCACCTCCGACGAGGTCTGCGACACGATCGATAACGATTGCGACGGCAACATCGACGAGGGCTTCTCGCTCGGCGCCGCCTGCGATGGCCCCGACTCCGACGCCTGTGCCGAGGGCGCGATCGTCTGCGACGGTGCCGGTGGCACGACGTGCAACGACACCACGCCCGATAGCATCGAGATCTGCGACGGCGTCGACAACGACTGCATGAACGGCGTCGACGACACGTTCGCCGTCGGCAACGCCTGCTCGGTCGGGCTCGGCAGCTGCGAGCGCTCGGGTGTCACCGTCTGCAACGCCGCCCACACCGCGGTGGTCTGCGGCGCCACCGCCGGTGCGCCCGCCGCGGAGACCTGCGGCAACGCGCTCGACGAGGACTGCAACGGCGCCGATACCTCGTGCCCGCCCAACGACACCGCCTCGGGCGCCGTCGACATCTCGGCCGGCGGCACCTTCACGGTCAACCTCGCCGCCGCCCACGACGACAACTGGGCGCAGGCCACCGGTGAAGACTGCGGCGATCAGGGCGGTCGCGACGTGTTCTACCAGTTCACGCTGCCCGCCGACGAGGTCGTCTACTGGGACACCTTCTCGTCGAGCTTCGACACCGTGGTGCGCGTGTTCGATGGTGCGTGCACCACGCTCGGTGCGGTCAAGCGCTGCTCCGACGACGCGTGCAGCAGCACTCGCTCGCAGGGCGCGATGCAGCTCGCGGCGGGCACCTACTGCCTGGTGGTCGATCAGTTCTCGAACACGTCGACCACGGGCGCGACCACGCTGACGTTCAAGCGTGGTGGTCGCACGGGCACCGCGCTGACCGCGATGTCGGGCACCAGGACCGGCACGACGACGGGCAAGGTCAACCAGTCGATCGCCGGCTGCGAGTCCAACTCGGCGCAGCCCGACGACGCGTACTTCTTCCTGACCTGCCCGAACACCACGTACTCGGTGTCGGCGAACACCTGCGGTGGGACCGCCTTCGACAGCGTGCTCTACATGCGCCGTGGCAGCGCCACCGGCAGCGACACGATGTGCAGCGACGATGTCTCCGGCTGCGGTAACGGCCTGCAGGCCAAGTGGACCGGCGCCTCGATCAGCGGTGCGAACCTCAACTGGCTGATCGTCGACGGCTTCGGCACCACCGGCAACGGAAGCTACACGCTCGGCTATTCGATCCAGTAGTCGTCAGCCTCGGCCTTCGGTACAGCGCTGCTGGTCTCCACCTGAGGTCGTTGTTGCTTCGTGGGTCGACCACGGCGCTTCTTCGGTTCGAGGCGAAACGCGTCGAGCTGTTTACGCTCGACCGGAGTAGCGTCGATCCACGCATCCATCGATGTGGCGTCGTCGAACCGCATGAGCTCCAGACCACGCTCGATGTCTAACCACTCCGGCGCTTGCTCTGGGTTCAGATAAGCGCGGTGACTCGTCCACGTGCTCTCGCTTGCGCGCCTGGCCAAACCAGCACGCACCGGATTGCGATGGATGTATGCGACGAGGCTGGCAGCGCCGTCGACATGCACGCCGTACATCTTGGGCCCGCGAACAAAGACGGCACCGATCCGCTCGTCCCTCAAATTGATGCGCTCGGCAAACTCGCCGTGCGCGTTGCGTAACCACGATGCGAGTGAATCCTTGCCGGCGATGAGTGCGTGATGGATGTGATTGCTCATCACCGCATAAGAGATGCAGCTCCAATCGGACCGCATCAACGATTGGCCGAACATCTGGAGGTATTGCCTCCGGTCGCCGTCATCTCTGATGAGCCACTCGCTCGCGACAAAGCGCGCAATGAAGTGATAGAGCACGCCCACGTACGTTATTCGATTCGGTCTCGGCATCGCACTTCTCCTGAATCCCCGCTCGAAGTCGATAGCACCGCACTCTGACCAAGACGCGTGCATGGCGCGCGCAAGCACTGTCCGACATCCGGACAGCCGTGCCCGCTGCGAAATGGGGTCCGTCCCCTTTCTGGTCCGCAGCGAAAATGGGGTCCGTCCCCTATTTCCGGTCCGCAGCGAAAAGGGGTCCGTCCCCTATTTCTCGTCCCGCAACCGGACAACACGCTGCGGCTGCGAAAATGGGGTCCGTCCCCTATTTCTCGTCCCCCTATTTTCTGGTCCGCAGCGAAAAGGGGTCCGTCCCCTATTTCTCGTCCCGCAGCCGGACAACCCGCTGCCGTAGCGAAAATGGGGTCCGTCCCCATTTTCTGGTCCGCAGCGAAAATGGGTTTGTCCCATTTCTGCGCGAACGTTTGCGGCGCTAGTGGTGATGGTCGTCGCTACCGGCGTAGAGCGTCGATCCGCCGTCCTTGAACTCGGCCGACTTCGCCGCCATGCCCTGCTCGGCCATCGCGCGGACCTCTTCGGTGATCTTCATGCTGCAGAACTTCGGGCCGCACATCGAGCAGAAGTGCGCGCCCTTCGCAGCCGGCGCCGGCAGCGTCTCGTCGTGGAACTGCTGCGCGGTGTCGGGATCGAGGGAGAGGTTGAACTGGTCCTGCCAGCGGAACTCGAAGCGCGCCTTCGAGAGCGCATCGTCGCGCAGGTGCGCACCGGGGTGGCCCTTCGCGAGGTCGGCGGCGTGGGCGGCGATCTTGTAGGCGATCACGCCCGCCTTGACGTCGTCGCGATCGGGGAGACCGAGGTGCTCCTTCGGCGTCACGTAGCAGAGCATCGCGGTGCCGAACCAGCCGATCATCGCGGCGCCAATGGCCGAAGTAATATGGTCGTAGCCGGGCGCGATGTCGGTGACCAGAGGCCCGAGCGTGTAGAACGGCGCTTCTTTGCAGACGCGCAGCTGGATGTCCATGTTCTCTTTGATCTTGTGCATCCCGACGTGGCCGGGGCCTTCGATCATCGTCTGGATGTCGTGCTTCCACGCGATGTCGGTGAGCTCGCCTAGCGTCTCCAGCTCGCCGAGCTGCGCGGCGTCGTTGGCGTCGGCGGTGCAGCCCGGGCGGAGGCCATCGCCGAGCGAGAACGCGACGTCGTACTTCTTCATCACCTCGCAGATGCGCTCGAACTCGGTGTAGAGGAAGTTCTCCTTGTGGTGCGACAGGCACCACTTCGCCATGATCGAGCCGCCGCGGCTGACGATGCCGGTGACGCGGTTGGCGGTGAGCGGGATGTACTTCATCCGCACGCCGGCGTGGATCGTGAAGTAGTCGACGCCCTGCTCGGCCTGCTCGATCAGCGTGTCGATGAACAGATCGATGCTCAGCTTCTCGGGGTCGCCGTTGACCTTCTCGAGGCACTGATAGATCGGCACCGTGCCGATCGGCACCGGCGAGTTGCGGATGATCCACTCGCGCGTCTGGTGGATGTCCTTGCCGGTGGAGAGATCCATCACCGTGTCGGCGCCCCACTTGACGGCCCACCGCAGCTTGTCGACCTCTTCACCGATCGACGACGTCACGGCCGAGTTGCCGATGTTCGCGTTGATCTTCACCAGGAAGTTGCGACCGATGATCATCGGCTCGCTCTCCGGGTGGTTGATGTTCGCGGGCAGGATGGCGCGGCCGCGCGCGAGCTCTTCGCGGACGAACTGCGGAGTGACGTTCTCGCGGATCGCGACGAACCTCATCTCGGGCGTGATGATGCCGCGCTTCGCGTAGTGCATCTGCGAGCGGTTGCCGGAGTCGCCGTCCTTCAGGCGCGCATCGATCCAGGGCTTGCGCAGCTTCGGCAGGCCCTGGTGCGGGTCGATGCCCTGCGGGCCGGAGGTGTCGTAGACGTCGAACGACTCGCCGTTCGACAGCGCGATCCGGCGCTGCGGGATCTGGAGCCCGTCGGTCTCGACGAAGACCTTGGTCGACGCCGGGAACGGTCCGATCGAGGGGAGGTCGGCGACCGGGTCCGTGGTCACCTGGGGCAGCGGCTTCTTGCCGTTGCCGTTGCCGTTCGCGTGCTTTCCGTTACCGTTGCTGTTCATCGTCACTCCCTCCGGCAGCATTACCTGCATCAGGTTAGGGGTCGTGCTTTCGCACCTCTCAGCCCGCATGGCTCCCCCGGTATGTGAGTAAGTCCGCGGACCCTACCCGAGACCCTCCGGCGACGCCAGGGCTAACGGCGCAGCCAGGTCCGAGCGCACGTCAGGCTGTCGTCGTGGGGCACGTAGCCGCTGGCGTGGTCGTGAAAGCCCTCGACCTGCTTGCGGACGATCGCGGCGAACGTGACGCGCGACGGATCGAGCGTGGCGATCGGGATCGACGGCAGGTGCTCGAGCAGCGCCGCCTCGATCTTCTTGTAGACCTCGGCGCGGTCGGAGCGCTGCGCCTTGCTGCCGAGCTCGGCGAGCAGCTCGCGCGTGCCGGCGATCCGGCGCTGATCGAACGCGCCGATCGAGATCAGCTCGTCACCGAGGACATCGCCCCACCGGCTGAGCAGCATGGCATCGACGCCGTCACCGCGCTGGAGCACGCCGCTCTGGTCGCGCAGCTCGATCTTCTCGAGCTTCACCTTCAGCCCGAGTGCCTCGAGCGAGCTGACGACCACCCTGGAGGATTCGAGGTCGTGCGAGTAGCCGATCACCAGCTCCGGCAGGTCGGCGGTGTCGCCGGCGAGCTGCTTCGCCTTCTCGAGATCGAGCCCGTATGCGCGGATGGCGCGGTCGTGGCCGAGCGCGGCGGATTGCAGGAAGCGACCGTACGGCCTGGCCGGTGCCGCGGCGCTCTGTCGTGCCTTCGCCACCGCAGCATCGCGATCGATCGCGTAGGCGATCGCCTTGCGTAGCGTCGCGTTGTGGAGCGGGCCGGCCTTCGGCGTGACCTCGAGTAGCCACATGCCGGCATCGCCCTGATGCGTGCGAATGCCGACCTCGAGACCGGCGGTGTTGTCGCCGATCAGCTTGCCGGTCGCGCGATCGATCAGCTTGCCGCGCGACGGCTCCTCGGTGATGTAGATGTGCAGCGACCTGGTCGCTTGCTGCTCGTGCAGCCCGGCGATGGCGACGCTCGCCTCGGGCACGGTGACGAGCTCGACGCGATCCAGATACGGCAGCGGCTGCCCGCTCGCATCCTTCTTCCAGTAGCCCTCCCAGCGCGCCAGCGTCAGCGTGCTGGCGAGCTGCGACGGCGCGAACTTGAAGGGCCCGGTACCGATCGGATGCCTGAGCTTCGTGCGATCCGGTTCGCACTCGGCGAGCTTCATCGGCACCAGCCAGACGTGCGACAGCGCGTGCAGGTACGTCTGCACCGGCGTGTTCATCGGGATGTGCAGCTCGCGGCCGCTGCCGGTGATACCGGCGCGATCGATGTCGAGATCGAGCTGATGGAGCTCGATCGCCTCGAGGATCGAGAACTCGAGATCCTTGGCCGTGGCCTCGGCGGCCGGGCCGCACGGCGAGTCGTGAAACATCACGCCGGGGCGCACCGCGAGCACGAGCTGTTTACCACCATCGCGGATCTCGGCCTTTTCGAGCACCGACTCCTCGAGCTGGCCGGAGTCGTCGATCACGACGAGTCGCTAGAGCACCATGCGCAGCGCGTGTTGCGTGCGCGTCGGCTGGCCGGCGTAGAGCGCGACGGTCGCCTCGTCCGCGCGGTTCATGCCGATGCGCAGCGTGCCGCCGCGTTGCGGTGCCGTGGCGGCAGGTGTGGTCGACGACGAGCTGCCATCGCCACGGGTCAGCGCGAACGTGGCGCCGGCGGCGACGATCGCGGTGCCGGCGACCGCGAGGCCGAGCGTGCGGCGGCGTGATGCCTTCGAGACCACGGTCTCGGCGGGCACGGCGACGGGCGCGGGCTGGGTCTCCGGCGCGCTCGGCCTGTCCTTCTGCGTCGGTGCGGTCGCGGGGCGCGTCAGCTTCGGCACCGAGGGTCGGCCGGCGACGCGATCCATCCGATCGGCGAGCTTCTTCGCAGCTTCCGGATCGCTCGCGAACGGTGCGAGGTCGCGCGCCAGCTCCGGGATCCGCTGGTAGCGATCGTCGGGCTCCTTCTCGAGGCAGTGAGCGACGATCTTCTCGAGCTCGGGCACGCCGATCGCGAGCGGCGGTGAATCCTCGGCGAGCACCGCGGCACACATCTCGGTCACCGACTCGCCGCGGAATGGCCGCTGTCCCGACAGCAGCTCGTAGAGCACGACGCCGAGCGACCACACGTCGCTGCGCACGTCGGCATCCTTCGCGCTGCGCCACTGCTCGGGTGCCATGTACGCCGGCGTGCCGAGCACCGCGTGCGTGCTGGTCAGCGAGACGTCCTGCTGCGCCTTCGAGATGCCGAAGTCGAGCAGCTTGACCACGCGGCGACCGTCGGTCATCAGCGCGACGAACAGGTTCGCCGGCTTGATGTCGCGGTGGATGAAGTTCTTGGCGTGCGCCTCGGTCAGCCCGACGCAGGCCTGCAGCACGAGATCGACCGCCTCGGCCGGCGGCAACTGCCCGCGCTGATCGAGGAGCCCCGCGAGGTCGGTGCCCTCGAGGAACTCCATGATCATGTACGGCACGCCCTCGGGCAGCGTGCCGACATCGACGACGCGCGTGATGTGATCGCTCTTGATCTGTGCCGCCGCGCGGGCCTCGCGCAGGAACCTCTTGCTTCCATCCTCGTCGAGCTCCCCCGTCAGCAACTTGATGGCGAAGCATTCCTCGAGATCGACGTGCCGCGCGAGCACCACCACGCCCATGCCACCCTTGCCGAGCGTGCGCTCGACGCGATACTTGCCAACCAGGATCGTTCCTGGCTCGAGCGCTATCGCGGGCTCCGCCGGCGGCATCCGGCCGAGCTTACTATCAAGGCCGGCGAACCTGCTCGACCAGTGCCAGCAGCTGCGGAACCATCACGGGCTTCGCGATCACCGAGGCACCGTTGAGGGCGCCGCGCGCTTGCGAGAACATGTCGACCATCACGATCACCGGGATGTCCGATAGTCGCGTCGTCGCCTTCATCGCGCCGATCAGCTGCGAGCCGTCGAGCTTCGGCATCTCCTCGTCGCAGACCACCACGTCGCAGGGCTGACTGGAAAGAATGCGCAACGCATCGGCGCCATCACCCGCGCGCATCACGCGATGACCCGCCGACGCCAGGGCACTCGAAAGCGCTTCGAGATTGGCGAAGTCGTCGTCCGCCACCAGGACGTTCAACACCGTAGTTCTCCCTTACCTGGCTCCATCTCACTTCTCAACACGGATCTCCGTCGGAGATCTGGATGTGGCAGTCGCGCACACCAAACGGCCGGGTTTTGAATTTGATAGCCTCGTGGTCGTGGCAGAAGCGCACGCTTTCGGGCGCTACAAGGTCACCGGCACGCTGGGTGCCGGCGGGATGGGAGAGGTGTACGAAGCCGTCGACGAGGTCCTAGGCCGGCCAGTCGCAGTGAAGACCCTGCGAGGCAAGCACGGTGGACTGGCCGCGCGCCTGCTCGACGAGCGCTTCAAACAGGAAGCGCGCGCGATCGCGGCGCTCTCGCATCCCGGTGTCGTGCAGGTGTTCGACATCGATCTCGCCGCCGAGCCGCCGTACATCGTGATGGAGCGCGTCGCCGGTCCATCGCTCAAGGAGCGCCTCGCGACCGGCAAGCTCGAGTCGCGCGAGCTGCGTGCGCTCGGCATCCAGATCGGTCGCGCGCTCGCCGCGGCCCACGCCGCCGGCATCGTCCATCGCGACGTCAAGCCGGCGAACATCCTGTCGGCCTCCGGCGGCACCTGGAAGCTCGCCGACTTCGGCGTCGCGCACGTTCCGGACTCGGCGATCACGATGACGGGCCAGTTCGTCGGCTCGCCGGCCTACGCGCCACCCGAAGCGCTGGTGCGCGGCGAGTCCGGCACCGCCGGAGACATCTACGGGCTCGGCGCCACGCTCTACGAGGCCGCGGCCGGTCGCTGGCCGCGCGCCGAAGCGACGACGGGTGCGCTGCTCGCGCCGGTGCCGCCGCTGCGCGACTACGTGCCGGACTTGCCGATCGAGATCGCCGAGATCATCGATCGCGCGGTCGCCGTCGAGCCCACCGCGCGACCGACGGCGAGCGATCTCGCCGATGCGCTCGCCGGTGCAACGTCGTATCCCGGCGCCACGCCGCCCGCGGGCAGCCCGATTCCGATCGCGCCGCAACCGAGCTCGCTGACGCCGGTGCCGCTTCCCAGCACACCGCAACCGGGCACGGTTCATGGCCTGTCGTCGGGGCACCATCACACGCCAATACCGATCCCAGACACGCCGACGCCAGGTGCGCCAAAGCAAGTGCCGTGGAAATGGATCGGCATCGGCGTCGGCATCGCACTCCTGATCGGCACGGTCGCGGCGCTCAGCTCGCGATCGTCGAAGCCGGACACTCCCGAGCAGCCGATCGTCGACAAGCCGGCGCCACCGGAGCCGCCGCCCGATCGCCCACCGCCGCCCGAGCCCCCGACCGAGCTCCACGCCGAGCCGCCGGCGGTCGCGACGCAAGATCGCCGCGCGGCCAAGGACTGGAACAAGCTGGTCGACAAGCTACGCGAAGGAAAGTTCGGCGAGGCCAGACGGAAACTCTCGGAGTTCGAGCGCAAGTTCGGCGAGTTCGACGAGACCAAGAGCCTGCGGGAGCAGCTCGAGGCGCTACCCGAGGACGAGCCCGAACACCGGGGGCCCGGCAGACACGGCAAGCGCGAAGACGATTAGACTCGCTCATCGATGGAGCCCGGGACTCGCGTCGGCGCGTATCGCGTGATCGGTCCGATCGGTCGTGGTGGCATGGGCGGCGTGTTCGAGGTCGAGGACGACAGCGGTCGCCGCTTCGCCCTCAAATCACCCGTGCAGGACACGCCGAGCGGCGATGTCACGCGCCGGTTCGCGCGCGAGGCGAACGCGCTGCGCATGCTCGATCACCCGAACCTGGTCGCCGCCGTCGACGTGTTCGTCGAGGCCGGTCAGCTGTTCCTGGTGATGGAGAAGGTCGATGGCATCACGCTGACCAAGCGCAACGCGAACAAGGAAGAGCCGCTGACGCCGCGCGCCGCGCTGGTGATCGCGCGCCAGATCCTCGAGGGCGTCGATCACGCGCACACGCAGGGCCTGGTCCATCGCGATCTCAAGCCCGACAACATCCTGCTGGTCGACATGGGTGGCTGGGATCGCGTCAAGCTGATCGACTTCGGCATCGTCAAGCTGATCGGGGATGTCGCCGCGGCGTTCGGTGCCGCCGCGCTGACGCGCACCGGCCTGGTATTCGGCACGCCGGCATACATGGCGCCGGAGCAAGCGCTCGGTCGCCTCGTCGATGGCCGCGCCGATGTCTACGCGATCGGCATCATGCTCTACGAGATGCTCGCCGGCCGCGTGCCCTTCAAGGATCCGGATCCGGTCGTGGTGATGCGGCAGCAGGTGAAGCTCGAGCCGCCGAGCCTGCGCGAGGTCACGAACGACGCCGCGTGGTGCACGCCGGAGCTGGTCGCGCTCGTCGATGGCGCCTTGATCAAGGAACCGGCTCACAGGTTCGCGAGTGCGCGCGCGATGATCGAGGCGCTCGACATGGCGTTCGCTTCACTCGACCACTGAACGACTACTGGATCGAGTAGGTCAGCGTGTAGTTGCCGTTGCCGGTGGTGCCGAACGAAAATAGGGGACGGACCCCATTTTCGGGGAAACAGGGACGGACGGGACGGACCCCATTTCGCCGCCGGACGAGAAATAGGGGACGGCCCCCATTTCGTGGCGGCCGCGTGTTGTCCGGCTGCGGACGAGAAATAGGGGACGGACCCCATTTTCGCAGCGGCAGCGTGTTGTCCGGTTGCGGGACGAGAAATAGATAGGGGACGGACCCCTTTTCGCTGCGGACCGGAAATAGGGGACGCGAACCAGAAATAGGG
>JAEYYY010000466.1 GCA_023430775.1 Pseudomonadota bacterium
GCTCGATCCAGGTCGCGAGCCACGCGAAGATGCCGAGCTCGGCGGCGCACGCGGTGGTCAACATGATGCCGACGATCGCGATCACCGGCTGCCACAGATCGCGCACCGCCTGCTCGATGTCGGAGGCAATCACGACCCCACCCGCGCTGGCGCGCGCGACGCCGATCAGCGCGCCCATGGCGGGTGCCCAGACGTCGCGCCACACCAGCGCGATCGCGAGGGCGGCACCGAGAGCAACAACCGCGACGAGCAACCCTGCGACGGTATCAGCTCATAGCGAGTCGGTGCATTGATCGAGACCAGACGGTCCGATCAGAAAGAACGTGGTGAACGTCGACTGCGCGGGATCGGTGACCAGCGCGAGGCCGGCATCCTCGTCTTCCTCGACGGTGAACGTGAACGTGTTGCCGGCGATCGACGCATCGGCGAAGCCGGTGAGCGTCGCGGCCGGGCCCTCGATGCGCCACAGATCGGTCTGCAGGACCGCGAGCGGTGGTTCGACGTGCGGCGCGACGTCCATCTTGAAGTGCTTGGCCGCGACCTCGAGGTCGCGTTCGCCATCGCCGTCGACATCGAGATCGACGCCCCAGCCGTACTCGAGCACGAAGCTCGGTGTGTCCTCGCGATCGAACTCCAGGGTCGCCGGCAGCTCCTCGACCTCGAGCGTCCACGTCAGCGTGGTGCTCGAACGCGAGAACGTGCCGTCGACGATGGTCGCGAACCCGGGACAGTTACCCGAATCCCCGCCGCCGCCGCCGCCACCACACGCACCGATCGAGAACAGCAGCCACCATGCTCGCATCGCTTCATCCTACGAAGCGAGGACCGGCACGGGGTGGCACAACCGCGGCGCCGCTCCGATCTCGCGGGTGTCTCACGCTGGCTTGCGCGCGATGAAGTCGATGTTGGTGTGCGACAGCTCCTCGCGCGTGTAGCCGGCAAACTCCGGCGCGACCTCGACCGTGGCGAGCTCGGCCAGTCGCTCGGGGCGCACCACCGACGCGTCGAGCTCGATGACGAGCCCGGCGTCGCGCGCGAGGCGCAGGAACTCCTTCGCGCGCCATCGGTTCTGGTACTGGAAGTCGTTGTTCCAGCGTTGCCACTGCGCCTCGGTGAACTGCAGGTAGTGCAGCTGCGAGATCGAGCGATCGAAGTAGGCGTAGTGATCGCCGCAGTTCACCGAGTGATACGTCGGCGCGCCCGGCTTCAGGATCCGCGCGATCTCGCGGAACATCGGCGGCAGCACCTCGGGCACGACGTGCTCGAGCACGCTGTTCGAGAACACCAGATCGATGCTGCCGTCGGCGAGCCCGCTGGCGACGAAGTCGGCCGGCGCGCGATAGTCGAGCACGCCGTCGGTCGCCGCCGCGAGATCCGCGCCGCGGGACAGCGCCGTCTGGAAGCTCGCCCGCTTGCGCTCGACCGCGTCCTCGGCGAGCCCGCTCTCGCGCGCGATCATCGGCACGTGGGCGCGCAGCCGCTCCGCGAGCTGGAGCACCAGATCGGGCTTCTGATGCCGCCGCAGGTCGTAGCTGATGATCCGTGCCGCGCCCGCCAGCCACATGCAGGCCGGCAACGTCGGATACCAGCCGGCTCCGATCTCGACGAGCGTCGCGCCGGCGAGCGCGATGTTGGTGGACCGGAAGTAGCCCATCGCGATCCGCCAGTCCTCGACCTTGAGATCGCACTCGCGGATGAACCCGGCGAGCCCGGCTCGCCGCTGCAGGGCATGATGGATCCGATCGCCCATCGGCACGTAGCCGAGGGCCTTCTGGATCGCGCCTTTGATGCGCCAGTTCACGGCCGAACGTTACAACATGTCCAGCAGTCAACTCCGTACGGAGCTAGCGGCTGGCCTTGAGCTTCTTGATCTCGGAGATCAGCTCGGGAATGGCCTTCTCCCACTCGGCCACGAGACCGTAGTCCGCGACCTGGAAGATCGGCTCGTCCTTGTTCTTGTTGATCGCGACGATCGTCTTGCTCCCCTTCATGCCCGCGAGGTGCTGGATGGCACCCGAGATCGCGACCGCGAAGTAGAGGTTCGGCGCGACGATCTTGCCGGTCTGACCGACCTGCCAGTCGGCCGGGACCATGCCCGCGTCGGTGGCCGCGCGAGACGCGCCCATCGCGGCGCCGAGCAGATCGGCGAGCTCCTCGAGGACCTTGAAGTTCTCGCCGCTCTTCATGCCGCGACCACCCGAGACCACGACCTTGGCATCGCCGAGATCGGGCCGATCGGACTTCTGCGCGTCGAGCCGCTCGAAGCTGGCACCGAGCGCGTCGACCGTCCCGGCGGCGCTCGCCGTCACGGTGCCGGCGCTGCCGAGCTCTGCCGCGGGCTCGAACTCCGACTGGCGCGGCGTCACGCAGATGATCGGCGTGGCGATCTGCACCGTCGAGTACGCGTTGCCGGCGAGGATCGGGCGAACGAACGTGTCCTTCGCCGTGGTCTTCGCGATGTCCGACGCCATGCCGGCATCGAGCAGCGCGGCGACGCGCGGCATCAGGTCCTTGCCGACCGCGCTCGCGGTGGCGGACACCAGCGTCGCGTCGTTGGCCCTCGCCTCGCGCGCGACGAGCGGAGCGAATGTCTCGGCGAGGTAGTTGGTCAGCGCGGCGTCGTCGACGGTGATCACCTTCGGCGCGTACTTCGCCGCGGCGGCGCCGGCAGCCGCTGCGCCGGAACCGACGAGGAGGATGATCACCTCACCGCCGTGGAAGCCGGCGGCGGCACGCGCGAACGCGATGTTGGAGAGCGCGCTCGTGCGGAGCGCGGCGCCCTGGAATTCACAAACTGCGAGGACGTTTCCCATGGCGAGCTCCTTAGAGAACCTTCGCTTCGTCAGCGAGCTTCTTGACGAGGGTGGGGACATCGGGGACGAACTGACCGGCCGCGCGCGGCGGCGGTAGCGTGACCTCGAGCTCCTTGATGACGGCTTTCGGCTCGGCGCCGTAGTCGGCGAGCTTCTTGACGTCCATCGGCTTCTTCTTCGCGGCCATGATGCCCTTCAGCGAGGGCAGGCGCGCGCCTTCGCCCGAGTACGAGTGCGTCTCGGGCGTGACGTTGTTCTTCACCGACTTGGAGCCGACGATCCGGAGATCGACGGTGACCACCGCGGGGAGCTTGACGCTCTTGTACTCGACGCCGCCGTCGACCTCGCGGCCGACGAACATCGACTTCTTGTCGACCCCGAGCTCGACCGACGCCGCGAACGTGGCCTGCGGCCAGGCGAGCTTGCCGGCGAGCATCTGCCCGACCTGGTTGGCGTCGCCGTCGACGGCCTGCTTGCCCATGATGACGACATCGGGCTTCTCGGCCTCGATCACGCCCTTGAGCACCTGGACGACGATCAACGAATCGATCTCCTCGTCCTTGGTGACGACGTGGATCGCGCGGTCCGCGCCCATCGCGAGACAGGTGCGGATCTCCTTCGCGGCGTCGTCGGGGCCGAGCGAGACCACGACGATCTCGGTGCCTGCGATTCGCGAGTTGTCGGCGCCGTTCTCGCAGAGCCGCAGCGCGGTCTCGACGGCGTACTCGTCGAACGTATTGACGATCCAGGACGCGCCGGTGAGGTCGATGTGGCCGTCCTTGATCTTGGCCTTCTGCGTCGGGTCGGGGACCCGCTTCACGGGTACGAGGATCTTCACGGTGACTCCTTCTTTGCCAAGCCTTGAAACACCAGCGCCACTACCCAGTCGGCGGCGCGCACGATATCGAACTTCTTCGGGCGCGTACCGGGAGTGGGAGCGGAGATGGTCGACTGTTTGATCGGCTGCCGCGCGAGCACCCACGCGAGGGCGAGCTCGTCGAGCATGCCGAAGATCATGCGCGCGGCGACGTGAGCCGGAATCGCATCGTCGAGCTGGCCCTGGTCCTGGCCGGTCGCGATGATGCCGCCGAGCGTGCGAAGGAAGTCCGCGAACTGCGGGTTCTCGTACTCCTTCATGAACTTGCTCGACTGCCGGAGCTCGATCGTCAGCACCTCGGCGGCGGCGGGCTCGTCGTGCACGAGCTTCAGGTAGGCCCGGATGAACGCGCGCAGCTGCAGGGCAGGCTGGCTCGCCGGGACCTCCGCGATCGCCTCGCGCAGCGCGCTGTTGACCTGCTCCATGCGCGACTCGAACAGCGAGATCAGCAGGTCATCCTTGCTCTTGAAGTAGAGATAGATGGTGCCGTCCGCGACACCGGCATCCTTCGCGATCTCGGAGACGCGGGCCGCGAAGAACCCGCGCTTCGCGAACACGCGCTCCGCCGCCGAGAGGATGCGAGTGCGCTTGGCTTTCGATTCGCTCGCGCGGCCCGACCTGTCGGTGGCTGAATGAACCGTCATTCAGTGCATCGATACCTTCCATGACGCGAGACGTCAAGGCGGGCCCTGTTGAAATCATGTGACCCGTGCACTACAACCACGACGTGTCAACTGCACGGATCTTGAGGCCTTTCATCCTCGCTTTGATTGCTGCTCCCCTCCTCATGGGCGGTGCTTGCGAGAAGAAGACGAGCAAGCCCACCGATACCAGTGCGATCAACGCGCTCGATCGCACGGGAAGCAGTGGTGTGGCCGAGGCGCCGGGTCCGGTCGACACCTCGCCGCTCAAGGACATCGACATCAGCGCGCTCGACAAGGACAAGCAGGCGACGTTCTACAAGCTCGTCGGCGCGCTCAAGTCGCCGTGCACGGACAAGGAGAGCCTGCGCAAGTCGTACACCGATGACACGTCGTGCAAGCGCGCGCCGTTCGCGGTGCGCCTGGTCGTCACCATGCTCGAGGACGAGTTCCCCGAGGACAAGGTCCGCGAGGACTACCTCGCGAAGTACAAGACGCCGCGCAAGGTGAAGCTCGATCTCAGCAAGGCGCCGCACCTCGGCACCGACGACGCGCCGGTCAAGATCGCCGAGTTCTACGACTACGCGTGTCCCCACTGCAAAGAGTTCAAGCCGATCCTCGACGCGATCGCGCAGCAGTACGACGGCAAGATCTCGGTGCACTACATGATGTTCCCGCTCGGCCACTGGCCCGAGAGCAAGAGCGCAGCGCAGGCCGCGATCGCCGCCAGCCAGCAGGGCAAGTTCAAGGAGATGCACGCCATCCTGTTCGCCAAGTCGCCGGCGCACAGCAAGCAGGACGTCATGGGCTACGCCGGTCAGCTCGGGCTCGATATCGCGAAGTTCGAGGCCGCCTACACCGCGGCCGCGGCCCAGGTCGAGAGTGACAAGATCCAGGGCAACACCGCCGGTGTCGACTCCACCCCGAGCGTCTACATCAACGACACCAAGTTCGAGGCCCCGATCACCGTGAAGTATCTGGGGCTTTGGATCGACGAAGAGCTCGCGGTGAATCGATAATGGGGGCGATGCGTCCGACGACCATGCGCCTGCTGCTGGCCTTCGCATTGCTGTTCGGGATCGGTGGGGCCGCGCAGGCCCAGTCGGTCCTCAAGGTCGGTGATCGCCTCGCCGAGCTCGACACCGCGACCGATGCCAACGGCAAGTCGTTCAAGCTGAGGTCGCTGAAGGGCAAGTGGGTGCTGATCACGGTCGGCGCCGAGTGGTGCAAACCGTGCGCGAAGGAGCTGCCCGCATGGGACAAGCTCGCCGGGATCCTGAAGGACAAGATCGTGTTCGTCGCGGTCTCGGTCGACGACGACGTCAAGGACGGCAAGCGCTTCCACGACAAGCTCAAGCTCAAGCACATGAAGCGCGTCTACCTGCCGGCGAACAAGTCGGCGGTGGTGTCGCGCTACGGCTCGGACACCATGCCGTCGTCGTTCGTCGCCGACGGCAACCAGGTCGTGAAGTTCCGCAAGGACGGCTTCTCCGAGCGCGACCCCGAGGGCGAGCTCAAGAAGATGCACGCCAAGCTCAACGACCTGTTGAAGTAAGTGACCTAGAACTCGACGGCGATCAGCGTGGCCGGCACCTGCTGGCCGCCACGCTCGAGCACCAGCGTCACCTTCGAGCCGACCGGCACCGCGCCGGGCATCAGCAGCTGCTTGCCGACGTCGGCGCCGAGCTCGGCCACTGCCTTGCCGTCGATCGACAGGATCTTGTCGCCGACGACGAGGCCGGCGCGCGACGCCGGGGTGTCGTCCTTGACGTCGCCGACGGTGAGCACGTCGTCGTTCACCATCGGGAAGAAGCCGTACGTGCCGGAGGCGCCGTCGCGTGGCGGCACCAGCTTGATGACGCCGAGCTCGAGCCGCTGACCCGCGGTGATCGTGTAGTCGCGGGTCGCGAGGTGATTGAACGTCGCGGTCTTCGGGGCGACGTGGACCTGGCCCTTGCCCGCGGGGATGCGCTCGACGGTGAACCGGCCCGCGGCATCGGTCGTCGGGCCCTTGCCGGCCATGATGTCCATGAACTGTTTCGGATCGGTGCCGTCGCCGGTGGCGAACACGATCAGACCGGGCACCGGCTTGCCGGTGGCGACATCGACGACGGTGCCGCTGATGGTCGCGAACGGCTGCACCACCAGATCGAGCGTCGACGGTCCGGACGCGACGACGACCTTGCCACTCGCGGTGCCGACGGGCGACGTCGCCGAGCACACGTACTCGCCGGGCGCGAGTCGCTCGACCTGATACGAGCCATCGGCGTTGGTGAAGCGCCGGCTGCCACCATCGGAGGTGAACCGCATGCCGCGCTCCTCGGCACGGCAGCCGAGATCGAACTCCTTCACCGGGGTGGTGCCGAGCATCACCTTGCCGACCACCGAGCCCAGCGGCTCGAGGACGAGCGTCACCGAGTCGCCGGTCTTGACGCCGGACTTGCTAGCACGCGACGCGCCCTTCGGACCCTCGACGGAGATCGCGTAGGTGCCGCGGCGCAGCCGCGTGACGGTGAACGAGCCATCGGCGCCGGTCAGGATCGGATCGGTGCCGCGCATCAGCGACATCATCTCGCGGCGACTCCCCGGTGACTTGAGGTCCGGCCGGATCGTCACCCACGCGTCGGGTGCCGGCGCCTTGTCGATGCCCATCACGACACCTTTGATCACGCCGTCGCGCGCCTCGACGGTGAGGGTCACGCCGGTCAGCGCTTGCGCCTTGGTGAGCTCGAACGGCTGTGGCTTCTCGCCGCTGCCGCCCTTGAACGGGATCGCACCGTGCTCGTCCTCGACGACGAGCCCGATCTTGCCGGGCTCGAGGCCGACCACCTGGAACGAGCCGTCGAGCGCCGTCACCGCACCGGTGTCACCGCCGAAGCCGCGGAAGCGGAAGCCATTGCGGCCCGACTTGTCCTCGTCGAGCTCCGTGGCGACCACGCGGACGCCGGCGACCGCCGCGCCCTTCTCGTCGATCACCTTGCCCGCGATCGACGCGCGCGCCTCGAGCTTCACCACCAGCCCCGTCTGATCGGCATCGGCGACGGTGACCTCGAGCTTGCCCTTGCGGCCATCGGGGGTGGTCGCGACCAGCTGGAACGTGCCGGGTGGCGCGGCCTTGAGCTTGAACTCGCCGGTCGGCTCCGATTCGCCGCGCACGGCCATCGCCTTCATCGCGTCGAACATCGAGCCGAAGCCCATCTTGCTCTCGTCGACCTCGAGGCCGATCGAGGCGACCATCCCGGGCTCGACCTTGCCCGCCAGGATCACGCCGGTGGCGAGCTCGATCACCACCCCGGTGACGTCCTTGTCGACGACCTCGATCGACTTGCCGATGTCGGGCACCGAGCCCTCGCCGATCGCGAACAGCATGAAGCTCGATGGCTTGATGCCGTGGATCTCGAACGCGCCGGTGTCGTCGGTGGGATCGTCGGAGGCGCCGGCACCACCGCCGGTCATCGAGAAGTAGCCGACCATGACGCCGGCGAGGCCTTGATCGGCGTGGCCCGCGCGAACGACGCGGCCGCTGATCGAGAACGCCTTGTCGACGACGATCCTGACGCCCTCGATCTGCTCGCCGATGCCGAGCTCGACGACGACCGGCTCCGCCGAGGCATAGCCCTTCGCGAGCGCCGTCAGCTTGACCGCACCCGAGCCGAGGCTGGTCAACGTGAACGCACCGGTGTCGTCGGCCCGCGCGGTCGCTCCGCCGTCGCGCATCCATCTCCCGGTGTCGGCGTTGACGCGCGCGTCGGGCACCGGCTTGCCATCGCGGGTGACCACGATGCCGCGGATCGAGCCACCGGGTGTGAGCACGAAGTCGACCGCGAGCGGCAGGCCGTGGATCTCGAAGCTCTTGATCGAGCGCGTGTAGTCCTCGTGCGACGCGATCGCCATGTGGCCGCCGTCGCCGAGGCTCAGCTTGTACTTGCCCTCCGCGTTGGTCAGCGCGACCAGCTCCGCGCGGCCGCCGAACGGCATCCCGCCACCGGTCACCACCGTGATCCGCGCGCTGCCGATCGGTCCACCGCCGACGTCGGTCACCGTGCCGGTCACCGTGGCGCCGCCGGCGGCGAGCGCGAAGTCGACGGTGGTGTGCTCGTTCGGCGCGACCGCGACGTGCAGCTTCGAACCGGGTTGCAGGCCGTCCGCGGTGACGCCGATCGAGTAGCCGCCCGCGGGGATCGTCTTGACGGTCCACACACCGTTCGCATCGGTGGTGACCACCGTCGACGGCTCGTCCTTGGCGCGACCGATCATCGGCATCATCGCGTCGCGCGCGACGGCGATCGTCGCGCCCGCGACCGGCGAGCCATCCGCGGCGCGGGTGACCTTGCCACCGATCGAGGCGGTGGCCTGGTTGCCCTTCGTTCCGGACTTGCCGCCGGAGCTGCTGCGACTGGACGCTTCGCTCGTCTCGTCGTCATCGCCGGCATCACCGGCCTTGTCAGCGCTGCTACCTCGCAGCTTCCAGATCAACAACACCGCGAGGATCGCAAGGATCCCACCAGCCACCAGATAGGAGCGTCGCACGGGCGCATCCTACTCGTGGTGCGCCAGCGGGTATTCCTCGGCGAGTGACATCTCCTGGCGATGAATCTAGTACCGACGCCAGCGCTCGACGCGCGCGGGCTCGGCGCGGCCAAACTGGCACGGCGCGAACGACAGCGGTGGTGGCGGATCGGCATGAACCACCTCCAGCGTGTCGCCGGCGCAGCGCGCGACGGTCACCGGCACCTTCGACCAGCAGCTCTGTGCGCCCTTCATGTAACGGCGCTTCACATCGCCGCGCAGTCCGTTGGCAGCGCGGTGAAGCTCGAGCACGCGCGGCGCGACCTCGAGACCTGCTGCGCTCGGCGTGTCGGCGAAGCCGGGGAACGCGGCGAGGTCGCGGCCGCGATCGAGGATCGTCCAGCGCCGATCGCCTTCGGTGTACTCGCCGCTCAGATCCTGATCGCACGACGCGATCGGCGCGCGGTGATCGCACGCGAGCGAGATCCCGCCGGCGGCGTACACGACGACGAGCTCAAGCCAGCGAGTGCGCCTTGAGCTGCTCGGCCTGATCGAAGGCGCGCAGTGCATCGACGATGTCCTCGAGCGAGCCGTCCATGATCGCCGGCAGGTTGTGCTTGGTCAGCCCGATCCGGTGATCGGTGACGCGGTCCTGCGGAAAGTTGTACGTCCGGATCTTCTCCGAGCGATCGCCGGAGCCGACCTGGAGCTTGCGCTGCGATGCCTCCGCGGCGGCCTGCTTCTCGCGCTCGGCGTCGAGGATCTTCGAGCGCAGCATCTGCATCGCCTTCGCGCGGTTCTTGATCTGCGAGCGCTCCTGCTGGCACGCGACCACGACGCCCGTCGGGATGTGCGTGATGCGCACCGCCGAGTCGGTGGTGTTGACGTGCTGGCCGCCGGCACCGCTCGAGCGATAGGTATCGATCTTGAGGTCTTCCTCGCGGATCTTGACGTCGACCTCTTCGGCCTCGGGAAGCACCGCGACCGTCGCCGCCGACGTGTGGATCCGGCCCTGCGCCTCGGTGGCGGGCACGCGCTGGACGCGGTGGACGCCGGACTCGAACTTCATCTTCGAGTAGACGTCCTTGCCGTCGATCAGCATGGTGACTTCCTTGTAGCCGCCTGCGGTCCCCTCGGAGAGCGACAGCACCTCGACCTTCCAGCCCTGGCGCTCGGCGAAGCGCGTGTACATCCGGTAGAGGTCGCCGGCGAACAGCGCGGCCTCGTCGCCGCCGGTGCCGCCGCGGATCTCGACGATCGTGTTCTTCGCGTCGTTCGGATCCTTGGGCAGGAGCAGGATCTTGAGCGCCTGCTCGGCGGGAGCCTTCTGGTTCTCCAGCGCCTTCGCTTCCTCGCGTGCGAGCTCGCGTAGCTCGGGATCCTGCTCGGCGTCGGCCATCTGCCTGGCCTGCGCGAGATCGGCGACGAGCTTCTCGTAGGCTCGCCACGCCACGACCAGCGGATCGAGATCCGCGTGCTCGCGCGACAGCTTGAGGAACTCGGCGCGCTTGTTGATCACCTCGGCGGTGCCGAGCAGCGCACTGACTTCCTCGTGCCGGCGCACCAGGCCGGCGAGCTTGTCCTTGAATGCTTGCGATTCGAACATGGCGGGGTTTTCAACTCACCGCGGCCAGCTCGAGGGAGCCCTAGGACTTCTTCGCGTACTTCTTGTTGAAGCGGTCGATGCGACCGGCGGTGTCGAGCAGCTTCTGCTTGCCCGTGAAGAACGGGTGGCAGTTCGAGCAGATGTCGATACCGAAGTCACCGCGCGTCGAGAACGTCTCGTGCGTGGTGCCGCACGCGCAGGTGATCTTGGCGGGGCGGTAGTGCGGGTGGTTGGCGGTGTCTTTCATGGCAATTCCGTTTCGGGGCAGGGCCCCGGGCTCGGGGAGCCCGTATCTATAGAGACAGCTGCGGGTGAACGCAACCCCTCAAGAGGGCTGATCCGCCGCGCTCGGCAGCGTAACCAGTGGAAATCTCAGCTCGCGCGACGGCCGCCGAGCCGGGCCGGCGCCTTGTCGGGGTAGAGCGGCAAGAGCTCGTGGCCGACGCGCAGGTCGTGGACGTTGCGGTACTTCGCGGCCAGATCGAGGCTCGCGTAGACCTTGTTCTGATCGAACAGGCCGAAGCTCGTCGACACGATGATCTGCTCGTCGCCCACGGTCTCGTAGCCCTCGGGGATGACGTCGTGGCCGTACATGCTGATCGTGCCGCCCATCGCACGGAGGAACCGCCGGGCCTCGGCCTCGGTCGCGCTACGCGCCCACAGGATCTTGCCGACCACCGGCGTGTCGAGCACCTCGAGCGGGCTCGAGAACCCGGCGCCCGACAGATCGGCTGCCTCGACATCGGCGATCGATTCGATCTGCGCCGCCGGTGCGCCGTGCGTGAAGATCACGCCGCACTTGGTGACCGCGGCGAGCGCGAACGTGTGGATGATGCCGCGCATCCGCGCCGTCGCCGCGGGGCCGAGGATCTGCTCGAGCAGGGCAACTTCGTCGGCGGCGAACTTCGCGGTGTGCGGGCCGCCGACGTGACCGTGCTCGTGGTTGCCGATCAGCGCGTGGACGCGCCCGGGATACTGCGCGGCGAGCCCGGCGTAGGCGATCATCACCTCGCCGGAGGCATCGCGATAGTACTCGCCGAGGAAGTCGGGCCAGTCCTCGGGATCGATGTGGGGGCCGTGGATCAGATCGCCGGTGAAGATGAGGTGCGCGTCACCGTGATAGGTGTGGAGCGCCTGCTCGAACAGCTCGACCATGCGGCGGTAATCGCGCATGCAGCCCTGTAGATCCGTGCACACGAGCAGCCGACCGCGGTCGGGGAATCGCAGCACGCGAGCCATCGTCCTTCCACGCTATCAGCTGCGCACCAGCGCTCCTAGCAGAGCCCGCCGGTTTGTCCTGTGGGGATGTAAGATGCTCCCGCCATGCGTCGCATCCACGCGATCGTTTCTGGCCGCGTCCAGGGTGTCTCGTACCGCGCCTCGACGGCAAGTGAGGCGCGGCGGCTCGGCGTCGTCGGCTGGGTGAGGAACCGGTCAGACGGGACCGTCGAGCTCGAGGCCGAGGGACCCGAGGACAAGATCGCCGCGTTGATCGCGTGGTGTCACGACGGGCCGCCGTCCGCGAACGTCACCAGCGTGGCCGTCGACGACGTCCCGCCGACCGGCAAGGACACGATGTTCGCCGTCGTGCGCTGACCCGGGTCATTGCCGATCTAGTGAACGTGGACGGTGACCTCGGCCGACAGTCCGGGCCGCAGCGGCACCGGCGGCGGCGCGCTCCACGCGATCTTGACCGGCACGCGCTGTACGACCTTGACGAAGTTGCCGGTCGCGTTGTCGGGAGGGATCAGCGAGAACCGCGCACCGGTCGCGGGCGACAGCGTCTCGACGACGCCATGGAAGGTGTCACCGGGATACGCGTCGATCTCGACATCGACCTCGTCGCCGGCGTGGATGTGCGCGATCTGGCCCTCCTTGAAGTTGGCGACCACGTAGGTCGCGTCGGGGACGAGCATGAGGAGCGCTTGCCCGGGCTGGATCGTCTGGCCGACGTGCGCGGCGAGGCGAGACACGTAGCCGGCGACCGGTGCCTTGATCGTCGCGTACGAGCGCTGCAGCTTCGCGCGCTGCGCCGCGACCTCGGCTGCCTTGACCCGTGTCTCGGCGACCTGCGCGGCGGCCTCGGCGGCGGCGATCTGCTCCGACGCGGCCAGGCTGATCACCCGGCCCTTGGCCTCGGCGACCCGCGACGACGTCATGTCGCGCTGGCTGCGCGCGAGATCGAGCTGCGCGGTCGCCGCGTCGAGGCTCGCCTTCGCGACGTCGTGCAGCTGCTGTGCATGCTCGAGATCGCTGCGGGTGACCGCGCTCTGGTCGAACAGCTTCTGCGTGCGCGCGAGCTCCGCGGCGGCGGTGGTCAGATCCGCCTTCGCCTTCGCGACCGCTGCTTCCGCGGCACGCACCTGATCGGCGGCGCCGCGCACCGAGGCACCGGCGCCGGTGAGCTGCGCCTTCGCGGCCGACACTCCACCCGTCGACGTCGATTGCACGACGGCGACCTGGGCGCGGGCCAGCGTCGCTTGTGCGCGCGCGGCCTCGAGCTCGGCGACGGTGCGCGCGACCTCGACATCGAGCTCCGCGGTATCGAGCTCGTACAGGGGCTCGCCCGCCTCGACGAGCTGGTGATCCTTGACGTGCACCGTCGCGATCACGCCGCCGACTCGCCCGGCGACGGGAAGCACGTCGGCATCGACCTGCGCGTCGTCGGTGGATTCCTTGCCGGCGTTCCACCACCGCCGCAGCATCCAGCCGCCGGCGACGACCAGCGCGACGATGGCGAGGATGGTGTACGCGCGGCGCGCCTTCTTGCGTTTCGGTTCGAGGGACTTGTTCGGCGATTCCATGACTACTCCACGGGCAATTCGACGTGAGAGGCGCGGCCGGTGTCGCGCTTGACGCGCAGGAACAGCAGCAGCGGGATCACGACGAGGAACGCGATCGTCTGCAGGATGAACGTCTTGTCGAAGCCGATCACCGTGCCCTGCAGCGCGGTGCGGCCGGCGAACGACTGGTAGGTGAGGGCGGTGGCCGGATCGACCGGCAGGCCGTGCGCGATCATGCCGGCGCGCGTGGTCGCGGCTTCGATCGCGACCTCGGGACGCAGCGCGGTGACGTTGCTCGCGAGCCCGGCGCTCGCCTCGCTCGAGAACCGCGTGAACAGCGTCGCGAAGATCGAGAGCCCGATCGAGCCGCCGACCTGGCGGACGAAGCTGTTGACGCCGGCGGCCCCGGCCATCTCGTGGCGCGGCACGTTCGACAGCGCCGCGGTGGTGAGCGGCACGAACAGGAACGCGAACCCGACGCCGGTGATCGCCAGCGGCACCACCAGATCGCCGGTCGACGTCTGGAGCGAGATGTCCGCTTGCATCCAGCTGCCGAGCGCCGTCATCAGCATGCCGAACGCGACCAGCCACGCCGGCGACGTCTTGTTGTAGAGCTTGCCGACGAACGGCGACGCGATCATCATCGCGATCGTGCGCGGCAGCAGGATGATGCCGGACTGCGTGGCGTTGTAGTGCATCAGCTCCTGCGTGAACACCGGCAGCAGCAGCATCGAGCCCATCAGCATCGCGAACACCACGCCGGCGACCAGCGTGCCGGACGCGAACGTGGGATCGCGAAACGTCCGTAGATCGACGACAGGTGCGACGGCGGTCAGCTCGCGGATGATGAAGGCCGCGAGCCCGACGACCGCGATGTACGTGCCGACGACGATCCTGGTCGAATCGAACCAGTCCTGCGACGCGCCTTCCTCGAGCACGTACTGGAGGGCGCCGATCGTGATCGCCATCAGCACGATGCCGGCGATGTCGAGGTGCTTCTTCATCACCTCGGCGCGCGCGCGATTCGCCTCGCGCACGTCGGCGGGCTCGTGGACGTTGCGCCACGTCAGGTAGATGCCGAGCAGGCCGACCGGCAGGTTGACGTAGAAGATCCACGGCCACGCGTACTCGTCGGTGATGTAGCCGCCGAGCACCGGCCCGACGGCGGGCCCGACCATGATCACCATCGAGAACAGCGCCATCGCCATGCCCTGTTCTTCCGGCGGGAAGGTCTGGCGCAGGATCGCCTGCTGCGTCGGTTGCAGCGAGCCACCGCCGATGCCCTGGAGGATGCGATAGAACACCAGCGCCTCGAGCGAGCTCGCGGTGCCGCACAGGATCGAGCCGATCGTGAACAGGATCAGCGACGCCAGGTAGACGCGCTTCTGACCGAAGAAGCTGCCGAGGAAGCCGGTGAGCGGCATCACCAGCACCATCGCGATCATGTAGGCCGTCGAGATCCAGGTGATCTCCTGGAGCGACGCACCGAGCTGGCCGCGGATCGAGGGCAAGGCGACGTTGACGATCGAGGTGTCGATGGTCGCCATCAGCGAACCGAACGCGATCGAGATCGCGACGACCCACTTGTTGGCGACCGGCTGGCTCACCTGCGCACTCCATCGAGGAACAGCGAGACCACGCCATCGGCATCGGGTGCACACGGGCGGTTCTCGGCGGTGCGCCGCAACACGACGGACTTGATCGCGCCCGCCAGCATGAACGCGGCGAGCTCGGCATCCTCGGTGCGGATCTGCTTCTCGGCGACCCCGGCGCGCATCACCTCGTCGAGCGCGGTCTGGAGATCCTTCGCCGTCGCCGACGGGGCGAGCCGGCCGTGCTCGGTCTCGATCGCGACCTTGATGAACAGCCGGTGCGAATCGAACGCGGTGAGCAGCTCGCGGACCAGGCCGCGCAGGCGGGGCTCGAACGCGAGCTGCTTGCCGGTCTCGACGGCGGCACGGATCCGCGGCCGCAGCGAGCTGCGCCGCTCCTCGAACAGCGCGGCGATCAGCGCCTCGCGATCTGCGAAGTAGTTGTACAGCGTGCCGACCGCGACGCCGGCACGCTTCGCGATCGCGGCGAGCGGCGCGCCGTGCAGCCCACCGCTCGCGATCAGCTGCTCGGCGGCGTCGAGGATTTCGCCGCGGATCGTCTCGCGCAGCTGGTCGCGCAGGCGCTTCGCGGGAGATAGTGAACGCCGATTCACGAGATGAATCTAGATTCATCTCGACCGCGAAACAACCGCGATGTGCGGCCGCACCGGGAGTCAGCTCGACGTCCGACCCAGCAGATCGACCAGGGTCTCGAGGTGGCGGCTGGCGCAGCCGGCATCGTGGACCGGCGTATCCGTCGGGACCCAGCCGTGTTTCGCCGGGTAGACCTCGAACGTCAGGTCGACCTGCTGCATCGCCGCCTTGACGATCTCCTGGTGCTCCACCGTGAACGTCGGATCGTCGGAGGCCGCGCCGATGTAGACCTTCGCCTGGATGTTGCCGAACACGCGGTGCGGACTGTCCGCATCGTCAGTGACGAGCCGTCCCGGGTGATACGCGGCGCATGCTGCGAACTTGTCGGGGAACGTCCCCGCCGCGGTCAGCGCGAGCCGACCGCCCATGCAGTAACCGGTGGTGGCGATCCGTGTCGTGCCCTGACCCTGGAGCGCGGCGATGTAGAACGCAACGTCGTCGAGGATCAGCGCCGCGGTGTTGCCCTGCGCCTTGGTCCACCACGCCGCCATCACCGCCGGATCGGAGAACAGCTGCGCCGGATCGGGCGCCTCGTACGGGGCCATCCGGTAGAACAGATCCGGCATCAGCACGCGGCAGCCGGTGTGCGCGATCGACGTCGCCAGCGCGTGCATCGCGGGTCGCATGCCGAGCCCGTCGTGGAACATCAGGACGTCTCGCTTGCCGCCGTCGAACAGCTCCGCGCGACACACACCACCGTTCGTGCGGATCTCGATCTGCGAGTGCATGCCGGAAAGCTAATCGATCTCGCGCGTCGCCGGGACTTCACTCGGCGTTGCCGAGCAGCTCCTGGGCTTCCGGATCGGGAGGCCGGCAGACCACGCGATCGACGTTGCCCATCTTCGCGTGAATGACATCGCAGACCGGCGTGAACGAGGCCTTCTGGAAGGCGCGCAGCGAGGCCTGGTTATCGGCGGAGATCAGCGCCCACGAGCGATACGCGTCCGTCGCGCGCAGCTCCTTCGCGAGGTGCTCGAGCATGATCGGTGCGACGGCGCGGCCGCGCGCGAGTGGCGCCACGAACACGCTGTGAATGTAGGCGTCGTACTTCGACATCCTGAGCGTGCGGCCGAGCTCCGGCGCGTCGATCGGTCCGCGCGCTGCCCAGGCGATTCCCGCGGGTCGCGTGCCGAGCCGGGCCAGCACGGCCTGATCGCCGCGCTGCCACCGGCTGCGTGCGGTCAGCTCGTCGAGCGAGAGCTGCTCGAGGATGTCGCTGCGGTTGACCTCGTCGAGCGCATCGAAGTCAGCCTCGGAGAAGTTGACGAGCTCGAGCCCGACGGGCGCCTCGATACCGCGCGTCCACAGCTGACCGCGATACAGGCAGTAGCGCTCGTACTGCGCGACGTTGGCGGCGGCGCTGCGGATCTTGGTCCACGCGGCACGCGCTTGCGCCGCGG
>JAEYYY010000527.1 GCA_023430775.1 Pseudomonadota bacterium
GTTCACGATCTGATCCGCGCGGCGCGGGCGGCGACGGCGCTCGCGAACCCGCGCTGCATGGGGCATCAGGTGCCGCCGCCGCTGCCGGCCGGCGTGCTCGCCGAGACGGTGAGTGCGCTGCTCAACAACGGCATGGCCGTCGCCGAGATGGGGCCGGCGTCGGTGCCGATCGAGCTGTGCGTGATCGACTGGATGTGCAGGACGCTCGGCATGCCGGCCGGTTCCGGTGGCGTGCTGACGAGCGGTGGCTCGCTCGGCAACCTGACGGCGCTGCTCGCGATGCGCCAGGCCAGGGCAGGCTTCGATGTCTGGAAGCAAGGCGCGCACGGCGGATCGCCGCTCGCGGTGATCGCCGGCGCCGACGCGCACTACTCGATCGCACGCGCGGTCCGCGTGATGGGGTGGGGCGATGACGGCGCGATCGCCGCCGAGCTCGACGGCCACCACCGGCTGACCCCGCACGCGGTGGAGGCGGCGCTCGAGACGGCGGGCGACCGCAAGGTGATCGGCATCGTCGCGGCCGCCGGCTCGACGGCGACCGGTGCGTTCGATCCGTTGCACGAGCTCGCCGATCTCGCCGAGCAGCATGGCCTGTGGCTGCACGTCGACGCCGCACACGGCGGCGGCGTGGCGCTGTAGAAGACCCAGCGCGCGAAACTGCGCGGCATCGAGCGCGCCGACTCGATCGTGTGGGACGCGCACAAGCTGCTGATGATGCCGGCGCTGATCACCGCCGTGATCTACAAGCGCGAGGCGCACGCGTACGACGCGTTCGCGCAGACCGCGCCCTATCTGTTCACCGCCGGGCGATCGCCTGGCTCGCACGCGTGGTGGGATCTCGGGCAGCGCACGCTCGAGTGTACGAAGCGCGCGATGAGCCTCGAGCTGTGGGCCGCGCTGCGCGCGCACGGCGAGGCGGTGTTCGGTGACATCGTCGATCGCCAGGCCCACCTCGCCCAGCTGCTCGCCGCGAAGATCGCCGCGGCGCCGGACTTCGAGCTCGCGCTGCAGCCGGAGTCGAACATCGTCTGCTTCCGGCACGTCGATCCTGTCATCCAGACGCCCGATCTCGACGCGCACAACCGCGCGCTCCGCAAGCGCGTGGTCGAGGACGGCCGGTTCTACCTCGTCGGCACCCAGCTGCCGGGTGGCTATCACCTGCGCTCGACGCTGATGAACCCGCTGATCGAGGAGCGCGATCTCGACGAGCTGCTCGACTACCTGCGCGAGCTGCGCTGATGCCGACCGTGACGATCGTGGATAGCGCGGGCGGCCCGCCGAGCACCGTCGAGTGCCGCGAGGGCGACACGCTGTTCGATGCCGGCGGCAAGGTCTCGGCCGGGATCGACACCGCGTGCGTCGGCAAGGGGACCTGCGGCCTGTGCCGGGTCAAGATCCTCGCCGGTGCGGAACACCTCAACCCGTTCACCGACGAGGAGCGGAAGCACCTCGGCAACGTCTATCACATCACCAAGGTCCGGCTCGCGTGCCGCACCAAGGTGTCCGGTGACGTGACATTCGCGGTGGTCCGCAAGAAGGCGTAGACTGGCGTTCGTGCGTTGGCTTGCCGTCCTGGGGATCCTGGCTGCGTTGATCGCCGGCACGCTGGCGTCGGGCAGCTGCCTGGTCGATCGCAGGACGAACGACCTGGCGTGCGACGACCAGAGCGATTGCGGCGCCGGTCGGATCTGCACGAGCGGCTTCTGCGTCACGGGATCCTTGCCGCCGGACTCGCCACCGCCGGTGACCTGCGCCGACAGCGAGTGCGCCGCGATGGGCGGCAGCTGCAGCGGCGAGGTCTGCACGTTCAACTGCACCGCGACGAGCTGCCCGGGCATCGTGGTGTGCCCGGCCGGCCTGGCTTGTGACGTGACGTGCAGCGGTGCCGGCGCGTGTGGCACCGGCATCGCGTGCGGCAACGCGACGAGCTGCGAGATCAACTGCACCGCCGGCGCGTGTCAGGCTCCGATCGATTGCGGCGGTGGCGATTGCACCGTCAACTGCACGGGCGTCGGGGCGTGCGCCGGCGAGGTGCGCTGCACGCAGGCCGATAGCTGCGTCGTCAACTGCACCGCCGATAGCACCTGCGCCGACACCGTGCTGTGCGGTGGTGCGTGCGAGGTCAACTGCACCGGCGACGACAGCTGCGCGCAGGGCACGCAGTGCGGTAGCGCCTGCTACTGCGAGGTCGATTGCACCGGCATCGACGCGTGTGCGACGCCCGCGAACTGCGTCAAGAACCAGTGCGCGGACTCGCCGGGCTGCGATCCGAGTGGCCCGGGTTGCAACCCGAGCTGCGACGCACCGTGACTCACTCCATCGTGACCGGATAGTCGCGCGTCTGTCCGTCGACGACGGTGACCGGGATCAGCTTGCGTTTCTTGTTCGCCGGGTTGAACAGCGCCACCGTGTGCCGCCCGACGGGCAGCCTGAGCGAACAAGGGCCGCCACAGCTCATCGTGCCGGTGAGCCCGAGCGATCTGCCATTGAGCGATGCCTCGACACCCATCACGCCGGCGACCTTGATCCGCACGTAGCCGAACCTGTCGAGCGCCTTGAGCGCTTCCTCGATCTCGAGCAGCTGACCCGCCTGGAGATCGATCGTCTTCGTCACCGGTGTGTAGCCGGTCTTCGAGATCACCAGCGTCACGCCGGTGGCCGCGGCCAGGTTGTCCCACGTCTTCGGCGTCACGCCGTCGAGCACGCGGCCGCCGAGCTGGACCTGCGCGCCGTCGGGCTCGGTGGTGACCGCGAGCCTCGCCGGCGCGACCAGCAGGCGCGGCCGGATCCGGGTGTTCTCGTCGGGCGTGATCGTGATCGTCTCGTCGTACGGCGAGTAGCCCGCGAGCTCGAGGTGAAAGTGATAGCGCTCGTTGGCGCGCAACGTCGCCTTGAACGGCTGCGCCTTGGTCAGCTGCGGGATCGACTTCTTCTCGTTGCCGCCGACCAGCTCGATGTAACCCGAAGCGCCTTCCTGCACCGGATCGATCGTCAAGGAGCCGGTCTTCTCGGTGACCACCTTCGCATCGGGGACGACGGCGACCACGGGTTCGTTCGCCCGCGTCAGCGCCCAGATGCCGACCCCGCCCACGCCGAGCAGCAGCAGCGCGATCGCGATCCACAGCCCGCGCCTGGGCTCGGGCTTCGCCTCGGTCGGTTCCTTCTTCGCCTTGTCCTTCGCGACGGGCAGCTTGTCGCCGGACGCCTCGAGCTTGGGGACCTGGCCCGTCGGTGGGCCGCCGACCTCGGTGTGGCGATCGCGATCCTGCGACGCATCGTAGAGCGCGTGCAGATCGGTATCGCCGGGCATCGCGACGCCGACCTCCGAGTTGCGGCGCGCGCGCGGCGCGGCGACGCTGGTCGCGACGTCGACCTCCTCGAGGCGCGACAGGCCGTCGACATCGATCTTGCGGAACAGCCCGGTCGAGTGCTCGCCTCGCTCGAGCGTCTGCGTCGACGGCGGCTTGCCATCGGTGACCGCGGTCTTGCGCGCGGCGGTGGGCGGATCGGTGAGCTGCTTGCGGATGACATCGTCGAGCGCGCCGCGACCGGACACGCGCTTGGCCGGGATCACGGTCGCCAGCGCCTCGGCGACGTCGAGTGCGGTGGCCATGATCGACGACTCGTACGACAGCTCGATCAGCGAGCGCAGCACCTGCGCCGGACGGTGCGGCCGATCGATCGGCTTGCGCGCGAGCGCCAGCCCGATCACCTCGTCGAGGCGCGATGGCAAGCCCGGCCGCAGGCTCGACATCTTCGGGATGGGCATCTCGTGGATGTTCTTGATAATGTCTTCGGCTTCGTCCCCGGGGAACAGCTTCTCGTTGGTGAAAAGTTCAAAGATCACGCTGGCGGCCGAGAACAGATCGCTGCGCGTGTCGAGCGTGTCGCCGCGCGCCTGCTCGGGCGACATGTAGCGCCACTTGCCCATCACCTTGCGCGGGCCGGTGCCGGCGTTGCGATGCGGGCGCGCCGCGACGGCGATGCCGAAGTCGGCGAGCTTGACCTCGCCGGCGCGCGACACCAGCACGTTCGACGGCGAGACATCGCGATGAACGATGTAGTGGCCATGCGCGAAGTCGAGCGCGCGGACGATCTCGATCGCGATGTGGAACGCCGCGGGCAGCGGGACCAGCCGCTTCTCGTCCTTGAACTTGCGGAGCATCGCGGCGAGGTCGAGCCCGTCCACGTACTCCATCGCGATGAACAGCGATTCCCCGATCCGGCCGAAGTCGAGGACCTGGACCACGTTCGCGTGCGACAGCCGGACCGCCACCTTGGCCTCGGCGATGAACCGTGCCTCGAACTCGGCATCGCGAGCGAGCTCGGGGAGGATCCGCTTGATCGCCAACGTCTTCTCGAAGCCGTGGGCACCGTAGGCCTTCGCCAGAAACACCTCGGCCATGCCACCGACCGCGATGCGATCCAGCACGTCATAGCGGTCGAGGGATTTGGTGAGGGGCTCGTCCATGGCCCGTCCTCTTGCCGCCCTTGGGCCGGCTGCGCGAGGTGCCATATACTATTGCAATGTCGCGGTCGGTGTACTGCGTGGGCCTGGCGGTCTGCATCCTGATTTCTGGGATGGGCGCACCGGTCCGTGCCGACGATCCGCCCGGTGACGACGTGGCGGCGTCGGAGCCCGCGCGACGGCCGGTCGCCGTGATCGAGCTCGGCGACTTCGAGCCGAACCGCCAGCTCGCCGACCAGCTCGCGAGCGAGCTCAACAACTCGCAGGTCCTGAAGCCGCTCGACAGCTCGATCCTGGTCAACGCGCTACGCGAGGATCATCGCGACGAGGACGCGCAGCCGATCAAGGACGCGGCCGACGAGAAGGCGGTCGCCGAGGAGAACGTCATCAACTACAAGTTCCCGGAGGCCGCGCGCGCCGCCGATAACGGCCTCGTCAGGCTGCACTTCGCGAGGCCGTCGCCGAAGACGAACGCGCTGGCGGCCGACCTCGCGTTCTTGCTCGGCGCCGCCCGGCTCGGCACCCGCGACGACGTCGGCGCGGTGAAGGCGTTCCGCTTCGTCCGCGCGATCGATCCGTCCTACAAGCCCGACGCCGGGCGCTACCTGCGCGAGATCGTCCAGGCGTTCGAGAGCGCGGTGCGGATCGTGCCTCCGGGCAAGGGCTACATCTACGTCGGGCCGGGGCCGGGTCGCGTGTTCCTCGACGGCCGCGAGGTCGGCACCTCGCCGCAGACGTTCCCCGACATCACCCCGGGCATGCACGTGGTGTGGCTGGTCGGCGATCAGCGCGACACCAACGCGCGGCGAGTCGAGGTCGTCGCGGGTCAGAAGGTCGACGCCGTATTCGATCCCGAGCAGATCGACGTCCGCAAGACGATCAAGCGCGCGCGGCTCGCGCTCAAGACGGCACCGGATCCGGCGGTGCGCGCGGCGAAGATGCAAGCGCTCGCCCGCCTGCTCGAGGTCAAGGACGCGATCCTGCTGACCGAGGCGAACGGCAAGACGATCGTCCAGACCTGGCGCGACGCGCCGGTCGCGTTCGGAACGCCGGGCTTCTCCGCGCTGCGCGAGCGCACCGACAAGGACAGGCCGGCCGACATCCTGACCCCACTGATCCCACCGAAGATCACGCCACCGCCGCGCAAGCCCGAGCCGCCGATCAAGCCACCGGTCGTCGTCGACACCCGTCGCTGGTACCAGAAGCCGCGCTACCAGATCGCCGGCGGTGTCGGCGCGGTCGTGCTCGGCGTGGTGATCTATTCGCTGGCGAGCTGGGAGCGCTCGCTGAAGAGCAACCCGGATCTCGGGTTCGACACGCGGCGGGATCGATGAGATACGCGATCCTCGCGAGCCTCCTGGTTTCGGCGTGTGACACGCCCGATCTGACGATCGTCTATCGCGTCGCCGACGGCACCCCCGGCTCGACGTGTGACACCGACAGCTGCGCCGAGGTCGGGATGGAGTGTTCCGCCGTGCTGTACTTGCGCGTGCTGCGTCCCTCGGATCCGAATGCGCCACTCATCACCCTCTGCGAAGACGTGCGGACGAACGCGACGAAGGATCTGTGTGCGATCGCCCAGGTCGATCTGCCGGTCATCACCCTGCCGCGCGAGACGCTCGAGGTCCAGGTCACCGTGTGGCCGCGCGAGCTCGTGGTCGATCCGGACACCGGTTTCCTCGACTGCGGCAAGCTGCCGCTCGAGTTCGACGCCACCTATGGCTTCCCGGTGGCCGGGCCGATCAACCCGGCGTTCGGCGGGCGCGCGTTCTATCACCCCGGTGATGCCGAGACGCCGGTGACGCTCGGCTGCGTCGACGTGCTCAGCGTCAACCAGCCCTCGTGCGCGGGTCAGCAGGCGATCCAGGTGACGTCGACGGTCGGCGACTTCGAGAACCTGCCGTTCTCGGTCAGCTCCTCGCTCGGCGATCGCCTCCAGGTCACGATCGGGGAGCCCAAGCCGTTCGACGATGGCATACGGATGGGGCATGTCCTCAACTCCGCCGACGTCGCGGTGCTCGACCGCGCCGTGATCGGCCCGACGCCGGCCTGGGGTGCGGGCGTCGACCTCGACCTCCAGAGCTCCGCCTGCATCCAGGTCCTCGAGGATGGGGCGCAGACGACATCGTCCTTGCGCTGCAAGGCGATCACCGGCGTCGAAACCGCGCTCGATCTGCCCGGCGTGCGACTCCCGCGTTCGACGCTCGAGCAGGTGCTCGCCTCGCTGTCGCTGGCGTCGTTCCCCGAGGGCGGCTTGACCGTCGGCATCGTGCTCGACTCCGTCGGCGCGCCGGTGCCGGGTGCGGTGGTCAACTCGACGGGCGGGACGATCGAGTACGTCAATGCCACGCGCACCGGGCTGGTGACCGGGCAGACCTCGACGAGCGGGATGTTCGTATCGCGCGACGCACCGTTCGGGACGATCTTCTCGTCGTTCCAGATCGACCAGTCGGTGAACGCGACGGGCGGCATCGTGGACGGTAAGGTGACGGTCGTGATCCTCCAGTTCGACACCCCGATCGGCAGCTAGCGTGGCCAAGGCAGTCACGCGCACCTGGTTCCGCATCGCGCTCGCGAAGCCGGATGGCTCGCGGCTGGTCGTCGCGTCCGAGGGCGAGCATCTCGGTGTCGCGATCGCCGCCGCCGAGCAGCACGTCAAGGGCAGCTTCGCGATCGCCTGCGATCGCGCGACCGACAACATCCCGCTCGGCGAATCGGTGGGCAAGCAGCACGTCGTCGAGCTGGCGGACGACGCGTCGACGAGCACGGTGTTCCGGTGGCCGCGCGGCGTGCTGCCGAAGCTGGGCGTCACCTCGGCGGTGCGGGCCGGCTTCGCGATCCACGCCGACCCGAAGCTACTCGTCGTCGAGGCGCAGACCACGGCAGACAAGCTCGTCGACCTGTTCCTCGGCGTGCTCGAGCGGCTGCCGAGCGCCGATAACCTGGAGATCCGGGTGCTCGATCACTTCGAGGGTGGCGATCACACGGCGGTGTGGCTGACCTCGCGAGTCGACGGCCGCAAGATCATGAGCTTCCTCGACGATCACGATGTCGAGCTGATCGAGAACGGTCACGTCGAGATGTCGATCTACATCCGCGCCAAGAACGCGACGCTCCGGCTGACCGAGCACAAGACGGTGGTCTGGCTGTCGGATGGCGAGGAGCTGCGCGGTGACGTGTTGCGGTGGATGACCGAGCTCGGGCTCGACAGGATAGAGCCCTTCGTCACCGTCGCCGCCGGTCCGCACTTCCACTATCGCGCCGCGAAGAGCCGCGATCGCGTGAAGCTGGAAGAATATCTGTACCGTCAGCGCCTACGCCGCGTCGACAAGCTCGCCGGGCGCGATCCCGAAACCGACGGGTGATCCTTCCACCAGAACCGGAGCGGGCGCGCCTTCCAGTCGTCGCCGGCGAAGTCGACGCCGATCCGCGGACCACTCGCCACCGCGCGCGCCGGCACCTTCGCCCACGATGCGAGCGCCGGACGCTCGACATGTGACGCCACGAACAGCGACCCCTTCGCGAGACTCTTGCGGTCGTGACGGCTGCGATCGAGGTCGAGCGCCTTGGTGACCTTGCCGGGACCGCGACCGATCTTCGGGTCGTCGGCGAGCCCGGCGTACGGCGCGATCGCGCGGATCAGCACCGCCTGGCCCTGACCATCCTCGCCGGTGACGATGTTGAACATCTCGTGGATGCCGTAGCAGAGATAGACGTAGGCGACGCCGCCGGGCCCGAACATCACCGAGTTGCGCGCGGTGATGCCGAACCGCGTGTGCGACGCCAGGTCCTCCGGTCCGAGGTACGCCTCGGTCTCGACGATCACGCCGGCGCGCGTGCCGTGGACGAGCGCGGTGCCGATCAGATCGCGCGCGACGGTGACCACGTCGCGACGGAACCACTCCGCCGGTAGCCGAGCGTCGCGCAGCCCCACGGCGGTGTTCTACCCCAGCTCGCCGGCCGGGCCGAGCAGGCGATCGCGATCGAGCCCGCCGAGCACGTCACCGACGCGGCCATCGGTCTCGAGCCCCGCGAGGATCTCGGTGACACGCTCGCGATAGTCGTGCCGGCCGAGCTGACCTTGCAGCAGCCGGAAGCGCAGGAACAGCAGCGCGGTCTGCACGACATCGGCGAGGCAGTACTTCTGGACGAGCTCGAGCTGACCGGACTGATAGAGCCCCTCGACCTGCGAGCCGTTGATGTCGCCCTTGCCGGGCAGCCCGATCAGCCGGGTCAGCGCATCGAGCTTGCCGGCGCGCACCGCACCGTGATCGGCGAGCCAGTCGCACAGATCGAGGTGGCCGAGGTCGCTGCGGCGATCGCGCACCTGCTTGTCGCGGTAGTACCAGCCGATCGGCACCGCGTGACACAACGAGCGCAAGACGATCACCGGCAGGTCGAAGCTGCGGCCGTTGTACGTCACCAGGATCGGGCGCGCGCTGCCGACCACCGACGAGAACGTCTGGAGCAGGTGGCGCT
>JAEYYY010000531.1 GCA_023430775.1 Pseudomonadota bacterium
TTGGTGATGCAGGCGCGGGCTCCGTCGGTACGGGCGGCGCCGGCGCGAACGTTGGTGGTGCCGCGGGCTCCGTCGGTGCGGGTGGTGCGGCAGGTGGCGTCGCGAGCGGAGCGTCGATCGGTGATGCGTCGGCCGGCTCGGTCGGCGCGGGCGGCGCACCGAACGCCGGCTCCGTCGGTTCTGTTGGAACAGGCGGCAGCGTGACGAGCGGAGCGTCGCTCGGCGACGCGAGCGCGGGCTCGGTCGGCACGGGCGGCGTCGGCGGTGCACCGAATGCTCCGAACGCTGGCTCGGTCGGCGCCGGCGCAGCTGGCGGAGTCGCGGGCTCGGTCTCCGGCGGCGGTCTCGCCGGTGGTGCGAACGCGCCGGCTGGCGCGAATGTCGGCACCGATGGTACAGGCGATCTTCGTGGCGCCGCGGGCGGCCGGACCGCGGGCGGCTCGGCCGATGTCGACCTCTCCGAGATCCGCGAAGCCGGCGACAAGCCTCGCTCGGCGGCGAGCAGCGCTGAAGGCGCGGGTCGGGTCGACGGCGGCACCGTCGAGGGCCGCGTCCGCAGCGAGGCCGGTCCGATCGGCGCCGGCGGTGACGTCAAGTCGACCGCCGAGAGCAAGGCGCAGGGCCTCAAGCCCACCGAGGTGTCGAACGCCGAGGGCCGCATCCGCGAGGCCGACTCGATCGAAGGCCGCGTTCGCAACCCGGACGTCAAGGCCGAGGTCAGCGGTCGCGTCGATGTCGACGATGACGTGCAGGGCCGCGTCAGCAGCGCGCAGTCCGCCGGTGGCGAGGCGCGCTCCGTCGCCGGCGATCCTGCCGGTGCGGCACGCTCGAAGGCGACCTCGGTCGGTGAAGGCGAGCTGCGGTCTCAGACCGGTGTCGACCCGGGTGGCGTCAAGGGCGAGGTCGATTCCGCAGCGAGCACCGCGCGCGATCCGAAGGGCGCGGTCGAGAGCAAGGCGCGCGCAGAGGCCGATGTTCGCGTCGACGTCGACGTCAAGAAGCCGCCGAGCGGCGATCCGACGAAGTAGCCGCGCACGACATCGGCGAATTCAAGATGACCGCCGCGGGTCCTTGGGCGACCGGTTCGGGTTCGTAGCCGTTCGCGGGGTGTGCAACCGGGTGCGGGTTGGTAGCCGTTCGCCGGGTGCGCAATCAGTTCGGGTTCGTCGCCGTTCGCCCGCGCGACCGGGTTCGGCGCTAGCTCGTGCGAGCTCGAGGATTCTGGATCGCCGGGGCACGCGTGAGCTTCCAAAGCACCGCGAGCACGCGATCGATGGGCGCACGCTCCGGGCCGCGCGTCGCGATCCAGCCCCAGGCTTCCGCAGCGTCGAGCGCCGCCATGACTTCGTTCGCGCTTCCCTGCGCGATCTCGTAGTGCTTGCGACGATTCCCGTTCGCGAATTTCTGCCCCTCGGCGAGATTCAGCAGGACGCTGGTCGCTGCACGCCGCAGCTGATCGGCGAGGTTGCGATCGCGGGCTTCGATCGCGGGCATCACGGAACGCAGCGCGCTGATCATTTCCTTGGTGAGCTCGTAGGCAACAAACATGGTCGTGGTCTCCTGGCAGATCGTTTCGAGGACCCCAAGCCCCTCGGGCTTCCCGAGGGCGGCCGCTCTCTCGCCCGTCGCGGACCACCGCGCGCACGAGGCGTGACGAGCCGTCTGCACCACGCGCCCGCGTTCGCCCGATGGCACATCTCCGCGGGCGCGCACGCCTCGCACGAACGTCCGGCGGCTCGGCGCGTCTCGGTGCGCGCGGGTCCGCAGGGCGAGAGCGGCCGACCGAGGGCCGATACCGCGAAATGCTAGCGGTCCGAGATGTTCGGGATGCGCACGTGACGAACGGGTACGAACCCGAACCCGGATGCGCTCCCGATGAACGGCTACGAACCCGAACCCGGATGCGCTCCCGGTGAACGGCTACGAACCCGAACCCGGATGCGCACCCGACGAACGGCTACGAACCCGGACCCGGATGCGCACCCGATGAACGGCTACGAACCCGAACCCGGATGCGCACCCGGTGAACGGCTACGAACCCGGACCCGCATGCGCACCCGGTGAACGGCTACGAACCGAGACCCGGATGCGCACCCGGCGAACGGCTACGCACCCGAGCCCCAACGAACGGCTACCCCGAAACCAAGAACGACGCCCATTCAAGGCGCCGTCCATTCGCTTCTCGAGACGTCTTACTTCTTCGACGGCTTCGCCGCCGGCGACTCCACGATGTCGGCCTTCATCCCGCCGAGCGCACCGAGGAGCTCTTCCTTCTCCTTCTTGGGCACCTTGAACTTGTCGAGCGCCTTCACGAGATCCTCGACGAGCGCGGTGAAGTCCGCTTCCTTGATCTTCATCCCGGCATGCGCCGTCTTCATGTCCTTGCCGGTGTACTTGCACGGTCCGCCCGTCGCCTGGCAGACCTGATCGACAAGCATCGTCTGCAGCTTCGCAGCATCCGCCTTCGCGAAGAACTTGTTGATGCGCTTGTCGGCGACGACATTGCCGATGAACTCCTTCACCACGACGGTGATCGCATCCTTGCCGCCGAGGCGGTCATAGAGCGACTTCGGCGCGGGTACTTCCTTCTTCGGCTTCGCCATCGCATCGGCGAAGGCGCTGGTGGTCCCACCCACGAGCACGAACCCAACAAACAGTGAACGCACGAGCTTCATAGTTGCCCTCCTGGCGGAGAACGTACGAGGAAGGTCGCGCGAAGGATCGACGTAGCCCGCGAATTCGCTCGGGGCGTTTTGCCCTCAGCCGCCGGTGATGACGTTCATCGACGCGGTGATCATGTAGCCCATACCACCGCAGTGCTGATCTTGATCGCCCTTGCGGTGCGCCTTGAGGTTGTTGATGAACACGGTGGCGCTACCAGCCTTGGCGGTCCACTTGTTCGGCCCACAGCACAGCGCGTGCTCTCCCGGATCGGTGACGCGGATCGCCGGGATGCCGTTGACCATCACATCCGGCGAGCCTTTTCTGGCCGGCCCGACGCACGGATGCGGACACGCGATGCAGCCGTGAGCATCGGCGGGCACGAACGACAGATCTCCGACTCTGCATTGTTCAGGCATGTGACCTCACGTGAATCCACCGGGCGTCATGTTGCCGGTCCCCGCGACTACCGGGCCGACCGGAGCCACCGGCGGCGCGAACGACGGGACCGGACCGAACCCGAGGATGTTGGTGACCATCGTCGTGCCCTGCCACGCCAGGAAGCACTTCTCGAACGCGTCGCAGATCGCGTCGAACAGCTCCTTGTGATACTGCGCCTTCGGATCGCCGAGCTGACCGATCATCTGCGACTTCATCGTCTGCGCCGACACCGCCGTCGTCACCTGCGTGAGCGCGATGACCGGCGTTGGAATGTTCGGCGTCGGTGGTGCGACGGGCGAGGGCACCGCGGCGAATGCCGGGTACAGCGGCATGAGCGGAATCTTGATCGTCGACGTGTACGCGAGCCACGCCGGTCCGATCACGTTCGCGACCACGTTGGTGTACTTCAGCTCCGACGGTGACTTCTTCGGGCCCTGCGCGAGGATCAGTGGTGTGAGCGGTGGACCGACGACCTGACCGAGAGATGCAAGCGGGCCATTGATCAACACGCCGGTCATCACGGCCGCCGACTGCCACGTGCTCCACGCGGAGCAGATCGCGTCGCTGATGCCGTCGAGGTATTCGCCGAACGCCTTGGTCAGGCCCTTCTGGATATCGGTGTGGTACTTGTTCAGCGTGTGCGGCTTGAACAGCGGCGGCACCGTCGGATCGGGCGTCGACGACTTCTCCGACGGCTTGAACGCCAGCCGGTAGTGGGCCTCGTCCGGATCTCCCTGCGGCGCCGTCCACTGGTCGGGGACCATGAGGTTGTTCCCCGAGAACTTCAGGCGCGCGAGCTGCTTCATGACGGAGCTTTGGGGCGCGGGCATGGCGGGGGCTCACAGTATACGGGCCGGCGGGACCGGACCTTCCGTTGCGGGGCTCACAACTTGCGAGCGCGGAGGTAATCGATTCGATAGGAAAGCGTGGACCTGGCATCGCGCCGCAGCGGCCAGGTCAGCTCGGCCTCGTCCACGATCTCGTAGCGAGCCGACAGCTCGCCACCGGTCAGCAGGCTGCGCAGGGCCGCCCCCGGATCGGCGCCGCCGAACCGGTGGTGCTCGGGCGTGATCGAGCTCTGCCAGCTGTACGGCGAGCCGAGGATGATCTCGCCGCCGTGATCGCACAGCGCATCGATCACCGACAGCAGCTGGCGCGGATTGCTCACCGAGTCGAGCAAGTTCATCGCCACCACGCGGTCGAAGGCGCCGGGTACGAACGGCGGGTCGAGGGCATCGCCGCAGACCAGCATCACGCGCTTCGTCGCCGCATCTCCCGGTGCGATCCGCGCAGGCGCGTAGTGGCGCCCGATCATCCGCCGCAGAAACGTCAGCGCTTCGCCGTCGAGCAGGTGCCGCGCGCGGCGCACCGTGCCGAACTGCAGATCGAGCGCGACCACGTGATCGGCGCGCCGTGCCAGCTCGGCCGCGATCCGCCCCGCGCTGCAGCCGAGCTCGCATGTCTCCGCGACGTGCGGCAGCGCGGCAAGCTTGTCGATCACGTCACCCATCGCGAAGGCACCGTCGGTGGCGCGATCACCCCAGTGTGCGTCGAGGTAGATCGAGAGGTGCTCGACCAGCCGCGCGTACGGTGCGTCGTCGGGCACGCTCTCGACCAGTGCGGCAGCGACCTCGGGCGGCAAGTCGCGCTCGACGACGGTCATCGCATCGGCGCTCAGATAACCGGCCGGATCGGCGAGCACGATCGGCACGCCGTCGATGATCGGATAGCGGCGGCCGCACTCGCAGAGCAGCAGATCATCGCGCCGCTCGAGGGTGCGGACATCGAGCCGGCCGTCGCGCAACACTCGGCAGCCCGGACAGATCAGGAGCGCGGCCATGCGCGACCATAAGCCGCTGTGCGGCACTGTGATAGCCTTGCCGTCATGTCGCGAACTCCGAAGCAGGTGCTCGAGGAGCAGCCGGAGGAAACGCGCGAGGTAAAGCTTCGCGACGGCCGCACGCTGGTCGTCAGCGAGGAGGCGGGCGACCCGCTGGTCGAGATCCGAGCCGACTCGGGCATGGTCGAGGTCCGGATCCGGCTGACCGAGCAAGGGCCGGTCCTGCAGATGGAGGCCGTGCGGATGCAGCTCAAGGCGACCGAGGCGGTCCAGATCGAGTCACCCAAGGTCGAGATCAAGGGGACCGAGGAGCTGGCTCTGGAGGGGGGCGCCGTCAAGCTCGAGGCCGAGCAGGACGTCAGGGTCGATGCCGAGGGCGAGGTACGCGTGATCGGCAAGAAGATCTTCCTCAACTGACGATCGGCATCGGCGGGAGCTGATACCCTGCTCGATCGTTGCCGTGCGAATTACTCGGCCGGCGAAAACCCCTTCGGTACGTTGACCGGCTGGGCGCTCGTTTCTTACTCTCTTTGGTCCGAAGGGGCGGAAACGAAAGGACTCTTTGCGTGGATGAAGAAGCATTGATGGTCTGGCAAGACGTCCTCGACATGGTGATGAACAACCGGCCGAACGAGATCGGCTGCCCGCACTGCGGACATCGTCCGCTCGTGATCGAGGAGATCGAGAATTCGACCCGGATCTCGTGCAGCAAGTGCAAGAAGTTCATCCAAGGGCGGTTCTCGTGACGATCAGCTCGCCTCGCAAGCTCTCCGTGACGATCAGCCCGCCTCGCAAGCTCGGCGCATAACTCCATGGCGAACGAACGCGACCACCTCGGCAAAGGCCTCCGGTTCCCGGTCTCGGTGAACTTGAACGGCGGCGTTTCGAGCTCGCAGTACGAGGAGAACGTTCGCCAGTCGCTGTTCATCATCCTCGGCACGGCGCCGGGCGAGCGCATCATGCGCCCCGATTTCGGCTGCCGTATTCACGACCTGATGTTCGCTCCCAACAACGACATCACCGCGGCGCGCGCCGAGGTGTATTGCGAGGAAGCGATCTACAAGTACGAGCCGCGCGTCGAGAAGGTGGTCTGCACCGCGGCGCCCAATCCCGATCAACCGAACCGTCTCGATATCCGCATCGAGTACGTGATCGCCGGCAAGAACGACAAGCGAAACCTCGTCTACCCGTTCTACCTCCAGGTGGAGGAAGAAGTCGGTGGCGGTACCGGGAACCCCAACGGAAAGCCCAACGGCGCGTAGCCGTACGAACACAACATGATCCCACCGCCGAAGCTGGACGACCGCACCTTCAACGACATCGTCGAAGAAGCCATCTCGATGATCCCGCGCTACGCGCCGGAGTGGACCAACCACAATCCGAGCGACCCGGGCATCACGCTGATCGAGCTCGCTGCGTGGATGACGGACCTCCTCATCTATCGACTCAATCAGGTCCCCGACAAGAACTACGTCGCGTTCCTCAATCTGCTCGGCATCAAGCTCCGCGCCCCGCGCGCCGCCAAGGCGATCACGCGGTTCACGCTCGTCGAGGGCGCCGCCAAGCAGCGCGTGCCGCGCGGTTCGCAGGTGTCGACGCCGCAGGCCACCGAGGAGCACACGGTGACGTTCGAGACCGCGCGCGATGCGGTCGTCACGTCGGCGCGTCCCGATCGTTGCTTCAGCTACTTCGACGAGAGCTACTCGGAGAACACGCGCTACATCGATCCCGAGCCGGGCACCGCGGACGGCGCCTTCGAGGTGTTTCACGGTGCCCAGCGCGTCGAGCGCTACCTCTATCTCTCGGATCCGCGGTTCGCGAACACCGGCGAGTCATCCTTACTGCGCGTGTTCTTGGGCACGCCCGAGCGCGGCGGCCGCGATCTCGCGCGCCTGCTCGAGTGGGAGTACTGGGAGGGCACGCGGTGGAAGGATCTGCAGCCGTCGTCGATCGAGGTCGATCGCGGCGAGGTCGCGTTCCTCGGACCGCTGCGCTTCGAGCCGACCACGGTCAATCACATCGAGGGGCTGTGGCTGCGCGGCCGTCTCGCCGAGGTTCCGCAGGCTCCCGAGGACACCGAGATCGATACCATCCGCGCGCGCGTCGAGGTCGTCGGTGAAGGTCTGCTTCCCACGCAGGCGTTCGCGAACCTCGACAACAACGCGTACCTCACGCTCGACCTCGGCAAGAACATCTATCCGTTCGGCAAGGAGCCCACGGTCGACTGCATCCTCTACCTGGCGTGCGACGAGCTGCTCGGCACCGCCGACGCGTACATCTCGCTCGAGATGCTGCTCGCCGACTCCAGCGTGATCCCGCGCCCCAACCCGAGCGATCAGCTCGTGCTCGCCTTCGAGTACTGGGACGGCAAGCGCTGGCGTCATCTCGGCCGCTCCGCGCCGCGCGGCGTGCTGCCGGGCGCCGGCGACGAGATCGGGTTTCACGACGACACCAAGGCGCTCTCGCAGAGCGGCAACATCTCGTTCCGTCGTCCCAAGGACATGGACAAGATCGAGCTCAACGGCGTCGAGAAGCGCTGGATCCGGATCCGGATCGAGAAGGGCGACTACGGCGAGCAGGGTCAGTACACGCTCGAGAACGAGAAGTGGATCTTCAAGGACGATCGCCCGCTGCGCCCGCCCGCGCTGCGCTCGATGGCGTTCCGCTATCGCGAGGACTATCGCGACGTCCGCCACGCGCTGGCGTTCAACGACTTCCAGTTCACCGACGTCACCGAGGTGGCGCGCACCGAGTTCACGATCTTCCAGCCGTTCAATGCCAAGCCGGATGAGTCGCCGGCGCTCTACCTCGGCTTCAACGCGAAGCCGCCGGGCGACATGCTGGGGCTCTACTTCGCGCTCGACGAGGAGCTCGGGCTCGGTGCATTGCCGAACGACGAGAACGAGGTCGCGACTGCAGAGCTCGACAAGTACGAGGCGATGCGTCGCCTCGCGTGGGACAGCGGCCAGCGCGTGGTCTGGGAGTTCTGGGATGGCCGCGACTGGGAGCCGCTGTCGGTCGATGACGAGACCACCGGCTTCACCAACTCGGGCTTCGTGTTCTTCATCGCGCCCGAGAGCTGGGTGCAATCGAGCAAATTCACCGAGGAGCGGCACTGGCTGCGCGCGCGCCTCGAGCAGGGCGGCTACGTCAAGCCACCGCGTGTTCGCATGATCGTGACCAACGCGATCGATGCCTTCAACCAGGAGACGATCCGCGGCGAGACGCTCGGCGGCTCCGACGCGTCGCCGATGCAGCAGTTCAAGTTCCTGCGCGCGCCGCTGCTCGACGACGAGGTCCTCGAGATCAAGGAGCGCCAGAAGCCGTCCGCCGAGGAGCTCGCGGATCTCGGGCCCGAGCCAACGCGGCCCGTCGAGCCGGACAACCCGCAGAACAACGAGGTCTGGGTGCGGTGGCGACGCGTCGATAGCTTCTTCGCGTCGGGCCCGCGCAGCCGGCACTACACGCTCGATTACATCTCGGGTGTGGTGTCGTTCGGTGATGGGCGCCGAGGCATGGTGCCGCCGGAGGGTAAGAACAACATCCTCGCGGCGTCGTACCGGATCGGCGGCGGCAACCTCGGCAACGTCAACGCGAACACGCTGACGTCGCTCGGCCGCGCGCTCGCGTACATCGAGACGGTGACCAACCCGCTGCCGGCCACCGGCGGCGCGGATCGCGAGACCATCGAGGAAGCGAAGGCGCGCGCGCCGTACACGATCAAGTCGCGCGATCGTGCGGTCACCACCGAGGACTACGAGATGCTGGCGCTGCGCGCGTCGACGCAGCTCGCGCGTGCGCGGTGCGTGCCCGACCGCAGCAATCGCGGTCACGTCACGCTGGCCTTGGTCCCCAAGGGCGAGCTGCGGGGTGAAGAACTGACGCGGCGCCTGGTGCCGTCGAACGAGGTGCTGCGGTTCGTCAAGCGCTACCTCGACGACCGCAAGCTCGTCGGCACGGTGCTCAACGTGATCCGGCCGAAGTACAAGGATCTGTCGCTCAAGGTGATCCTGATCCGGCGCAGCGTCGGCACGAGTGATCGGCTCCGCAAGGACATCGAGCTGAAGCTGCGGCGCTATCTCCACGCGCTGGTCGGCGGTCGCGATGGCAAGGGCTGGGAGTTCGGCCGGCCGGTCTTGAAGGCCGAGCTGATCCACCTGGTCGAGGAAGTGCCGGGGGTCGAGGGTGTCGACAACCTCGAGATCCGCGACGAGATGCGCAACGTCGGCGTCGAGCACATGCGCGTCGACGACGACGAGCTGCCGTTCCTGGTGCACGTCGCCGTGGCGGAGAAGGTGCGGGACGACATCAAGTGATGGGGACAGTCTCCACTTGTGCCACTTCGCTATCGCAACGCCGCATGATTACTTGCGCGCGAAGGGACGCTGTTGAATTCAACACTGTCCCTGTCGACCCACCCGATCTCGAACAGTTAGCGCCACCAAGTGGCACGAGTGGAGACTGTCCCTAGTGGCGGCACCGGAGCTCCTCAATCGCCGTGTCGTGCGCGTCCCCGACGTCGTCGGGCGGCCGCTCGCGAAGGCGCAGATCGTGCTCGAGGACGCCGGGCTCGCGAAGGTCGTCACGCTGTACCGCGAGAGCTACGAGGACCGCGACACCGTCCTCGAGCAGCGTCCGGCGCGCGGACAGATGGTCTACGAGGGCAGCGAGGTCACGATCTGGGTCGCCCGCCGCGGCTACCTCGAGAACCTGCCGGCGATCTATCGCCGTAGCGATGCGGTCGGTCGCAACCTGGTGCGCGACGTCTGCTTCCTGTTCGAGCACATGTTCGACTCCGTCGAGACCAAGCTCGCCGACGGCTGGCGGTTCTACGACCCGCACGTCGCCCCGGTCGAGTTCCTCGACTGGCTCGCGCGGTGGTCGGCATTCACGCTCGATCTCGACTGGCCGGAGACCGAGAAGCGCGCGCTGATCAAGCGCGCCGTCGATCTCTATCGCATTCGCGGGACGCGCCGCGGCCTCGCGCTGTTCTTGAAGCTGTTCACCGGTCAGGAGCCGGATATCCAGGAGAACACCTGGCCGTTCAAAGGCTTCCGGGTCGAGTCGGAGGGCGCCGATGAAGGCGCGCGCGTCGGCCTCGACTCGGTGATCCTGCCTCCGGTGGATCTCGCGCACTGCTTCGTCGTCACGATGCCGATCAGCTTCGAGACGGTGACGCCCGACATGGTGATCCGGATCCACCAGATCATCCAGATGGAGAAGCCCGCGCACGCCCACTACTACCTGCGGTTCGCCGAGGAGAAGGGCGATGTCGAGCTGCGCGAGTTCTTCGCCATCGGCCTCCGCTCCGGTATCGGTATCGGCGCCGAGGTCGTGCAATCCCTTCCCGACGAGACGCAGGCTCAGGACGAGCCCTCCGACGACGAGAAATAGATGAGGACCCTATGAGCGAAGCCCAAGGTTTCAAGCGCATCAACTTCTTCAAGGGGTTCCTCACCACCGAGAAGGACTGGAACGACGCCGAGCGCTATCACATCGACAAGCGCAAGCTCCACAACCGGATGATGCACTCGCCGGGCATCGTGCGTGGCTACGCGATGGACCTCAAGGTCTCGGCGCGCGCGCGCGGTGACCTCTCGGTCGAGGTCCAGCCCGGCTACGCGATCGACGGCATGGGAAACGATCTCATGATCTTCGACGCGACGATCCGCAACATCAACCTCGAGGAGTTCCGGCTGCCGCAGACGGTCTACGTCGTGCTGCGCTACTACGAGGAGCTCACCGACTTCATCGCGTACAAGGAGAACCTCGAGTACAAGGGCCACCGCCGCGTGCTCGAGAGCTGTCGCGTCGAGCTAACGCAGACCGAGCCCGAGCTCTCGCGCGAGGTCGAGCTGGCGCGGATCTATCTCGACAAGGGCGTGCAGCGGATCCGCGACGCGCGCGATCCGGCCGATCCGAAGGCGAACGAGATCGACATGCGGTTCGTGCCGCACGGCGGTCTCGCCGGCTCGATGCTGCCGCCCGGTCTCCGGCTGCGCCTCGAGGTGCTGCTCCAGCAGGTGCGCCGCGCATCGCTCGAGTACACGCGCCGCAACGTGATCGCCGGCCACGACGTGGTCCAGGCCTGCAACACGGCACTGATGCTGCTGTACGCGAACCTGATCGATCTGCGGAACGTGTTCCAGATCTTCCACCTGATCGTGGACACCGAGGGCGAGCTCGCGCTCGACGTCGACGTTCACCACCCGACGATCGCGCAGAAGAAAGAGTTCTCCGAGTACCGCCGCCAGGTCGAGATCCTTCGCGGCCTGCTCGCCGAGAACAAGAACAACATGGAGGCCTACATGAACTTGCTGGCCTACCAGGCGAAGACCGCCGAGATCGCGCTGTCCGCCGTCGCCGGCGAGCGGCCGCAGATCGTGGTCGAAGAGAAGAAGGAAGTGAAGCCGATCGACATCAAGGACTGGGAAGGCGTCAAGTCGATGCCGCAGCCCAAGCCGCAGATGGAGCTCGAGGGCACGATGTGGGTGCTGGTCGACGAGATCGAGATCCTCAACAAGGAGTCCGAGGACAAGCACCTGTTCACGGTCAAGGAAGCGAAGGACTCCTACCGCTCGCGCCAGAAGCTCAAGTACCCCGACGGCACGACGGTGGAGGATACCGGTCGCGCGCACGTCGACGGCTACTCCGAGTTCAAGCTCATCAACATCACGCCGGGCCGCCCGGTCGTGATCTTGCGCCGCATGGACTACGTCTACGGCGACTACGAGCTCGAGCTGTCGGTCAACGGCAAGAAGGTCGGCGTGGTGTCGTGCGTCGGCACCGACCGCGTCCATCGCTGGCGCAACTGGCCCGCGATGGTGGCCTCGGAGTACGTGACGACGGAGACCCTGATGGTGCGCCAGCAGTCGGTGACCGCCGGCCGCGACATCAACATGTTCCACATCTGGGTCTACCAGCCGATCATCAAGTAGCGCCGCTCCGGCGACGCCTGTCGCCCGGCGAGCACCAACAGCGACGCAATTTCATGCGGATCCGCGCGGCGCGCGGCCTGCACGAAGTTTTTCGCTCGCGGTAGCAACCGCGAGGGCGAGCGGGCGAAGCGCTCGGCCATGGCCAGAAAAACCGGTGGCGTGCCGTGGGGGTACGCCGACAGACCGGATCACCACGCCGAAAGTGTCTTTGGCGGGGTGGTGGAATTTCAGTGCTAGACTGGCTGCTGCGCGGGGGACGCCGACGAATCCATGTTCCTCAAGTACTTCGAGTTCATCTTCCAGCCCTTCCGAGCGATCAACAACAAGATCATCGGGGTCAAGAACATCAAGGGCAACATCATGGTCGACGTCGGTCGATCGAAGTCGCTTGCCCAGCGTGGCAAGAACTTCGCGGGCAACGTCAACCAGTTCAACAACAAGGTGCAGGGCATGGCCGGCCAACCCGGTCAGCCAGATCCGAATCAGCAGGCCCAGCAAGGCTACGGTCAGCAACCGCAGCAATACGGCCAGCAGCAGCAGTACGGCCAGCAGCAGTACGGCCAGCAGCAGGGGGGATATATGCAGCAGCCTGGAATGCCGATGGGGGCACCGGGAATGCCAGGAGCGCCCGGCGCGCCGGGAATGCCTGGGCCCGGCGGAATGCCGATGGCGAACCCACCGATCCGCACCAAGGGATGGTGGATCTTCAAGAAGAAGTTCTGCACCCAGTGCGAGCAGCCTCTCGACAAGACGTGGGACCAGTGCCCGTTCTGCGTGCAGATCGCGCAGCAGGCCGCGATCCCCGCATCACAGCGCCAGGCGATGAAGACGCAGGCGTTCGTGATGGACAGCCACGGCGGTCCGGGCAGCGTGCAGCTGCTCGGCTGGATCGTGCCGCTGCAAGGTCCCCAGCGCGGCGAGCTGTTCACGCTCCAGCCCACCACGACCATCGGTACCGATCCGAAGTCGACCGTGGTGCTGACCGACAAGTTCATGTCGACCAAGCACGCCGAGATCAAGGCCGAGAACGGCATCTGGATCCTGCGCGACGCCGGCTCGACCAACGGCACCTACGTCAACAACCGTCGCGTCGATCGTCACGAGCTCGTCGACAACGACTTCATCAAGTTCGGTAGCGCCCTCCTCAAGTTCAAGAGTCTGTGATGAGAGTGATAAGCAAGCTCGAGCGCCTCGGGCGCTTGGTCGTCGTCATGCTCGTGATCGCGTTCGGGCAGACGCTCGTCGCGCACGCCGGACCGGAAGCCGCACCGAGCCAGGTCGAGGTGCTGTTCGAGGTGATCACGCCGGATCCCACCGATCCGAAGCAGGAAGACGACGTCCCGGTCATCAAGGCCACCGTGATCGGTGCGCCGAACCAGCCGATGGAGAAGTTCGTGCTGGTCGACAAGTCGGCCAAGCCGACGCCCGTCGAGATCAAGGCCAGCAAGCTCACCCCGTTCCTCAAGTCCACCGACAAGGTCGCGATCGCGATCGTGATGAACGGCTGGGAGATGTGGATCGGCAACGACAAGGAAGTCCCCGAGATCCGCGAGGACGATCCATCGCGCTATCCCGGCGTGCTGATCGAGCTGCGCACCGCGCTCGATCGCCTGAAGTTCCAGGAGTCCGGCCCGCCGGGCAGCCTCGGCATGATCATCACCTACGGCGATCGCCCGGTGATCCGCGTGCCGATGGGGCCGCTCGGCGAGATCAACGGCAGCAAGCTCGGCTCGCAGAAGGACTACTTCGGCACCACCGGTGTCGAGCTGGTCAGCGCGATCCGGCTCGCGATGGCCGAGCTCAAGAAGGTCCAGGTCTCGCGCCGCGTGCTGATCGTGGTCTGCGACGGCAACGACACCAACAACGAAGCGGCGAAGGCGCAGCTGCTCGAGCTCAAGAAGCAGGCGCAGCAGGATCAGGTGCAGACGTTCGCGATCGTCTACAAGGCGAAGCTGTCGGGCGACTCGAACATCATCCCGATCATGATCCCGCAGACCGCGGTGGTGACCACGGCCGAGAACATCGCCGCCGCGATCGCCAACATCCTGTCGCGCATGGACGACCGCAAGTACCTCGAGTTTCCGGGGTACGACAAGAAGAAGGACATCGGCCTGACGTTCGACGGCAAGGCGCACGACCTGCTGATCCGCGTCGACAAGGAGGAGTCCGAGATCTCGCAGGTCCAGCTCAAGGTCTGGAACCAGACGACCGGCGGCGGCTTCCCGTGGCTCGTCCTCATCATCATCTTCGTGGTGCTGTTCCTGTTCATCTTCTTGATGGTCAAGCTGTTCAAGAAGAAGCCCGTCGAGGCACCGGTGCCCGCACCGATCATGGCGGCGCCGATCGAAGCGCCGAAGCCGATGGGACCGATGAAGACCGTGATGATCGGGCAGGGCGGCGACGAAGGTGGCTTCCCGGTCGTCGGCTGGCTGGTGCCGCTCAACGGCCAGCACGCGTACCAGACGTTCCGCTTGCGCTCGAGCATGACCAAGATCGGCACCGCGCCGCCGTGCGACATCGTCATCAACGACGGCTTCATGAGCACCGAGCACTGCCAGATCAACTGCTCGCCGCAGGGCTTCACGCTGATCGACGGCGGCTCGACGAACGGTAGCTACGTCAACGAGCGCCGCGTCACCGCGAAGCACGATCTCGTCGACAACGATCTGGTGACGTTCGGCAAGACGAACTTCAAGTTCAAGTCGATCGTGTAAAGCTGCGGGTCGCCTCGAGACGATATGGCGAAGAAGCAGAAGATCTGCGGCGGCTGCAAGCGCGTGATGCTGCCGGTGTGGACGAAGTGCCTGTTCTGCGGCTGGGCACCCGTCGCGCGCCTCGAGTTCATCATGGGCCCGCTGGCGAGTCAGATGGTGCAGCTGACCGAGGAGGTCACCACGCTCGGATCGGTGGCCGGGAACACCGTGGTGCTCGCCGATCCGGCGGTGTCCCGCAAGCACGCCGGCATCCGCCGCGTCGAGGGCGGGTACGAGCTGGCGGACCTCGGGTCGACCAACGGCATCTACGTAAACGGCCACAAGATCCCGAAGAAGATGCTCGACCAGGGCGACATCATTCGTATTGGAAATACCGAGGCCGTCTTCAAGCGTGAGTGAGACATCTCGGCGTCGGGGACCGGGGTCGGTCCTCTGGCGCTCCCCTCCATCCCCCGGTACGATCCGGAGCTTCCATGGCGCGCCTCCTGTTTCGGGATAGCCAGGGCCGCGAGGGTGCGGTCGAGCTCAACCCGACCGAGACCGTGTACGTCGGTCGCGGCCTCGAGTGTGCGATTCGCACCGACGACGGCATGGTGTCGCGCCGGCACTCGCAGATCCGGATGGAAGGCGGCGTCTACGTCGTCGAGGATCTCGGCAGCGCGAACGGCGTCTATCACAACAACAACAAGGTCCAGAAGGTCGCGCTCGGGCACGCCGACATCGTCCAGTGCGGCTCGCTGATGATCCGGTTCGTCGACGAGAACCAGATGCAGCAGACGCCGTCGCCGGTCGCGATGACCGGTGGCAACCCGCCGGCGAAGAAGGGCGGCACGATGGTGCTGCCCAAGCACGACACCGGCGCGGGTAGCGCGGGGCCGTCGCCGGTCGCGGCGAGCTCGCCGTCGTATGGCTACAGCCAGCCGTCGAGTGGCCCGCAGTACGGCAGCGGGCCACCGTCGGCGTCGCAACCGCAGCCCGCGTTGCCGTACGGTGGACCACCGGCGATGCCGGGCGGGGGCGGAGCCCAGCCGCGTGGCGGCTTCGGCGGATCGGCCGGCGGCGCAGCTCCGTATGGCGGGCCACCGGCCATGCCGGGCTCGACCCCGGCTCCGGCGCCGTATGGCGGACCGCCACCGATGCCGACGAGCGGCGGAGCTGCGAGCCTCCGACCTGATCAATCTCCGGTGCTGTCGACGCTGCCGTACGGTGGACCGCCGGCGATGCCACCGCCGTCGGGAGGTGCGCCCTCGCTGCCGGCGCAGCCGCCCAACGGCGCGTTGCCGTACGGTGGGCCGCCGGCGATGCCCGGCAAGCCTCCCGATCCGAGCATGTTCGGACGCGGTGGTCCGTCGAGCGTGCCGTCGGGCAGCTCGCCGCCGCGCGCCAACGCCGCGGATGCCGCGGAGAACAAGGTGCTCGTCGATCTCGGCCTCGAGGTCGATGCAGGCAAGCTCGAGAGCGATCTCAAGGCCGCGCGTGCCGAGCTCGAGAAGGCGAATGCGAGCTTCGAGCGCGAGGTCGCGGACGGCAAGCGCGTGCGCGCCGAGGCGGCGACGTTGCGCGAGCGGATCGAAGAGCTGCGCGCGCAGGTCAAGGATCGCGAGGAGCAGGTCGCGGCGCACGATCGCGTCGCCGACGAGCTGCGCGACGAGCTGCAACAGACCCGCAACGACCTCGCCAAGGTCCGCAACGACATGGGCGAGATGGCGGAGAACATGGTCGCCCGCGAGCGCCAGGCGGCCCGCGCCGTCGAGGACACCGCGAAGCTGCGCGACGACATGGAGGATCTCAACCGCCAGCTGATGGAGCTGTCGCGGACCAAGGACGAGGGCTGGAAGAAGCTCAACGATCAGCTCACCGAGATCGAGCACCTGCGCGAGGTGATCAACGAGCAGGAGCGGATGCTCGAGGAGCGCCGCGTCGGTCTGATCTCGCAGGAAGAGGTCATCAAGGAGCTGCGCGCCGACAAGGAGAGGAACCTCAAGGCGATCGCGCAGCTCAAGGCCGAGCGCGACGAAGCAGCCACCACGGCCTCGCGGCTGTCCGCGCAGGTGGTGGCGCTCGAGGAGGAGAACAAGCGCCTGGGGCGGCTGCTCGTCGAGGCGCAGACCGACGCCAGTCGCGGCGGCGGTGGCGACGTCAACCACATGCTGCGGATCCAGAACGAGCTCAAGGAGACGCGCGTCGAGCACAAGAAGATCGAGGCCGACCGCGATCGCCTGAACGAGCAGTACGAGCGTGCCGAGCTCGATCGCGAGAAGCTCGAGGGCCGGCTGGCGCAGATCGAGGTCGAGCTCCAGGAGGCGCTACACGGCAAGCTGGCCGCCGAGTCCGCGCGCAACGTCGCCCAGGACGCGCTCGCGAAGGCCGAGGTCGCGCGCCACAAGGCAGCCGAGGAAGCGCTCAACGCGTCGAAGGCCCGCGACGCCGCGTCGACTGGAACCGACGATGCGAAGCGCGAGCTCGATCGGCTGCGCCGCCGCGTCGCCGAGCTCGAGAAGGCCAAGGCCTCCACGAGCGGTGTCGATCCGAAGGAGCTCCAGCTCGAGCGCGAGACCAACGAACGCAAGCTGCAGGAGGCGAACGATCGCGTGGTCGCCGCCGAGCGCGCGCTCAAGTCGCTGCAGGCGCAGGTCGAGGCGTCGAAGGTCGACGCGCTGAAGGCGCGTGGCGAAGCAGCGCGCGCGCGGGCCGCGGCCGAGGCCTCGCAGGCAGAGATCGTGCTCGATACGTCACCGAGCCCGGCCGCGAACGGAGAGCTCCAGCGCGTGGCGGGGGAGGTCTACGAGGCGATCAACGACATCCTGTCGGAGCTTCGCAACAACATGGTGCTCGTCCAGGGCGAGCTCCCGAGCATGCAAGCCGAGCCCGATCGCATGGAAGCCGTCAAGTCCGCCGTCGAGGCGATGGTGGACGGGGCCGAGAATGCCAAGGGCGCGCTGCGCAACCTGCGCGACCTCGCGAAGCCAAGCTGAACTGAAGAAGACCACATGACCATCGAGCACAAGCGGAGTAGCAAGGGCGAGATCGAAGATCTGATCAAGGCGCGGTACTCGCTGATCTGGATCACCTCACCCGAGGAGACGCGCGTCGAGGAGTCGCTTCGCAAGCTGTGCGTCGAGCGCGAGATGCGGCTCGAGGTGTGGTCGATCACCGAGGGTTTCAAGACGATCGCGAACGGGCAGGGCACGCGCGACGTCAAGGATCCGATGAAGGCCGTCGATCACGTGCTGCGCTCCGAGGGCCGCGCGCTGTTCGTGCTGCGCGACTTCCATCCGTTCCTCAAGGAGCCCGCGGTGGTCCGCCGCCTGCGCGATGCCGCGACCGAGCTGCGCAAGACGAAGAAGAGCCTGGTCATCCTCAGCGCGATCTCGAAGATTCCTCCCGAGCTCGAGAAGAGCATCTCGGCCGTGATCGACTGGGAGCTGCCGAACCGTCAGGAGATCGAGCAGGCGGCGCGGAAGGTGCTGCCCAACTTGCCGGCCGCGACGCAGCAGGTGATCGAGAGCGACCCGACGTACATGGAGCGCGTGGTCGAAGGCGCCCTCGGCCTGACGCTGGTCGAGGCGGAGAACGTGTTCGCCAAGAGCGCGGTGCGCACGCACACGTTCGATCTCGAGACCATCCTCGAGGAGAAGAAGCAGATCATCCGCAAGTCCGGTCTGCTCGAGTACTACGAGCACCGCGAGGAGTTCTCCGACGTCGGTGGTATGGAGATCCTCAAGGACTGGCTGATCAAGCGCCGCAACGCGTTCAGCTCGCGCGCGCGCGATTTCGGGCTGCCGCTGCCCAAGGGCATTTTGATGATCGGCGTGCCGGGCACCGGCAAGTCGCTCACCGCGAAGGCGGTCGGTGCGCTGTGGCAGATGCCGCTGCTCCGCCTCGACGTCGGCAAGATCTTCGGCGGCCTGGTCGGCTCGTCGGAAGAGAACATCCGCACCGTGATCAAGACCTCCGAGGCGATCGCGCCGGCGATCCTGTGGATCGACGAGCTCGAGAAGGGCTTCTCGGGGACCGGCTCCTCCGGCCAGACCGACGGCGGGACGACCTCTCGCGTGTTCGCGTCGTTCATCACCTGGCTCCAGGAAAAGACCACGCCGGTGTTCGTGATCGCGACGGCGAACAACGTCTCGCAGCTGCCTCCCGAGCTGCTGCGCAAGGGTCGGTTCGACGAGATCTTCTTCTGCGATCTGCCGGACCGCGAGGATCGCCGCCAGATCATCGACATCCACATCCGCAAGAAGAAGCGAGATCCGGGTCAGTTCGACATGGAGAAGCTGGTCGAGGCGACCGTCGATTACTCGGGCGCCGAGCTCGAGCAAGCGGTCGTCGCGTCGCTGTACGACGCGTTCGATACCGGCGTCGATCTGTCCACCGAGGGCCTGCTCGACACGCTGCGCGACATCGTGCCGCTCGCGATCACGATGCGCGAGCAGATCGAGGCGATGCGCGAATGGGCGCGGACCCGCGCGCGTCCGGCGGCCGCCCGGCGAGGCAGCACTCCAGCGAAGAAGGAAGGCTGGATGGCGCGCTACGGCGCGCCGACGTCGAACCTCGGTGACAAGGGCGGCGGCTCCGACGACGGCGAGCGCAAGATCGAGCTGTAGCGAGCGCTCAGAAGCCTTCGAACGGCAGCACGATCGGTGCCGGTGAGTGAACGCTGCTGTCGGTGAGTGCCGCAGCGCGCAGATAGATGCGACCGACGCTACCGCCGCCACCGCCACCACCGTCGTTATCGTTCGCGCGGACGCCACCGTTGCCGGGCGGCGTGGTGCCGACTCCGCCGTTACCACCGTCATCCTCGTTGACGCCGTCTCCGCCGATCGCGGCCTCGGTGGTCGAGCACTTCGCCGACTCGCCCGGCGCGACGCGGACGGTGTCGCCGATGCCGCCGGCTCCTCCACCACCATTCGCGCACAACAGGCCCGCGAGCGCGAGGTTCGACGTCTGGATCGCGATCATCCCGCCGGAGCCACCGCCAGGACCACCCGAGTTGATGCCGCCGCCGATCGCGCCCGAGCCACCGCTGCGCAGCTGGGCGCCGGTCTGGACGGCCGTCGCGCCCTTGACGGCGAGCAGCAGGATGCCACCGCCGGCACCGGGGACGCCCTTGACGCTGTTCGAGATGCCGCCGTCGCCACCACCGCAACCGCCGCGCAGTGCGAAGTCCTCGAGGCTCGCGCTGCCACCATCTCCACCGGTGGCAGGCGTCGCGCCGCCCGCACCGCTGGCGCCTGCACCGCCGGCGGTCCCGAACCCGCCACCACCACCGCCGCCGCCACCATCGCCCGAGGCCGGGCTGACCGACATGCCGGGTTGTCCGCGACGATCCGCGCACGAGCTCGCGTTGCCGCCCGGACCCGGCGTCACCGTGGTGGTCGGAAGCGTGGCGATGCTCGCCGAGACATCGATCGCCCCGTCGATCGTGGCGCGGTCATTGACCACGAGGGCGAGGGCGGCACCTCCCCGAACGATCAGCTCGGCGCCCTGCTGGATGGTGAGCGACGCGACGGCGAGCACGCGAACGTCGATGTCACCGTCGACCACCGTGCTCGCAGGCATCGACATCGCCGCCGCGGGATCGGTCAGCGCGCCCGTGTCGGTGTCGTAGGTCCAGAGGCCGGTGGTGAGCACCAGCTCGGGGTTCTCCGTCGCGGCACAAGGATCACCGACGTGGCGGGGCGAGAACGTCCACCCACACGCGGCACCGGGGCGTGGCCCGTCGTCGGGCATCGCGGTGCCGTCCACCAGCGAGCCGACGCCCGGCGAGTAGCTACACGCGCCGGTCGAAACAATGACCGCCACGATGCTGCACCAGGGGAGCGCTCGCATCGTTTCGATCGTACACTGTTCGCTGATGTCGCATTTCACGAAGTGCGCGCTGAAGATGACCAATCTGGCGGCGATCAAGAAGGCGCTCGCCGACATGCAGCTCAAGTTTGCGGAAGCCGAGGAGCATCAGGGCGTGACGGTGCGCGGCTATCGCGGCGACACGCTGAAGGCGGCGATCTCCGTCGACATGGGCCGCTACGACATCGGCGTGATCGCGAATGCCGAGGGCACCTACGACCTGACGGCGGACTGGTGGGGCGTCGAGACGACCAAGGGCGTCTCGGAGGAAGAGTTCAAGCACCAGCTCAGCCAGCGGTACCAGTATCACAACGTCAAACAGGCCTGCGAAGAGAAGGGCTACACGGTCGAGGAAGAGGTCAACGAAGAGGACGGCTCGATTCGTCTGGTCGTCTCGAAATGGGGGGCCGAGTAATGGCAACGAAGAAGTCGATCGAGATCACGATCAACGCGAAGGGTGAGGTCGTGTTCGAGGCCAAGGGCATCAAGGGAGGTAGCTGCCTCGACGAGACCAAGTTCCTCGAGCAGGCCCTGGGTGGGGAATCCGCGGTCGTCGACCAGCAAAAGACGTCCGAATACTACGAACAATCAGAGGGTTACGTGTCGACCTGGTCCGGGGAAGGCAACGACGACTGAGCCGGTAAAAGGATTCACTCTTGGCGGACGACGAGAAGACCGAGGAGCTCAGTGACGAGCTCGCGCGCAAGTACGACCCGGAGCGGCTACTCAAGCTGCTCGCGAAGAAGGCAGGTCGTGGCGAGGCGCTCGAGCACTCGGTGCGGAGCAAGTACGAGCGCCGGTTCGGCGTCGATCTCGGTCACGTCCGCGTGTTCACCGGCGAGTTCGCCGAAGAGTTCAACAAGCAGCGCAACGCGTACGCCGTCACGGTCGGCCGCACCGGCGCCATCCTCCTCGGTGGCTCGCCCGACAAGGCGATGGGCAGCGAGGCGTCTGCACTGCTCGCCCACGAACTGACGCACGTCGCGCAGGCGCAGCGCGCCAGCAAGGGCGCCGGCGGACTCCACAACCGGTCCTACGACGGCGACATGCCGTTCGGTGCCGAGCTCGCCGAGATCGAAGAGGAAGCGCACGAGCAGGAAGACCTCGAGAAGCTCGAGGCCTCCGGCATGTCGACGATGCAGGCGGTCAACGAGGGCACCGCCCGGATGATGAGCCAGGCCGCGCTCGACAAGGACATCGAGAAGATCAAAGCGCGCGTGCTCGAGATGGCCGGGGATGCCGCGCGCACGCAACAGTGGCGCAACGGCAACCCGCGCCGCGCCTAGCGCGGTACCATCGAGTCGATGAGTGATTCGACCGCCGCCGATGCCGGCGTCGTCCAGTCGCGAGTTCAGCTCGAGCGGCTGGTCGCCGAGGACGAGCTCGCCGGCCGCACCATCCAGGGCTTCGCGGCGCCGTCGGTCGGGCTGCGCGGAGTCGACCTCGACAACGTCACGATCAACCGCCTCGATCTGCGCGGCGCCGACGGAGACGAGGCTCGCCTCGAGCGCGCGAAGCTCGAGCAGACCGACCTCCGCACGTCGCAGTGGAAGGGCGCGCTGTGGCACCGCGTGCAGATGAAGGATTGCGACCTCACCGAGCTCGACCTCACCGGCGCGCAGCTCTTGCGCTGCGAGCTCGGACCGGTGCGGATGGCGCGGCTGCGGCTCCACCGCGCGCGGATCCAGAACTGCACGTTCAAGGACTCCGAGCTCTACAGCTCAGATTTTTCCTCAGCCGTCGTCATCGCGTCGGTGTTCGATGGCTACGCGCACGCGACGGTGTCGCTGTCGCGCACCGACTGGACCGGCGCCACGCTGTTCGACGTCGACTTCAAGCGCGCGAACATGTACGGCGCGAACCTGCGCGGCGCGACGTTCGTGCGCTGCGACCTCCGCGGCGTCAACCTGTGTAACGCCGACCTGACCGGCTGCAAGCTCGTCGGCTGCGAGACCACGGGCATCGATCTCGACGGAGCCGTCACCTAGATTCTTGGTGCTTTGCTGGAGAAATCATGCCGTCCCGCCCCGACATCCGCGACCTTGCCACCAACGTCCGCGACGCGTTCGCCGATGCGGATCGAGACACCTTGCTCGACGTGCTGACCTTCGTCGTCAAGGAGTACGTCGTCGAGGGTCCGCCACCGATGTTGATCCATCAGGCCGAGACGCTGTCCGATCTGAAGAACATGTCGTTCGCGCAGCTGGTCAGCGCGCTGCAGACCCGGTTCGATCATCCCGAGCTCGCGATGTTCGTGGTCGATGGCGAGAACGTCGGGGTGCGGATCAACGGCGTCGTCCAGCCGTTGCTCGCGGGGCGCGGCGCACCGGCACCGTCCGGGTTCATCGATACGCGGCCGAATGCGGCACCGCCGGCACCCGGCGTGAGAGTCGTCGAAGCGACGCTCTCGCGACAGGACCCCGGGGCTCCTCGACCGCCGGCAGCCACGCCGGCAGCGGCGGCGCCCGCTGCGCCTGCTCGTCCCGCGGGAGAAGCGCCGCCGCCGAGCCGCGGGCTGTCGATCCGTGGCCGGCCGAGCGGCGATGCCGCGGCTCCTGCACCGGCGCCGGCCGCGCCTGCTGCACC